>NZ_JACSLT010000009.1:0-149982 GCF_018618275.1 Exiguobacterium sp. s194 | reverse complement strand
CCTCAGAGACGATGAGGTAGATAGGTCATGGGTGGAAGCACGGCGACGTGTGGAGCTGAATGATACTAATCGGTCGAGGCTTTGATCTAGTCTAATGGTTTGTGTGAATTGATGAGTCTTCAGTTTTCAGGGAACAACCCTGAAATGGATTGACACGCCCTTGGGGCGATGTTAATATTCTTTTGTCTGGTGGCGATAGCGAAGCGGCCACACCCGTTCCCATGCCGAACACGGAAGTTAAGCGCTTCAGCGCCGAAAGTAGTTGGGGGTCTCCCCCTGTGAGGATAGGACGCTGCCAGGCAAGATCGTTCCGCAATAGCTCAGTGGTAGAGCAACCGGCTGTTAACCGGTAGGTCGTAGGTTCAAATCCTACTTGCGGAGCCAATTAAGGCCCGTTGGTCAAGCGGTTAAGACACCGCCCTTTCACGGCGGTAACACGGGTTCGAATCCCGTACGGGTCACCATTTGGAGGATTAGCTCAGCTGGGAGAGCACCTGCCTTACAAGCAGGGGGTCGGCGGTTCGATCCCGTCATCCTCCACCATCTTTTTAATAAATAATCAAACCATATATGCCGGTGTAGCTCAGTTGGTAGAGCATCTGACTTGTAATCAGAGGGTCGAGGGTTCGAATCCTTTCGCCGGCACTCCTTGGGGGGGTAGCGAAGTGGCTAAACGCGGCGGACTGTAAATCCGCTCCCTCGGGTTCGGCGGTTCGAATCCGCCCCCCCCCACCAGGTTTGAGCCATTAGCTCAGTTGGTAGAGCATCTGACTTTTAATCAGAGGGTCGCAGGTTCGAGCCCTGCATGGCTCATTTTTATGCGGAAGTAGTTCAGTGGTAGAATACGACCTTGCCAAGGTCGGGGTCGCGGGTTCGAATCCCGTCTTCCGCTCCATATTATTCCCTTGACGGGGCCTTAGCTCAGCTGGGAGAGCGCCTGCCTTGCACGCAGGAGGTCAGCGGTTCGATCCCGCTAGGCTCCACCATTTGTTTTTTTCTTAAGTTACTTATGACTTAAGTTTTTTTTTGCCTAAATCCATGAACCATTCACTTGAGAGTACAGAGAAAGGCAGCCTGCCACCATTCAGGCTGCCTTTTTGTATGTTTATTCATCATTGTGTGAAGTTGAACCACGCGTTTGGTAGCGTTTACAATGAAGTTATAAACGTTCAAGGGGGAATGGGGATGAATTGGTCATATATTGAAGTACCGCTACGTTATGGACAGGGGAAACATGGCGTAGAGCAAGGTCCATCAAAATTACGGACACTCGGATTGGAAACACTATTGCCAGCAGAAACGAAGCAACAGACGATCCGTGTCTTACCTGAATCTGAAATGATTAACAGTGAAGAGCATTTGAAGCGGGTAGATGGAGTCTTATACACGGTCCAAGAACTCGCGGAGGTCGTCGATGCAGACATTCAAGCGAAGCGATTCCCGTTGATCGTTGGGGGCGATCACAGCATGGCAATCGGAACGCTGGCGGGTCTTGCCAAAACGGGGCCATACGGTGTCATCTGGGTCGATGCGCACGCTGACCTGAACACGGGTGAGACCTCACCATCGGGCAATATTCATGGGATGCCACTTGCTGCGGCGATGGGGATGGGAGATATCCGCCTGACCGAGGTCGGTGGACGTGAACCGAAACTCGCGCCCGAACATTTGGTGTATATGGCGCTTCGGGATATCGACGAAGGTGAAATTCGAGAAATCAATCGACTCGGTATTAAAGTCATCACGGTCGAAGAGATTCGGACACGGGGCGTCGACGTCATGATGGACGAGGCACTCGCTTATTTGCGCGCACGTGTGGACCGGTTCTATCTTAGCTTCGATATGGATAGCTTGGATGCGAAACTTGTTCCAGGTACCGGCACGCCAGTCGATCAAGGACTGACCGCCGAAGAAGGCAAAGCCATCTTGGCCGAAGTGATGAAGGCTGACGATTTGATTGCGGTCGAACTCGTAGAATTAAATCCATCGCTCGATCATGATGACACAACGGCCCAGTTGGCGTTCGAGTTATGTAAGACGATTTTGAAATCCAAAGAAAACCTGTTATTGGAAAGTGAAACTGTCTGACGACCTTACAGTTTCCAAGTCTGTTTGCTACAATGGACTTGGAAACTTTTTTTATTGTCATGCGATTTTAATGAAACCTACATAGAGACAAATCCGTATAGAAGGATGACCGCATAGGTTGCGGAGAGGGGAAGTGGACTGATGGAACGGCTGACCACCCGTTTAGTCGACGAATTAAGGTCGGGGAATCATGATTCGTTTGCTGAGCTGGTAGAACTGTACAAGGATGGTGTCTTTGCTGTCGCTTATAAGATATTATATGATCGAGGCGAAGCGGAAGATGCTGCTCAGGAGACGTTTATTCGGGCGTATACCCGAATCGATACGTATGATCCCCAGTACAAGTTCAAGACGTGGATTTACCGGATTGCGACAAACGTGGCAATCGACCGTCTGAGAAAGCGAAAGCCGGAATATTCAATGGATGCCGAGATTGCGGGCACCGATGGCTTGACCTACCAGGACCACTTGGCTGATGAAGCACCCCAACCCGACGCCCAAGTCGTTCATCGCGAAATTCGAGGCGAGATGCATGAAGCGATTAAACAGCTGCCCGACAAGTATCGGATTCCATTGCTATTGAAATACGTGGATGACTTATCGCTTAAGGAAATTAGCGTCATGATCGATATGCCGGTTGCTACGGTTAAAACAAGGATCTTCCGGGGAAGAGAAATGTTAAAAACAATCTTTCAAAACAGGGAGGGGTTCAATTGACTCCTGAAGAAAAAGTACAACAATATTTGGAAGATGGCATCCTGCCCGAAGAATCTGACGAACTACGTCAATTGTTGGAGGACGACGATTTATATGAAGCGTACCTCCACTACGAACGAATAGATGCCGAACTGAAGGCCTTACCACGGCCCAAACTATCCGATGATTTTACAGCCCGTGTCATGGCGTCCTTACCGGAAGCGAAAGCACGGGTCGAGGTCGCACCAGTGACTCGATTTGAAGAAAAAGTCCGGACAAAACAGAAACCACAATCTAAATGGATGACGTGGTTCCGTAAGCATCCAGGACTGATGGCGGCCGCTCTCTTCTTTAGTTTGATGTCGAGCGCGACACTTGGCTTATGGAATGAATCGACGGAGACGATGACATACACGAAAGTGCCGGGCATCGTTGTGACATCGAACGAGGTGGTCGTCCCACAAGGTGTAACCGTCGAGCGGGACATCACGGTGCAAGGCGGTGACCTCCGGATTGAAGGGACGGTCAACGGGAACGCGACGGCCGTAAATGGTCGGGCTTATCTGGCTAGCGCTGGAGAAGTCACGGGAGAACTCGAACAAATCGATCGGATGTTTGAGTGGATGTGGTATTCGTTCAAACAAATCTTCTAAAAGAGGGCGCCGGAGACGGCGTCTTTTTTGTTCGTTTCAATCTGGTTTCGTTTTATCGTCTGGCGATGCGTGGTTTCAGAAATGTGATATAATGTAATTTGCACGAATTGGCTAGGTAGTTGAGGAGGGGAGCATTTGCCGCTACTTGAACAGGTTTCATTCTTATCATTCTTTAGTCTTTCAGAAAACGTACATTGGTACGATTATTTGAATGATGTTTTAGATATTGTCGTCGTCACGTATGTCATCTACAAATTGATGATGATTGTACGTGGGACAAAAGCGGTCCAATTGATTAAAGGGATTTCCATCATCCTTGTCAGCTGGTTCCTCAGCGGATTCTTTGGGTTGAAGACGTTACAGTTCTTATTGAACCAGGTCATCACCTACGGATTACTTGGGATTATCATCATCTTCCAACCGGAACTCCGACGTGGGCTCGAGCATCTAGGGCGAACGAGTAACTTGTTCGGTCGCACGAGCACGAGTGACGAGGATAAACAGCGTCAAATGATTGAAGCGATTGTCAGCTCGGCACAATATATGTCAAAACGTCGCATCGGTGCGCTGATTGCGATTGAACGCGATACGGGATTGAATGAGTATGTCGAGACCGGGATCCGCATGGATTCACACATCACGTCACAACTGATTATCAACCTGTTCATTCCGAACACCCCGCTCCATGATGGGGCAATGATTATCCAAGATGGGAAAATTGCGGCAGCAGCCTGTTATTTACCATTGTCGGAAAGTCCACATATCGATAAAGCGCTAGGTACCCGACACCGGGCCGCCATCGGGGTCAGTGAAGTGACGGATAGCGTGACGCTCACCGTCTCTGAAGAAACAGGCGCCGTGTCGCTCGCGATTGCGGGACGTCTGTATCGAGAGTTGGATGAGGAGGGACTTCGCAATAAATTGATCCAAGAACTCGTTATTGAAGAAAAAGAGACGACACTCTCGTTCTTCAATAAAAAAGGGGGGGACAAGTAAGTGATTGATCAGTGGTTACAACATAAATGGTTTCTCCGCGTCATCGCACTTGCTTTAGCCATCCTACTTTATTTCATGGTCGCCGAGACGAGTTCGTCGACCAACTCCACAAACGCCCTCCCGATTGTCGGACAAAGTTCGATGACGCTCGACGTTCCCGTCGAAGTGTTCTTCGATGAGGTGCAGTACGTGGCATATAACGTCCCAGAAGAAATGAGCGTCGAACTGCAAGGTCCGTCCAGCAGTTTGACGATGACCAAGTTGGTGAAAGATTATCAAGTCTTCGTCGATTTAACGAACCTTGGGACAGGCTTCCATCGCGTTCCGGTCGAGGCACGCGGCTTTGGCGGAGACGTCAACGTCGAACTCGAGCGGGATACGGTCGAAATCTATATTGACCGCAAACAGACGGTCGAAGTCCCGGTATCGGTCAACCTATTGAATAAAGACCAATTGCCAGAAGGGAAAGTGGTCGGTGACGCCGACATCGAACCGACGACAGTGAAAGTGTCAGGCGGTGCCAGTCGGATTCAAAACGTTCAAGAAATCACGTTGAACGTCGATGTCGCCAATCAAAGTCAAACGTTCACGCGTGAATTGACGCCAACGATTTTAGATGCCAATGGCAATCCGCTCAATGTTACCGTCGAACCGAACATCATCAGTGTGTCGGTCCCGGTCTACGAACAAAGTGCCGTCTTCCCGATTGAGGCGGTGACGACCGGTGACGTGGCAGATGATTTCAGACTCGTCGACACGTTGCTAGAAGAGACGGAAGTCCGTGTCTTTGCGCCACCAGACGTGCTCGATGCAATCGACACCGTCGAGACGGAGCCGATCGATTTAGATGGCATCGACAAGACCGGAAAAGTGACCGCAACGCTCGCCGTGCCGGAGGGTGCCTCATCGCTTGAGACGAAGCAAGTGGAAGTCCAATTGCTCGTTCGAGCGGCGGATGAATCGCGAGACGACACGGGTGAATTGACGGAACGAGTCCGATTGACAGTACCTGTGACCGTACGAGGATATGACCGAACGAACTTTACGCTCCAAGCCCCTGAAGTCATCGGGGTCACCTTGTCCGGGAAGCGGTCCCTCTTAGAGAGCATTACGTCGAACAGTGTGAGTGTGACCTTGGATTTGACGGGCCTCCCGAGCGGGTTACACGGGGTCGACGTCGACTATGAAGTACCAAAAGGTGTGACCGTCGTCTCACCGAAGACAATCGACATCGAGTTAACGAGCGTCGATGAACAAACCGAAACGTCCTCGATTCAATGAGGCGTTCAATCATACAAAAGTGAGGAATTGAATTTATGGGTAAATATTTTGGAACTGATGGAGTCCGCGGTGTCGCGAACTCAGAATTGACAGCAGAGTTAGCATATCGTTTAGGTCGTGCGGGCGGCTACGTGTTATCGAAACACTTGCCAGCCGGCGAACAGCCAAAAGTATTGATTGGCCGTGACACACGCATTTCAGGTCATATGCTTGAAGGTGCGCTCATCGCGGGTCTCCTATCAATCGGAGCCGAAGTGATGCGTCTCGGCGTCATCTCGACGCCAGGTGTCGCTTATTTGACGAAGTCGCTCGATGCGACGGCTGGTGTCATGATCTCGGCATCGCACAACCCGGTAGCCGATAACGGCATCAAGTTCTTCGGTAGCGACGGCTTCAAGCTCGACGACGCGACAGAAGCGGAAATCGAAGCGATTTTGGATGCGGCGGAAGACACGTTGCCACGCCCGGTCGGAAAAGACCTCGGCTTTGTCTCAGACTACTACGAGGGTGCACAGAAGTACCTTCAAATGTTGAAACAGACGGTTGACGAAGATTTCGACGGTCTCCATATTGCCCTTGACTGCGCCCATGGTGCGACGAGCGGATTGGCAGCACGTCTGTTTGCTGACCTCGAAGCGAACGTCTCGACGATTGGCAACTCGCCGAACGGCTTGAACATCAACGAAGGTGTCGGCTCGACACACCCTGAGCATTTGGCACAGTTCGTTCGTGAAAAAGGAGCGGACATGGGTCTCGCCTTTGACGGCGACGGCGACCGCTTGATTGCAATCGATGAGAACGGTGATATCGTCGACGGCGATAAAATCATGTACATCTGCGGGAAGTACTTGAGCGAGAAAGGCCGTCTCAAAGACAACACGATTGTCGCGACGGTCATGAGTAACCTCGGCTTCCATAAAGCGGTTGAAGATGCTGGTATGACGGCGCTTCAGACGGCGGTCGGTGACCGTTATGTCGTCGAAGAGATGAAGAAACACAACTACACACTCGGTGGCGAGCAGTCGGGTCACCTCATCTTCCTCGACCACTCGACGACGGGAGACGGCATGCTCTCTGGCGTTCAACTCGCCCAAATCGTGAAGACGACAGGCCGCAAGCTATCAGAACTCGCGGCTGAGATGCCGGTCTACCCACAAAAACTCGTCAACATCCGTGTCACGGACAAAAACGAGGCGATGAACGGCGACCGCGTTCTCGCGACGATTCAAGAAGCGGAAGCAGAAATGAACGGCAACGGCCGCATCCTCGTCCGCGCTTCTGGTACGGAACCGCTCGTGCGCGTCATGGCGGAAGCACCGACATCAGAAGAGTGTGACCGTTATGTCGAACGAATTGCACAAGTTGTCCGCGAAGATTACGGTGTAGAAGGATAATTTTGTCGAAATAGGGAATAAAACAAGGGAATCCGTCTGCGGGTTCCCTTTTTGTTTCCGTTTTGTCACTGTGAAATTATGTGATTTTCTTGACGAATGGAGGTGTGATTTGTACTATTAAGAGCGTGCCCTTAGAAACGGAAGGACACCCAGTACGAAACAAGCGCCAGAACTCTACGGAGTTGACGAGGTTGGAGGTTATCGAGTTTTCGGCGGATGCCTCCTAGTCGCCTGTCACGACTACAAGCAAACCCTCAAAACGCCCGGGCGACCGGACGGCCAAAGGGGAGCGCGTTGACAGCTCTTAGAAAAAGCCCGTTTCCTTTTTCGAGAAATCGAAAATAAAGGGAGATTTTTGTATGTGTGGAATTGTAGGAATGATTGGGAACACCGGAGCGAAGGAAATCCTTCTCAAAGGTCTTGAAAAACTTGAGTACCGTGGTTATGACTCGGCAGGTCTTGCTTTGATGCATGATAACGTGAACGTGCATAAAGAAGTCGGCCGAATCGCTGCGCTACGCGAAGTCGTCCCAGCAGAAGTAGATGGCACGATCGGAATCGGTCACACACGTTGGGCGACACACGGTGTGCCGAGCGTCCCGAACGCCCACCCGCACCAGAGCACGACGGGCCGCTTCACGCTCGTCCACAACGGTGTCATCGAGAACGACGAGCAGATCAAGGCGACGCTCGACGTCCCGTTCCTCTCGGAGACGGACACGGAAGTCATCGTCCAGTTGATGGAGAAGAACTTCGTCGAACTTGGCGACGTCGAGGCGGCGTTCCGCAAGACGTTGGCTGAGCTCCACGGTTCGTACGCAATCGCGATGATCGACTCAGAGGACAAAGAGCGCCTCTACATCGGCAAGAACAAGTCACCACTCCTCGTCGGACTCGGCGACGGAACGTTCAACGTCGTGGCGTCTGACGCGATGGCGATGCTCCAAGTGACAGACCAGTACCTCGAGCTCCACGACGGCGAGATCGTCATCTTGACGCGCGAATCGGCGACGATCAAGACGCTCGACGGCGAAGTCCTCGAACGTGCCCCGTACACGGCCGAGATCGATGCGTCAGACATCGAGAAGGGCACGTACGCGCACTACATGTTGAAGGAGATGGACGAGCAACCGGCCGTCATCCGCAACATCATCCAACACTACCAGAACGAGAACGGTGACATCGAGCTGACGGAAGGCGTGCGCTCGCTCGTATCGGAAGCGGACCGCATCTATATCGTCGCTTGCGGTACGAGTTACCACGCTGGTCTTGTCGGCAAGCAATTGATTGAGCGCGTCGCAGGTGTGCCGACAGAAGTGCACGTCGCTTCTGAGTTCGGTTACAACATGCCACTCCTCACAGAGAAGCCGTTGTTCCTCTTTATCTCACAATCAGGTGAGACAGCGGACAGCCGTGCCGTCCTCGTCGAAGTGAAGAAGCGCGGCTACAAGGCGCTTACACTCACGAACGTTGCCGGTTCGACGCTCTCACGTGAAGCGAACGAGACGATGCTCCTCCACGCCGGCCCGGAAATTGCGGTCGCATCGACGAAAGCGTACACGGCCCAAATCGCCGTGCTCGCCATCCTCGCCTACGACATCGCTCGTGCGAACGGCAAGAAGCTTCCGTTTGACCTCATGACAGAGCTCGCGCGTATCGCGACGATCATGGACTCGGTCATGGCTCAAAAAGAAATCTTTGAGCAATTGGCAGACAAGTTCTTGAAAGAGTCACGCAACGCGTTCTTCCTCGGTCGCGGTATGGATTCATACGTCGGTCTCGAAGGTGCCCTCAAGCTCAAAGAGATCTCGTATATCCAAGCAGAAGGCTACCCAGGTGGTGAGCTCAAGCACGGACCGATCGCCTTGATTGAAGATGGCACACCGGTCATCACACTCGTCTCGCAACCGAACACGCACCTCAACATCCGCGGAAACATCAAGGAAGTTGTCGCTCGTGGCGCCGTTGCTTGCACGATTTCGATGGAAGGCATGGAACACGAGAGTGATTCATTCGTCTTGCCGCGTGTCGAGCCACTGCTCACGCCGCTCGTGACGGTATTACCGCTTCAACTCATTTCTTATTACGCGGCACTTGCGCGTGACTGCGACGTCGACAAGCCACGTAACTTGGCGAAATCAGTCACAGTCGAATAAATGATAGGCCAAGATCTTTCGGGATCTTGGCTTTTTTTGTTGTGATTTACGTCATGCGAACCGGCTTGTATACTGAAGGTATAACGACTAAGGAGAGAACGCCATGCAAATCCAACTATTTGACACATTCATCCTGCCGGAGGACGTGCGTTCATAAGTTGGCCACCTCCTCCGATGATTCACTGTATTGGAACAATCCTATCGGAGGAATATACAATTGAAGATTCAACAGCTGTATTATGCAGTATCGAGTTCGCGTTCGCTCATCATACAGATGGTGTTCACGTTGAACGCCATCTATTATGTGACGACCACCGAGTTGAATGCGTTACAACTCGTCTTGATCGGAACGATATTAGAAGTATCGATTTTACTATTTGAGCTACCGACCGGTCTCGTCGCCGATTTATATGGGCGGAAGCGGTCGATGGTCATCGGTATCGGTTTGATTGGACTGGCCCATTTGCTAGAAGGGGGCATCCCTGAATTTTGGGCCATCGCGTTCGCGTCAGCGTTATGGGGTATCGGCTGGACGTTCATCAGCGGGGCCGAACAGGCATGGATTACCGATGAGATGGGGAATGACGGCTTAGAACAAGTGTTTTTGC
Source organism: Exiguobacterium sp. s194 (assembly GCF_018618275.1). Classification (NCBI taxonomy): domain Bacteria; kingdom Bacillati; phylum Bacillota; class Bacilli; order Caryophanales; genus Exiguobacterium; species Exiguobacterium sp. s194. The sequence continues at coordinate 140,110 of NZ_JACSLT010000009.1, read as the reverse complement.
GAGGTGCACAGTATAGCTCGCTCGGCCGCTTCGTCGGAATTGGGTTCGCCGTCCTCCTCGCTGAAGTCACGTCTGTCCAAATGACAATCGTGCTTGCCGGGGGGATGTTGGTGACGCTCGCGGTCATCGCATGGCGCGTCTTGCCAGAGACGCGGTTCGAACCGATCACGCGAGCCGATACGTCGAATCTCGTGCAAGCGAAACGGACGGTTCGGGACGGATACACCCATATCCGTGGCAATTCGATTCTCGTCGGCTTGGCTGCCATCACGCTCGTCTGGGGTCTCGCTAGTGAAGGATTCGACCGGTTATGGGGCGCGCATTTGATTGAGACGTTCCAGTTGTCGGAACAGGCGGCCGTGTATTGGTTCGGCTTGTTCTATGCCGTCGCGTTTCAACTCAACATGTTGGTATTGAAAGGTGTCGAGCTATACGTCAAAGGACGCTATGCGACGACCTTGTTTTGGTTCAACGTGCTGCTCATCATCGCGATGCTTGCTTTCGCCTCGGTCGGACAGTTTTGGTTGGCCGTGTTGCTGTATTGGACGATTGCGGCACTGCGTAACGTGCACTATCCGCTCATGAGCGTCATGACGAACGAGCGGCTCCCATCGAAAGGCCGGGCGACGATTTTGTCGATGTTCGGTCAGGTCGACGCGTTCGGTCAAGTCGCCGGGGGTCCGCTGATTGGATTGCTCGCCCTTTACACGTCGATTCAAGGAGGGCTTGGGGCAGCGGCGCTCTTGCTCCTCCCGATGTTGGTTTTCTTGAGAAAAATCAAGCACCATTGAGGCACAGACCGTCCCGTGATTCGTTTGGGGACGGTCTTTTTGTGACGATGTGGAGAATTCGATTGGAAACCGCCAACTAGAAAGAGAGAACTCGTTTCATAGTTGAAAAAGTGGTCAATAGGATAGTAGGACGCATAAAAGGGGATGAGCATCATGAACATTGTCCATGGAAGTCACCGGACGCATTGGGCAATCGGGTTGTTGATTGGTTTAGTGTCGTTCCTACTCAGCAGTTTCCTCTTCAGTCTCTTCATTGAAGCCGGTGTGCTCGTCACGTTCCTCACCGGTGTCGTCGGCAGCATCTTGTTGTTCTTATTGCTCGGTCACCGAGAACACTTGATTCGAAATGTCGGTTTGAGCACGATTGGCATGGTCGCCTCCATCTTGCTCGGGTTTGCGGTCGGTGAAACGTTCGCAGCCATCTTCCCGACGCTCGGTGACACGTACGGAAACACGGCATTCCTGATTATGGTGACGACGGCCTTCGGTACGATGCTCGGCGTCATCGTGTACGGGAAGAAGGCACTCGGCTTCTTCCTATTGGCCAGCTTCGTCACGGCACTCGTGTTGACCGTCTTGATTGAAGTCACGAACGTGATGCAAGGCCAGTTCTGGCAAGGGGTTGATTTGAATTACGTGCTCATCGTGACGACGATCGGAGCGGTGGCCGGGTTCGCGCTCGGCTTGTTCGAGGATGTGAAGCACGCGAATTAATTAGAAGATCGCCGCGAGGCGGTCTTTTAATGTATCAAAGCGATAACAAATCATCGCATCGGTCTCAAAAACGTCTCACCACCTCGATAGCAGGGTAACGTATAAAGATAAAGACGTAAGGGAGAGATTCGATGAGACAGAAAAAATGGATGACCGGTTTGAGCGTGATGTTGCTCGCGACGACTTTGGCAGCTTGTGGAGATGCCGAGGAGGAGCAGACGAGCGACTCGACAGAAGAACATTCGGACCATTCGATGATGGACCATTCGGGATCAGGAGAGGTGCCGAGCGGATTAAGTGAAGCGACAGATCCGACGTTCCCGGTCGGGTCGACCGCGATGATGACGGCCGACCATATGCCGGGCATGGATGGCACCGAGGCGACAATCGTCGGTGCATATGACACGACCGTCTATTCGGTCTCTTATACCCCGACGGATGGGGGCAATCCGGTCGAAGATCACAAGTGGGTCATTCACGAAGAACTCGACAATCCAGGCGAGGCACCGTTAGAAGAAGGAACCGAAGCCACTCTGGCCACAGACCATATGGACGGGATGGACGGCGCCGAGGCGACGATTGATTCGGCCGAACAGACGACGGTGTATATGGTCGACTTCACGACAAACGACGGGGAAGACGTCACGAACCACAAATGGGTCACAGAGGATGAACTCGAAGCCTTAAAATAAAGATCAACCTCAGGATATCCTGAGGTTTTTATTTATTAACGACGATTATTTATTGATAAACGATAAAAATAAGATTATGATGAAGGTATCAAACGAGGTGAGGTGTCTGAATCATGAAACGAGAGACGGTTTTTTTACGGTTGGCCGTATTCGTTCTGGCTGTCCCGATTGTGGCGGCCTGCTTGTTTTTGCTTCCGTACATTTGGCGCGAGGCGGTCGAGAGTGGGAGTTGGATTGAGGACTCGATTCGTCCGATTGTGATTGGTATGTATGTATCGGCCATCCCGTTCTTCATTGCGTTGTTCCAAGCGTTCATGCTGCTCCGGTTGATCGACCGCGACGAAGGGTTCTCGTATCGGGCTGTCCAATCACTCCGCACGATCAAGTATTGTGCGTTGGCGATCACGGCCGTCTATATCGGGACGCTCCCGTTCTTCTACTGGTTCGCCGAGCGAGATGATGCGCCTGGGTTCCTTCTCATCGGGCTCGTCTTTGTGTTTGCCGCGTTCGTCGTCGCCGTATTCGCGGAACTGTTACAGAAACTATTGAAGCGTGCCATCGACATGAAGCAAGAAAATGATTTGACGGTCTGAGGTGAGACATATGGCGATTATCGTAAATCTTGACGTAATGTTGGCGAAACGAAAGATGAGTGTGACCGAGCTGTCTGAAAAAGTGGGCATCACGATGGCGAATTTGTCGATTTTAAAGACCGGCAAAGCGAAAGCGATTCGTTTCTCGACGCTTGAAGCAATCTGTCAGGCGCTCGACTGTCAGCCGGGCGACATTTTAGAATATCGGGAAGAGTGATGGACAGGGCGATTGCCCTGTTTTTTTGTGGAGTTTGAAACATTTTCCATCACGTTGCGTATAAGACAGGAAAGAAGAACGAAAAGGGGAAACAAGATGATTCAGACATGGAATGAACGGGCGCGCGCCGCAGTAAAAGGGAAGACGGGTACATTGATTATCTGGTCATTTGTGTGCTCGATTGTATTAGAGATTGGATTGATGATGGATCCGTATTATTTCGGGTTCGAATATGATTCATTGGCACTCACGTTGATCAGTCTAGCGGGTCTCATCTTGTACGCGGGACTGCTCCCGGTCATCATCGGTTACAACTGGTTGATGTTAGAAACGGTCCGCGGGAAGTCGTCGTCGTTACGCGATGTTTTTACGCCGTTCCGACATCGCTACGGTAAACATTTGCTTGCCGGATTGCTTGTCATGTTGTTCCAAGTGCTATGGTCATTGTTACTGCTTGTACCAGGCATCGTGAAGTACTTCTCGTACGCCTTCACCTTCTTTATCTTGCGCGACGAGCCCGATTTGTCCATCACGGAGGCGATCACGAAATCACGGACGTTGATGCGCGGACGAAAGTGGGAGGCATTCAAGTTGATTTTGCCATTCATCCCGCTATTCTTGGTCGGATTGACGTTCTTTATCAGCATCGAATCCGTCATTCTCGGATCGTTGATTTACCTCGTTGCGATTGCACTCATCCGCCCGTTCATCGTCAGCCGTTTCGCCGTCATGTATGAAGACACGCGCCGTGAGTATGATGAGCAATGGAATCGGTCGGCGTGAAGCGCATCGATTCCGGCGACGGGTCCTCGGTCATGATACAATCTTCCTGACAGAAGGGGGAATGGACATGAACATCGGTATTATTGGTGCCGGACTGAGCGGGATTGTCGCAGCACGCGACCTCGCCCGTCACGGTCATACAGTTGAATTGATTGAAAAGAGTCGGAGCGTCGGGGGACGCTTGGCGACGAGACGGATCGGAGACGGCAAAGCCGATCACGGGGCTGTCTATTTCACCGTACGAGGGGAAGAACTCAAACAAGATGTCGCCGACTGGCAGACGAAAGGGTGGGTCAACGTGTGGTACGCCGACCCGTATCCGCGCTACGTCGCCGTCGACGGGATGAACGCCTTGGCCAAACGGTTGGCTGACGGATTGACCGTCCATTTGAACGAACGGGCCGAGACGGTCACGACACGAGATGGTCAGGTCAGCGTCCAGACGGATGTGACGACGCGACAGTATGATCGTCTCCTCATCACGTCGCCGCTCCCGCAGACGCTCGACTTGCTCACTGACTTTGCAGTCAATGCGGCGTTGCGTGAATTGACGTACGCCCCGACGTTTGTCGGCTTGTTCGAGTTCAGAAGCGAGATTAGCATCGGTCCGGACGGGATCCTCGATACAGACTTGGCGCCGGGTATCTTGAAAGTCATCAACAACCGCCAAAAGGGCGTCTCGGATACCGAACTCGTCAGCGTCTATATGGACGAGTCGTGGAGCGAGGAGTGGTATGAACGAGCGGACGAAGACACGCTTCGTGAGATTGAACGTCTGTTGCAAACGGTGACAGGGTCGGCGGTGATTCAATCGAAGCAGTTGAAACGGTGGCGCTACGCGCAGGCGACCGACGTCTGGAACGAGCCTTACCATCGATTGCGGGCCGAGCCGATTTTTTTGGCCGGTGACGTCTTCCTCGAACCGGACGACGCCTCAGGTCGAACGCGATTTGAGAGTGCATACGTCTCAGGAATCCGTGTCGCGGAAGCGATGCGCTAAACCTTCTTCGGAAGGTTTTTTTCATGACCGTGCCGAATAGTCAGACATACGAGTTGGAGAGGGGAATCAGACATGGGGATGGTTGGCGCATACATGCGGGTATCGAGCGAAGAGTTGACCGAACTGCTTCAAGAGCCGGACCGCTTCGAAGAACTGTTGGAAGACGAGGAACGACAGACCGATATCGATAAGGCGTGGCACGGCCTGTACTTTTTATTGACCGGGGAGACCGATTTGGACGAGATTGACCGTCATTCGCTCGGCAAGGCAGTCTTCGGCGGCGACGTTATCGACGGGGAGACGGGCATCGCTTATTTGACGCCGGGGGAAGTGGAGGACTTGTCGACCCGGCTTCAATACATCGAGCTGGAGGCGCTAGAAGCGCGTTACGATGTCACGACGATGAATGAGCAGGAACTGTATCCGTTTGAACGTGAGTGGGGACTCGAGGAAAAACAGTATTTATTGGACCAGTTCGATGAGTTGAAACGTGTCTTCGCCCAGGCGTCGCGAGAACGGGAGGCGCTCGTCACATGGATCGGGTAAACGTAAAGGCGTTGCGTCTTCAAGATGAGGAGTTGCTGTATGCGTTCGAGTGCGCGAATCGCATACATTTCGAACGCTCGGTCCCGAGCCGTGGCGACGCCTACTATGAGCCGGAATCATTCCATCAGGCATTGCAGCAACTATTGAGCGAGCAGGCGGACGGGGACGGATGCTATTACTTGATGTGGTACGACGATACAATCGTCGGGCGTCTGAACGTCCATCACACCGATGCCGACACTGGTGAGGTCGGTTACCGGGTCGGGGCGGAGCATGGGGGCCGCGGGTATGCCACGGCGGCCCTGCGCCAATTGCTGACGTTCGAGTTGCCTGGATTCAAACGATTGAGAGCCGAGACGACAAGCGACAACGTGGCGTCCCAGCGCGTATTAGTGCGTGCCGGCTTTATCCGTGACGGCGAGGCACGACAGCTGGAATGGGCAGGAAGAACGCTGACGTTTTATACATATGTGTATCCACTCGACCGGTGAAGGAACGACTTCATCGGTCGTTTTAGTTGACGGTTGATAGTTTAGGACATAAACTATCTTTATCTAGTTTAGGGGGTAAACCAAAATGAAAGAATTGATGCGGGAAGCCGTCCAGTTGTTCGAAGAGGTCATGTTCCAAGGTGCGGAGCATGTCATCGAGGCAATGGACGGTGACGTCTGGCATGATTATTCGCGGGAACAACTGCAGCTACTCAAGCTGCTCGAACAGTTCGGTCCGATTCAAGCCGGGCAATTGGCCCAAAAACAAGGAGTTCATAAGAGCGCCGTCTCCAACCGGTTAAAAAAGCTCGTCGACAAAGAGCTCGTCGTCAGTCGACGCGGGCATGACCAGCGCGAGCGGTTGATTGAGTTGACGGAAGCCGGACATCGCATCGTCGAAGAAGCGGATGCGGCCGTCTACCGTTATGTCGAATCGTTGCTCGACGGAAATATCGAAGAGACAGAAATCGAACAGTTCGTCCGGACGTTCCGGAAAATCAAACAACTGCTTCGAATTGGGGAGGAATAACACGTGCATAAAATCATCCAATGGCGCTGGGGCATCTTAATCGGTCTCATCGTCTTGACGGCCGCCTTGTTTGTGGCGGCCCCGAACTTGACGAAGCAGGCCGAACAAGCCGGCAGCTTCCAATTATCAGAGGACATGGACTCGCAGCGGGCGCAGGACATCTTGAACGCCGCCGGGAAGAGCGACAAGACAATTTCACTCGTCTATGAGTTCGAAACGCTCGGTGATGCCGAACGGGCCGATATTTCCCGGGTCATCGACGAGATGGAACAAAACGACACGGTCGTCAAAGACGTACTCGACCCGTTTGAAAGTGAAGAGACGGAAGCACAGCTCGTCTCGGAGGACGGCCGCATCGTGCTCGTCCCAATCACGGTCGAAGGATCGATGGAAGACATCAACGCCTTCGCAGACGACGTGCGGGCGAACATTCTCCCGGAAGACGAGACGGTCTACATCACAGGTGAAGAAATCATCAACAACGATGTGAACTTGAGTGCGCAGGAAGGCTTGAAGAAGACGGAAATCATCACGGTCGTCCTCATTTTCGGACTGCTCTTACTCGTGTTCCGCTCAATCGTGACACCGTTCATCCCGCTCATCGCGGTCGGATTCACCTATCTCTTGAGCCAATCGTTCGTCGCATTCTTCGTCGATTGGTTCGGTTTCCCGGTCTCGAACTATACGCAGATTTTCCTCGTGGCCATCTTGTTCGGGATTGGAACCGACTATTGTATTTTGCTGCTCAGCCGGTATAAAGAAGAGCTCGGCGCGGGTCACGCGATTGAAGATGCCATCGTCAACACGTACAAAACGGCAGGGCGGACAGTCCTCATCAGTGGTCTCGCCGTATTCGTCGGCTTTGCGGCTATCGGTTTCGCCGATTTCCCAATCTTCAAATCAGCCGTCGCCGTCGCGGTCGGGATTGCTGTCTTACTGTTAATCTTGTTCACGGTCGTGCCGTTCTTTATGGCGACGCTCAAGCATCGTTTGTTCTGGCCCTCGAAAAAGGCGGGCGAACATCACGACAGCCGCCTCTGGGCCGGATTCAGCCGCATCTCGGTCAATCGACCGTTCGTCTCGATTCTCGTCGTCGCGTTGATTACCGTACCGGTGTTGTTCACGTATGACGATGCCCGGTCATTCAATACGGTCGATGAGATCGGTGACGATTATGATTCCGTGCGCGGCCTCAACTTGATTTCGGAAGGATTCGGGCAAGGGGAGTCGCTGCCGGTCCAAGTCATTTTGAAACAAGACGGCGAGCTCTCCGAAGCGGAGATTCCGTATATCGAGAAGTTCTCGAATGAACTTGAAAACATCGATGGGGTGAGCGGCGTCCGTTCGGTGACGCGTCCGACCGGTGACGTCATCGCTGACTTTTACGTCGACACTCAGCTCGAACAAGTGAGTGCAGGATTGACGGAAGCCGAGACTGGCCTCGGTGACGTCCAGGATGGACTCACGCAAGTGGAAGCTGGTCTTGACGCCGTCGTCAATCAATTGCCGGGCGGTTCAACGAACGCCGGTGCCCCGCTCGCAGAAGCGGCAGCGGGACTTGGTCAATTGAACGCTCAGCTCGGTCTGATTGGCCAAGGACTCACGGCGACGCAAAATATTCCTGCGACCGTAACGCAGCTCGGGCAAGTGTCGGCCGGTCTCGGTCAAATCGAGGCAGGCATTAACGAGGCAGCTACGGCATTGACGGCACAAGGCGCCCAAGCCGGAGAACTCGGAACGGGTCTCGGACAACTCGCTGCTGGTGTCGGTGAAGCGAACGCAGGGCTCGCTCAAATCGAGACAGGTATCAATGAAGCGGCAGCATTCCTATCAGACCTGAGTAGCTCGGACAGCCTGCGCGATACGGGCGTCTATCTACCGGAAGGGACGCTCACGTCAGAGGAGTTCGCTCCAGCTGTCGAGCGCTACGTGTTTGACGACGGGACGGCGACACAGCTCGAAGTCATCCTCGAGATGGACCCATATTCGCCGGAAGCGATTGACACGGTCGAGACCGTGAAAGCGACGATGGACCGGGTCGTCACCGATACGCCGTTCGCGGAGGCAACGATTGGGTATGCCGGTATCTCGAGCATTAACAGCGACTTGAATGAGACGTCGACGAACGACTTCAATCGGACCGTCGCCATCATGCTCGTGACGCTGTTCATCGTTTTGACGGTGTTGTTCCGGTCGATGATCATGCCGCTCTATATGATCGGCTCGCTCTTATTGACGTATTACACGTCAGCAGCCATCACGGAGCTCATCTTCGTCGAAGGACTCGGCTATGACGGCATCAGTTGGGCCGTTCCGTTCTTCGGATTCGTCATGTTGATCGCGCTTGGCATCGACTATTCGATTTTCCTGCTCGACCGGTTCCGCGAGGAGTCGATCAACGGGATGACGGTGCGCGACGCGCTCGTCCATTCGATGACGAAGATGGGGACGGTCATCATGACAGCGGCCGTCATTCTTGCCGGTACGTTCGGGGCGATGATCCCGTCTGGCGTACTCAGTCTCGTCCAGATTGCGACGATCGTCATCACCGGACTGTTGTTATACGGATTGATTGTGTTGCCACTGCTCATCCCAGCAATCACGGTATCGTTCGGGGACGGGGTATGGTGGCCGTTCAAACAAAAAAGTAAAGATAGAGACTAAATTTTGCGATGGACAGCACAACAATTGTTGTGCTGTTTTTATTTGTTGAGTCAATGTCAGCGAAATGGAGAAAGACGGACTTGAGATTAATAAAAATACGCCGAAATATAATATAGATCTTTATTCTATTGAAAGTAGGCAATAATTATGGTGAATCATTTTGAAAAAATGAGTTCGTTGTTTGTATCGCGCATGGTGATTATTTTATTTTTCCTCTCTTATCCGATCATGGGTGTTTTGTATTGGATGGGGGAGCTCGCGGGGCAAGGCGCAGTCAATTTTATTCTGATAGGCGGTGTCATTCAAGCCGCATCATGGCTGGGCCATCGCTTCTATGTGGAACATACTTGGTTGAAGTATGGGCTCGTCACGTTGATGTACATTGCAGCTTCAGCAATTATCTTGACGCTGCCAGGTACTGCGATTCAAAATATCGTCTTTCTGTATATCGTATTGATGTTGATGTACTTGAATCGGCATCTTGTGCTGTACGGCAGCATTCTCGCGCTTATCGTATCGGTCGGAGCTGTATTGATTGGGCGTTTTTCATTTGAAACGCCGCTCGATCTCGTCATTTGGTTCACTGTGCTCACAATGGCTTTGTCTGGCGCATACTTTGTGTCATTCTTTGGTGCGAAGTTGTTACATGAGACGTTCACGCAACAAGAAAAGTCAGAACAACACGCTAGCGAAATCGAGCTAACGATGGCGAAGACGACAGCGAGTGCGACCACACTTCATGGGGCCGTCTTCACGATGAATGATTCAGTCGACTCTGTCACAAATGCTTCGGAGCAAGTGACAGAACAAATCGGTTTGATGACGAAACGGACGTCGGAACAAGCAGGTCTGATTCAAAACGTCGCTTCGCAAATTCGTTCAACTGTACAGGCGTTTGAGCGGATGCAACAACAGCTCCAGGAGACGACGTCTCAAGTGAGTGGGGTCTTGCAGGACGCTCATGTATCGCATGAAAATATGGACTCGACAGAACGGTCGCTCGCTGAACTGAACTTAAGTATCAGTGAAGTCAATCATGCGTTTAAAGGATTGGCGGAGCGTTTCCAAGAAGTGCGGACCATCACGGGTACGATCCAGCAGATTTCGTCTCAGACAAACCTGCTGTCGCTCAACGCTTCAATTGAAGCAGCGCGAGCGGGGGAACACGGAAAAGGATTTGCCGTCGTCGCGTCCGAAATTCGGAATCTATCGGCTCAAACGGCCCAAGCCTCATCTCAAATCAATGATATTATCCAACTCGTCATGCAGGAGGTGCAAGTGACGGAACGTGCAATCGACGGTAGTACAGAACGTTTATCGACGCAGGAAGAACAAGTCCGTAAGAGCGGGACATCGATTCTCTCCATGATCCAAACGACAGGAACGGTCGCAAGCACCGTGGATGAGACGTCGACACAGCTCCAAGTCGTCGCATCAGAACTGAACAAAGTTCACCAAGTGACTTCCCAAATGTCGGCACTAATGACAGCGCTCGAAGTGAACAGTCAAGACGTTCATGTGCTGACGATGTCACAGCAAGAAGCGTTAGCTTCGTTGAAAGATCAAATTGAAGAACTGAACGAGATTGCGAACGAACTCGTCTAAACGATGGACACGCCTTTACAAATAGGCGTGTCCATTTGCGTATACATCTCTTCCAAAACGGGAACAGTTTTGCGTCAGTCCTAAAATGAGGAGGAATCGCATATGGCAATTACAATCACCGCTATTTTGAAGGCACATCCGGGGAAAGAGGACGAGTTACGGCAAGCGCTCGATGAGGTCATTCCTCCGTCGCGACAAGAGAAGGGGTGCCTGACGTATGTGCTCCATGAGTCAATCGATGCCCCGGGCACGTTCGTGTTCTATGAAAAGTACGAAGACGAGATGGCGCTTGACCATCACATCAACTCACCACATTACCAAGCATACCGAAAGGCAGCTGAGACGCTACTCGCCGTCCGTGACGTGTACCGTCTGCGTGAAGTCTGAAAGGAGAAAGGATTATGATTACTCAACCGATTATCCCGTGCATTTGGTTCGAAGGCGACGTCGAGGCGATTGCGGAGTGGTACGTGTCGAGATTTCCTGATTCATTCGTCGACTATACGACAAAACTGACGGATACGCCATCAGGTGAGACGACGATTGTGACCGTCTCGCTGGCGGGACAGTTCTTTCAACTGCTCGGTGCTGGTCCGCTGAAGGAGCGCAACCCGTCCATCTCATACATGGTTGCGTTCCCGACGTCGGAAGAAGTGGAGACGCTGTGGAACGAGCTTGTGGAGGGGGCAGAGGTGCTCATGCCGCTCGACACGTATGATTTCAGTGAGCGCTACGGCTGGTTGACAGACAAGTACGGTGTCTCCTGGCAAATCATGCATAGCGGCGGGATGGACATCCAGACGGTGACCCCATGCTTTTTATTCGTTGGGGACGTCTTCGGCCGCGCAGAGGCGGCGATGAACGACTGGATCTCCATCTTCCCGGATTCTTATGTGCTCGAAGACCATATGATTCGTTACGAAGCGACAGACGGTCCAGAGTTGGAAGGGAAGCTCAATTACGCCCGCTTCGTCTTGTCCGGACGCGAGTTCGTCGCCATGGACAGCGCGGAGAATCATCAATTCGCCTTCAATGAGATGCAATCGCTGATCGCATTTTGTGAGTCGCAAGATGAAATTGATGAGTATTGGGCCAAGCTGTCGGCCGTCCCGGAAGCGGAACAGTGCGGGTGGCTCCAGGACCGTTATGGCGTCTCCTGGCAAATCGTGCCGTGGGAGATGGAAGAGATGCTGACGACCGGAACAAAGGAACAATTGGCGCGAGTGACGCAAGCGTTCTTACCGATGAAAAAGATCGATGTCGCCGCGTTACGAAACGTCTACTGACCAAAACAAGCCGTCCCGATTACTTCGGGGCGGCTTGTTTGTCGTTTGCTGTGAAGTCGGACAGGGCGTCCTTCTCGATGATCGTATCGGATAAACGGAGCTGTTCGGCGGCCTCGTCAATGTATGGTTCACATGCTTGAAGCGGCAAGTCATCGCCGGTCTCGACCGAATAACACATACCGCTGCCGACCGGCTCCGTCAAATCCGGTACGAAATAGAGGTCGTCGTAGCGGAACGAGCCGTTCCGGAACACGGTCAAATTGGGCTCGTCGTCGAGGAGCGAATTTCCAAGCATGTACGTCGGTGTCATCCCGAGCAAATCGAGGATGGTCGGGGCCAAATCGACTTGACCGCCGCTCACCTTCACCGTCTGACCTCGTTCAAGTCCGGCCGGTTTGATGAATAACGGGACGGAGCGGTCAAGCTGGAACAAATCGACCGTGGAGTCGGCATCTGCTTTTACGGCCATCTCGTCACCGGCAGCGGTCAATCCGCTGTCGTGGTCGCCATAAAAGACGACCAAGGCGTCGTCCCACGTTCCGTTGGCTTTCAGTCGTTCAATCATGAGACCGACGGCGGCATCGGTGTAGTGGACGGTATGATAATAGTCTTGGAGGAGCGGGTCCTCGTATTCCGATAAATCCAACCGTTTCTCCTCGTCCGGAATCTCATACGGCGTATGGCTCGTCAACGCGACCATGAAGGAATAGAACGGCTCGTCCAACGTGTCCAAGTGGTCGACCGATGTCGTCAGAAACTCCTTGTCGCCGACGGCCATACCGATGACCGGATCGGCCGGATAATCGTCTTGGTGGAAGAAGTGATTATAGCCAATCTGCTCATAGAAGTTGGCACGATTCCAAAACTCCTTGTCGAACGCATGCATCGCGGCCGTATCATAGCCGGCTCGTCGTAACAGCTCAGGCAAGGCGTCAAACGTGTTCGTCGCATACTGCGTGTATACCGACCCCGATTTGACAGGGTATAGCGAGGCGTTGACGGTGAATTCCGCATCAGACGTCCGTCCCTCGTGCGTCTGATGATAAAAATTCGGGAAATACAGCATCTCATCGCGGAGCGCATTCAGATTCGGCGTCAGTTCTTGCCCGTTGACCGTCTGGCCGATTACGGACGCTTGGAACGACTCGAGTTGGACGACGATGACGTTCGTATCGGCTGTGGTCTCAACTGGTTCGGTCGCTAACGCTTCGATTTGGTTGCGCTCCCGTTCTGTCAGGTCGTCATCGAGATGAAGGGCGTCCTGAATGCCGCGGAATGCATCGAGGCCGTGATAGCCCCAAAAGCCGAGCTGATAATACTCGCGCATATTCGAAATCGAGCTTTTCCGGTGATCTGTTTCGGCGTAATGAACGACGGTCGGGACGGTAAAGACGATGAAGCCGATAAGAAAACCGGCGACCGCCAAACGGCGACCGAGACGTTTCGGTTCCGTGATGGGGTGTCGCTTCATATAGAGGAGGACAGCCGCGTAGACGAGCAAGTCCGTGAACAAGATGAAGTCGGGCGCTTGAATCAGTGTCAGAAAGCCGCCCCCGACGTCTCCCATCTGGCCGATATCAGACAGTAGGGCGGCCGACAGCAAGTTACCGAAATAGCGGTAGTACCAGACGTCCGAGATGAGGAGCGTGCTGTGCAGAAACAGCGACGCGAACAAAATCCAGCGGCGCGTCTGTTGTTTTATGAGTAGCGCCCAACTCGTCATCATCAAGATGGTCGCTAGATTGATGAACAAAAAGCGCAGGTCGAACGCGCTCGCCGTCAACAGACTGAATAGGAACAGCTTGGCGAGGGAGAGCGATAAGTAACTCCAATAATCGAGATATTTCATGAAAGGCCTCCAAACGTTACGGACAAAGTGTGTTCTCTGTCATGTACCTGTTCGAAGACGGCGAAAAACATGAGGGTGTGCGATTTTAGCAATAAAAAAAGCGAGGCAGCGCCTCACTTGATGACAAACGTGTCCCGGAGCTCGATAATCGTGCCTTCCGGGGCTTTTAATTTACTCAAATGACCATCGACGACGAAGTAGATGTTCCCGCCGTGCTTTGGTAGGAACGTTACACCGAGGTCCTCGAGGCGCCGCACTTCTGTTTCGAGGTCATCGACATAAAGCGCGAAGTGGACCGGGCCGGCCACGTGCTTTGAATAAGGCGACAACGTCTCGTCGACTTTTGCCGTTTGAAGCTCGATATAGAAATCGCCAAGTTTGAGCCAGCTGTTGTACGCGCGCGTATGAAAGTCAGGTGACTCTTGGACGAGTTCGAAGCCGAGCGCCTCATAAAATTGTTTGGACGCCTCATAGTCGGGTGTTTGAATACAGATGTGATGGATTTGTTTCATGATGTCACTCCTTTCTTTTAGTTTATCCAATCAACGTCCTGAACGGAACTTTTCTTCATACGAGACGTATAGGACACCGAGGAGGGAATGATGATGAAAATCCAATACGAATTGACAGAAGACGACTATATCCGGTTCAACTTGAGCCATATTAAACGTTCGAAAACAGGAAAGCGGATGATCCTCTTACAGCGAATCATCGGACCACTTATCTTTTTAGGCGCTGCTTTCGTGCTGGCGACGTGGCTCCAAGAGACGGACTGGTGGCTATATGGCATATACGGGGTCGCGAGTATTCTTTGGTTCCTGTATTATCCGAAATACTTTGAACGGCATGTCCGGAAGCAGACGCGGCGTCTCATCGACGAGCGCAGCAACGAAGGCATGATTGGCCCCCACACGATGGATTTGGAGGAGACTGGTCTGCGCGATTTAAATGAGTTCGGCGAGACGCGTGTGTCATGGGCAGGAATCAAGGAAGTCGTCGAGGAGGACGATTATGTGTATCTATACAACTCCTCGGTCAGCGCCTATATTTTGCCGAAGCGCGGACTGGACATGGAAGAGGTGCGCCGATGGCTGCCGATACGCTGACGATTCAACTTGTCGATGACACGAACCGGGAGGCTGTTGTCGCCTTGACCGTCGCTTCTGACCAAGCTCGCTTTATCGAAACAAACGCCGAATCGCTTCGCGAGATGGAAACCGATGTCAAATATGCGTGGCAGTGCTATGCGCTTTGTCGCGATGAGCATTCCGTCGGCTTCATGATGATTGGGGCCGAGAACAAGGTGGAGCGTTACATCTGGCTCGATCGATTTATGATCGATGTGACAGAGCAAGGGAAAGGCATCGGTTCAACATGTTTACAACTTACGATTCAGTGGATGAAAGAACGCTTCGATGTCGATGACCTCATCCTCAGTCTGCATCCGATGAACGAACCGGCGAAACGGTTCTATGCGAAGGGGAGATTTGTCGACAGTGGCCTGATTGATGAGGCGAACGGGGAAGAGATTTGGGTGTATCACGTCAAACAGGGACAGCCGTCATAAGTCGGCCGTCCCTGTTTTCGTCGTCGTTGAGCCTTGAACAGCACTGCCCGCTTTGAAAAAGAGAACGATCGCAGCCACTCCGAAAATCGAGATGAACACGTTTTGGAGCAGCACATCGACGAACATCGGCTCGCTGGAGAACGTGCCCGTCGCAATTTGAGCATTCCAGCGGGTGAACGTGGCGATGCGTTCAAGCGTGTACAAGAGACCGGACATGAACAGGCAAGCGGTGGCAGCCAGTAATAGCGTCAATCGATTCAAGAAATGACCTCCTAATATTTGATATCCTGATTTTACCATTTAATATCAGTGGGAGGGAAGTACTTATCGCTTCGCCGTGAGCGGTCGCAATTGCTTGACCCGAGCCAAGACGATCCAGCCGAGCACGGACCCAGTCACGCTCGAGGCAAGGAAGGCCGGGAAGAAGAACAGCGCCCCGAACTCGGTCCCCATCAACACCTTGGCGTACGGGACGGCGACGAGCGAAGCGATGAGGCCGGTCCCGATGACTTCACCAAATGCGGCGAAGGCTACGCGGTTCGTCCTCATATAAAAGATACCGGCGAGCAGTGCGCCAATCATGCCACCAGGGAACGCGAGGAGCGACCCAGTACCGGTCATGACACGGACGAGTCCGGTCACGAACGCGACGAGAACGGCCCCGATCGGTCCGACGGTGACGGCGGCGATGACGTTCACCATATGTTGAATCGGATAGGCACGGGCGACACCGGTCGGAATCGAGATGAACAGGGAACCGATGACGGCGATGGCGACGAGCATCGCCATCCAAGTGAGTTGTTGAATACGCATAGATAGTCTCCTTTCAAAATGAAAACGCCACTTCTCCAAGTGGAAAAGTGGCGTGGAAAGACAGACGAATCCCACACCACTTCCCTACGCTGGTATGAGCCAGATCAGGTTCGAAGGGTCCGGCGCATGCCGTCTCAGCCCGAAGGCTCCCCTAGTGGTCGTTTATTAACATGAGTATAGCATACCGTCATTTGACGCGGTCGAGCTTTCGTGGTCGGAACGTGACATAGATGATGCCGATGAATAGGCCGTACAACAAAAGGGAGAAGACGAGATTGATCAGCCACGGGAGTGTCCCCATGAACACGGCGACGGACGCGTTTTGAAACCAGACGAGCGAGAGCGACAGCCCGACAAAGCTGAGAACGAGCGTTGTCCAAAAGCCGACAGCTCGGCGCTTGAACAGACGCCAAACGAGCAGCCCGATGGTGAGACTGACGACGGCCGTCGCCCCTAAGTACATATACAAGATGGCATCGACCGGGTATGAGTAATATACAACGTCCATATCGTTTCCTCCTAGGAGATGATGAAAGAAAGGGTGAACAGGATGAGACAGGCAATCCCATGGCGTGACCGATCGTTTCGTGAACGGTTCGAACGATGGATTGAGGCAAACGTGCCGAATGCGAGGTGGCACGTGATCAAAGATACCGATTTGACGTACTTGCTTGTTGGCGCGCTCAATGAGGAACGTTACTACGCCAAAGCGGTGACCGATATCAGCCGCGGCGAGGCCGGATTGTCGGCGTTTCTTGCCGAGCGGTATCCTGATTTCGTGCCTGACGTCATCGCCATCGATTCAGCCCGGAACTGGTTGCTCATGCGAGACATCGGCGGAGACGCGTTACGTGAACGACCGGACGTGAGTCGATACGAAGCGGCGTTGCGTCAATACGCACAGCTGCAGCGACAGGAGATCGACCAGATCGAGACCTACTTGTCTTACGGCATCCCGGACCGCCGACCGGCCAAGTTGAAGGGCGAAATTCGCACGTATTTACCTGAGCTCTGCGCCGGGCTCGAGCAATACAAAGCCGAGGCCGTGCTCGCGCTTCAAGATGAATTGATTGCCATGTGCGATGAGCTGGCGACCGGGATGCCGATGAGTCTTGAGTACGGTGATTTGCACGGCGGCAACATCTTCTGGCGGGAACGGACGAATGATTTGTGTATCCTCGACTGGGGCGACGCGACCGTCACGCATCCGTTTTTCAGCGTGCGCGTGTTTTGGAACGCGCTGTACGACTTATTGCCGGAAGAAGACGAGGTTGCCTGGTATAAACAGATTCAAACGATGCGTACGGTTTACTTGGAAGCGTGGAGCGGCGTCGCACCCAAGGACGTACTTTGGCGTCATCTACTGATCGCCGAGGAGCTCGGTTGCGTCTATCGTGCCTTGTCGTGGCATGTGTATGTGACGAGATACCGGTACGATGTAGCTGAGTCGAGCGATAAGCCGGCGCAATGGCTCAACTTGTTACTCGAGTACCGGGACTTGAAACGAAGTGTCCGATAAGTCATTCATACTTCTGAAGTAAGGTTTCGTAATCCGTCTCGTTCCAAAACAGCGGGGCAATCGACTCCGGCCCTTTGAAGATTTCACCGTCTTGGTCGTAGACGATGGCGTAACCGCCCTCGACTTCAAAGACGATTAAATCGGCCTTCACTTCCTTGACCCCGTTCCCAGCGATGATGATATCTTCGAGCGGGTCGCGCGCCACTTGTACGCCCCATTCGTCGAGCTCGACGATGAGCGCGGACGTATAGGCGTGGCGGTTATAAAGCGCCTGGAACTCGTCTTGTGTCAAGACGACGTCCGTCGGCGGGGCACTCGTTCCGTATTTTCGTTTCTCAATCTCTTCGACGAATTGAAGGAACGACGCTTCTTGCCAAAACAGCGGCGCGACCGACTCGGGACCGTTGGCGATGTCTCCATTTTCACTCTCATAGACGGTAGCGTACGTGCCGTCGTCGAGTTTGAACGGATGGATATCGGCGTATGTATGATGGATGCCGTCGCCGGCGATGACGACGTGCTCGAACGTCTCGCGGAACGGGGTGATTCCATCGTTCTCGAGGGCCTTCAAGAGCGGCGGGACTTTTTCGTATTGGTCGAACACGTCCTTGAAGTCTTCGCGCGTCCATGTGGTGATTTCTTCGGGCGATGGCTCGTTTGTATCAGCCGGGACGATTGGTTTCTCGACTGGATCCGTGCATCCGGTAAGCAAGAACACACTGAATCCGAGCAAGCCTAGGCGTTTCATTAATCAAACCTCCTAAGAAAGTTACATTTTTTCCCTATTATCAATGAGCGTAGCACGTTTACGTCTTTGTGAGAACCTGGGTACTTTCTCGTTCAGGGGTGTCGCTGTAAGTAGCGGTCGAGTGCCTCGTGAAACCTTTGTTGCTGCTCGAACGGGATGTCGCGATCGGATGCGGGACCATAGCGAATCAGATGATAGAGTGAGGCGTCGATGTCCGTCAATTCGATGCGCTCGAACCAGTCGACGACCGTCTCATTCGTTCGAATCTTTAGCTCAGGGGCGAGCGAGGCGTTGAAGGTGATGAGCCAATCTCTCAGTTTGATATTTGTGAGCATGGGGAATCGCTGTGCCTCAATCGATGCGTCCGCGTTGAGAGACAGTGGCGCAAAGGCATTCTGTCTACTAGAAAACGTGAATCCTTTTCCCCGTCGACGACGCAGCCATCTACGCACGCCATAGACGGTCAACCCGATGGCGGCAAGGAAGGCGAACAATGTGCCGAGTCCGCCTGGGGCATCACCATTCCCGCTACCAAATTTGAATTTGAGCATGTCTTCCTTCACTTGCCGTTCTCCACCTTTTCCCTTCTCATCGGTAGAACCCAAATCAATACCACCTTTTTGCGGTGGGGCCTCTTCTGGCTTGCCCATTTCGATCACACTGATTGGAGCAGGTGTATGGATTGTTTGAAGCCAACTGAACGTCTCCTTGCTAATGAAGACGAATGTCACAACGAGACAAGCTGTCATAACAAGGAACCCTATAAATCGAGACGACCACTTCATCCTTTCCCTCCTTATCGGAATGTTCAGACTATTTATTGTCTATATTACCATAAACAGGTAAACTTCGAATAAGACATCTACCAACGGAGGGGAACGAAATGGGAATCGAAGCGGTCATCAAACAGTTGAATGAAGTATATTTGGGGAAAGGTGAAGTCGTCCGGCTCTGCTGCACGGCGCTTCTCGCCGAAGGGCACATCTTGCTCGAGGACGTACCTGGAACGGGGAAGACGTTGCTCGCCAAAGCGATCGCCGGCAGTTTGGACGGGTCATTCTCGCGCATCCAATTTACGGCCGATTTGCTCCCGTCCGACGTCATCGGGACCGACTACTTCAATATGCAGACGCAAGGCTTTGACCATCGGCAAGGTCCGATTTTCGCGAACATTGTCTTGATTGATGAAATCAACCGGTCTGTCCCACGCACCCAGTCGGCGCTGCTCGAAGCGATGGAGGAACGACAAGTCTCAATCGGCGGGAAGACGTATCCGATGCCGAAACCGTTCTTTGTCATCGCGACGCAGAACCCGATTGAATCGGCCGGGACGTTCCCGCTCCCAGACGCGCAACTCGACCGTTTCCTCATTTCGATTCCGGTCGGCTATCCGGACGCCGCCGAAGAGCGAGAACTGTTGTTGCAAGTGTTGACCGAGACCCGCAAACACATCGAGGCCGTGACGTCACTCGCCTCGCTGCAAGAAGCGCAGGCCGAGACGAGACAAGTCGCGATTCAGGACGATGTCCTCGACTATATGCTCGGTCTCGTCCATGCGACCCGGGCGCACGCGTCCGTCGAGGTCGGAGTCAGCCCACGCGGCGCGATCGCGTTGCTCCGCGCTTGTCAAAGCTATGCCTATTTGGCCGGCCGACTGTACGTCATCCCGGAAGACGTCAAAGCCGTGGCGCCGTACGTGCTCGCCCATCGCATCAGCTTGACGCTCGAAGGCGGCATCAAGTCGACCAAAGCGAACGTCGTCGCGCACATTCTGGACACGGTGCCCGTGCCGGTCGAGGGCTGACGGATGATCCTGTCCACGCACGCCTCGTTGCAGCGCCGGCTCCTCCCTGTATATCTCGTGAGCGGAGCCATACTCGTGTTCTTCCCGTACGTCTATGGGTTGGGCTATCTATGTTTCATTATAGCGAGTGCGATTTGGATGCTCGAGCGGACGCGGCAACAACTTGAGCGGCGCATCGATCTCCGGTTCACACAATACGAAGAATTGCTGTTTGTCGGAGATGAGAGTCGGCTCGTGTTGGTGGTTGATGGGGTGGACGAGTTGAATCGGCTCGGACTACCACTACGGGTTCGCTTGAAGGCGAGCTCAGGAATCAGCTTTCCGGCGCATGAGCGCCTTCCGAACGTGCTCGACTATGAGGTCGATGTCGGTCGAGCCCGGCACGAATTGGTCGTGCGCGCCGAGTATCGCGGTCCAGCCATGTTCGAGGAATGCGTCATCGCCGTCACGCTCCCGTTTCGCCTTGGGACGTATTTGTATGAACGACCGATCGATACAGAGTGGACCGTGCTTCCATCGCTCCTGTTGCATCCACCGATCGGGACGAAGCGGCTAGCGCTCGGGGACCGGCCGCACTTGGCGTCACCGCTTCGAAATCCGTTGCAACTGATCGGGTCGAAACCGTATGAAGGGGAACCGGTGAAGGAGATCGATTGGTATGCGACCGCAAAACTCGGACGACTGCAGTCGAAAGTGTTTCAACAGACGACGCTCGATACGTTCACGTTCGCCTTGGATTTGACCGGACCGTCCGGTTATACGCTCCATCACGACTTTGAATCGCTCATCAGCCAAACCGCCTTCGTCACATCGCGCCTGTTAAAAGAGGACTGCAAAATCGAGTTGTTCTTGAATCGATTCAATGAGGATGGGACGATGCTCCATGTCCCGCTTCAGGAAGGTGAGCGCGGCATACGATTCATCTTGCTGCAGTTGGCGACGATTCACCCAGGCAATCGCTTCATCTCGACAGACGCCTTTACGCGGATGGTCGAGCGAAAACGATTGAAGCAAAGCCACCTCGTCTCGTTCAATCAACACAATCTGTACGATTGAACAGGGAAATGTCGGATTTTGGCGAACTCTTTACGTATGAATTGGGTCAAAAGGAGAGAGACATATGCCAAAACGGAAATTTGCCAATCGTCGAGACTGGGAACGGATTTTGCAACATCGCTACGCGCAAATGGAGGTACATGATGACCGTTTCTCCGGGACCGTCGCCTTGTTTCAAATCGATGCGGTCCGCGCACCTCAATATAAGATGCACAAGGGAGAAGAGTTCATCGTCGCCGATGCCGGTTACAGCTGGCTCCAATATTTCCCAGACGACGAGCCGTTCGGTGTGACCGTCATGTTTAATGATGAAGGGCACATCGTTCAATGGTACATCGATATCGTCGAAGCGATCGGATACGAGGACGGAATCCCGTATATGGACGACTTGTTGCTCGACATCCTCATCTTCCCGAACGGGGACGTTGTCCGCAAAGACGAGGACGAGTTCGAGGAAGCGACGGAGGCCGGAGAACTGACGCCGGAGCTCGTCGAGCAGGGCTGGCGTGACTTCCATGCGACGCTCGACCGGATTGAACGGCGGGACTTCGTCTATTTCGACTTGGCGAACGAGCATTACACCGAGTTGAAGCAAAAACTTTGAACGGCCTGTTCCCTTTGGTACAGTGAAAGAAAAAACAGGGGGACGAATCATGAAAATCATCAATACCGAGACGTGGTCGCGCAAGAAGCACTACGAATTCTTCAAGGCGTTTGACGCTCCGCATTTCAATGTGACGGCGAGCGTTGATGTGACGAAGTTACATACGCACGCCAAACGGACCGGCCAGTCGTTCTTTAAACTGTTCTTGTACGGTGCCGTCAAGACGGCGAACGCCATCCCGGAGCTTCGCTACCGCATTCGCGGCGACGAGGTCATCGAGCACGACGTCGTGCATCCCTCGTTTACCGTCATGATGGACGATGACGTCTTCAACTTTTGCACGGCGACCTATAAAGACGCGTTCCCGGACTTCATGGAAGAAGTGACGGCTCGGATGAGCGGGGCGAAACGGGAAGTCGTCGTCGGAGACGATGAGCCGGACAGTCTGCTTTACATCACGAGCGTGCCTTGGGTCACGTTCACGAGCATCAGCCACCCGACACACGACCAACAGCATGATACGGTGCCGCGCATCGCCTGGGGCAAATTCACGGAGACCGGTGACCGGATGACGATGCCGCTCTCGGTCCAAGCCCACCATGCCCTCGTCGATGGCGTCCATGTCGGTCGCTATTACGAATTGTTGCAAGCGTGGCTTGATGACTTGAGTGACTTGGAAGTCCAAACTCCTGAAGAGAAGGGGCTCGACGAAGCGATTCGTCTCCGTGAGAACGGAGAGCTCGAACGGGCGAAGCAGCTGTTCCTGATGTTGCTCCGGCAAGACGAGAAGAATCCGCGCCTCCATGCCCATTGCGCTTCGTGTTATGACTCGCTCGGTGAAGAGCGTCAAGCCGTCCCACATTATGAACGGGCGATTCGGCTCGGGCTCGCCGGCGAAGAGCTCCGTGAGACGTATATCGGACTCGGTAGCACGTACCGGGCGCTCGGCCGCTACGAGGACGCTGAGGCGTTGTTCACCAAGGCGATTGAACAGTTCCCAGACATCGGGGCGCTCAAAGTATTTCAAGCGATGACCCATTATAATCTCGGACGCCACACTGAGGCGACCGGTACGTTGCTCGAACTGCTCGCAAGCCCGGAGCCGGATGACAGCATTAAACGGTATCGTCGCGCCATCGCGTTTTATGCGCGTAACTTGGACGAGACATACGATTAAGGAGAACCGGATGATCACACTTCAACCGATTACAGAACAAAACTGGTACACGTGCTGTCAGCTCACTCTGAGTGACGAGCAACAAGCGTATATGGAACCGAATGCGATTTCGCTGCTGCAAGCGATGTATGAACCGACGCTGCGGGCGTATGCGATTTACGAGGACGAGACGATGGTCGGGTTTCTCATGTACAATACGGTACTCGAAGAGTTGGACGCGCGCTGGGTGTATCGCATCATGATCGACCACGCGTACCAAGGAAAAGGGATTGGACGCATGGCGACCGAACTCATGCTGGAAGAAGTAGGGCAGCTCGGCACCGAACCGATCGTCGTCGGTTACCATCCCGATAATAGGGGCGCGCATCGATTATACGAAAGCTTAGGCTTTGTCGATGAAGGCAATCGCTTCGGGCGGGAGATGGCGGTCATTCGGCGCAGATGAAAAGACGAGGCAACTCGTCTTTTATTTTTTTGAGACAAATTGATTGACCCATCAAACTTACCGTGTTATATTTATCTCGAATTAAAGATAATGAAATTTAAAGTATTGTTTTCTCTCAGCAGAGGAGGGGAACACATGGAAGAACGACAAACGTTAAAAGCAATCACGGTGTTACTTCGGGCCTCACAGTCGATTCAAGACGTGGTCAAGCAAGAGGTTGCCGAGTACGGGCTGAACCCGACCGAGTTCTCGGTGCTCGAACTGCTGTATCATAAAGGCGATCAACCGATTCAAACGATCGGCAAAAAGGTATTATTGACGAGCGGGAGCATGACGTACATCGTCGACCGGCTCGAAGCGAAAGGCTACTTGATTCGCAAAGCCTGTCCGAGCGACCGGCGCGTCACGTATGCGGCGCTGACGGAAGAAGGGCGCACACTCATGTCGCGCATTTTTCCGGCCCACGAACAACGAATGGACGAGCTGTTCGACGGCCTCGATTTAGCAAATACAATTACTCAATTGAAGACAGTCGGCAAACGCGCCGAAGCGTCAAAAAAATTTAACTGATTATCTCGAAATCAAGATTTTAAGGAGCGATTCGAATGAACCATGTAAAAGGAATTCACCACGTGACGGCGATTACGAGTAGCGCCGAGAAGAACTATGACTTCTTTACGAACGTCCTCGGAATGCGCCTCGTCAAAAAGACGGTCAACCAAGACGACATTCAGACGTACCACTTATTTTTCGCCGATGACAAAGGCAGCGCTGGAACAGATATGACGTTCTTCGATTTCCCTGGCATCCCAAAAGGCGTGCATGGGACGAATGAAATCGCCAAGACGTCGTTCCGCGTCCCGACCGACGAGGCACTCACGTATTGGGAACGTCGCTTCGACCGCCTCGGCGTGAAGCATGAAGGTATCACCGAGCAGTTCGGCAAGAAGACGCTCGCGTTCGTCGACTTCGACGAGCAGGCGTACCAGCTCATCTCAGATGAGTTCAACGTCGGTGTCGCGTCAGGCGAGCCGTGGCAAAACGGCCCGGTCCCGCTCGAGTACGCCATCACGGGTCTCGGTCCCATCTTTATCCGCATCGCGGATTTTACGTATTTCAAACAAGTGATGGAGCAAGTCATGTTGTTCGAAGAAATCGGACAAGAAGGCGACGCGCATCTCTTTGAAGGAGGTGAGGGTGGAAACGGAGCGCAAGTCGTCGTCATTCATGACGAGACGTCACCAGTCGCGCGCCAAGGGTTCGGAACCGTGCATCACGTCGCTTTCCGTGTCGATGACCGCAGTGTCCTCGATGAATGGACGGCACGATTGCAACAGTTCGGGTTACCGACATCAGGCTATGTCGACCGCTTCTTCTTCGAATCGTCTTACGCACGGGTCGCGCCGCAAATCCTGTTCGAATGGGCAACGGACGGACCAGGGTTCATGGGCGATGAACCGTATGAGACGGTCGGTGAGAAATTGTCACTCCCGCCGTTCTTAGAACCGAAGCGGGAACAGATTGAAGCGATGGTTCGACCGATTGATACGGTCAGAAGTACAAAAACGTTTGAGAAAGAATATGAGGGCATGAAATGAGCTTTTTAAATCGTTTGTTCGGTAAACAAGAAGAACCAACCAACTCACAAGGAGGAACTAACATGTTGAAAATTGGAATCGTACTCGGATCTACTCGTGAAGGACGCGTCAGCCCGCAAGTCGGAGAATGGGTGAAAGAAATCGCGAACAAACGCGGTGACGCTAACTATGAAATCATCGATATCGCAGACTACAGCCTCCCGCTTCTCGGCGAGCCAGGCGGCGACGCAACAGGTGCCGCGGCATGGTCTGAGAAAATCGCGGAGATGGACGGCTTCGTCTTCATCGTCCAAGAATACAACCACTCGATCACAGGTGCGCTCAAAAACGCCCTCGACTACTTACGCAACGAATGGCATAACAAAGCAGCCGGTATCGTCTCATATGGTTCGGTCGGCGGCGCACGTGCGACAGAACACTTGCGTGGTGTCTTGAGCGAGCTCTTGATCGCTCACGTCCGTGTCCACCCAGCGCTCTCGCTCTTCACAGACTTCGAGAACGGGACACATTTCGCACCGAAAGACGTTCAAGTCCAATCGGTCAACGACATGCTCGATCAGCTCGTCCCATGGACAGAAGCGATGCAGACGGTCCGTTCGAAAGCGGCAGAAGCTGCGAATAACTGATGACTCGACCAGCCTTTTCACGAGGCTGGTTTTTTTGTGCGCTTTTTAGTCGGGTCGTGTAGAGTGAGAGGGGAAGAGGAGGATGGACATGTGGACTAGAAAAATCATCGCGGCGTCACTTACGACCCCGGTTTATTCGTTCTTGTTGGCATGTTGGGTCGTCATCCCGCAATATCCGGATAGCGGAGGGATAGCGGACACGGTGAACGGGCTTCTCATGTTGACGGCCACCTATTTGTCAGTCAGTTTCCTGGTCATCGTCACGTACGGGGTGTTGACATCAGTGTTCAGCGACTGGGTGGCACGCCGAATGTCGATGCGGTTCGAGCCGCTCGTCTCGTTTGGCTTACATATCGGGTTCGGACTTGTTTTGCTCTGGCTTGGTGCAGGAGCAGCAGTTTTATATTGGATGATTGACCGCTACTTGTCGCATAAAGACTGTCGATTCGAAACGAGACAGGCTTGGTCGAGTCTCATCATCCCCGTCGGTGTCGTAGTGGCGGCTTTTGGCATCGTCTATTTGGGCGGTGTGATGCAAGACGTGATGCATCGTTTATAAGGGTGAAAGTTGGCAGGATAGGGAACAAAGAAAAGACATGTTTGCAGAGTTGAAGGAGGAATCGTGATGAAATGGATGATTTATGGAGCGAACGGGTATACAGGCGAACTGATTGCCCGTCAAGCGGTGAAACAAGGGATGACACCGGTGCTCGCGGGTCGGCGTGCGGACGCGATCGCCAAGCTCGGGGAGGAGCTCGGGTGCGAGACGCGCGTCTTCAACTTGTCGCTTGATAAGGCGACACGCCAATTGGAAGACATCGACCTCGTGTTACACTGTGCCGGACCGTTCGCCGATACGAGTCGGCCGATGGTCGAGGCGTGTCTCGCCACGAAGACACATTACTTGGATATTACCGGGGAAATCGAGGTGTTCGAATACATCCACTCGAAGAAACGGGCTAAGCTCGCGCAAGAAGCGGGCGTGTTGCTCTGTTCGGGTGTCGGCTTCGACGTGATTCCGACCGACTGTGTGGCCCGGAAGCTGAAAGAGCTGATGCCGGACGCGACGAATCTCGCACTCGGTTTCTCGGCCGCCGCCGGTATCTCACGCGGGACGCTGAAAACAGCAATCCGTGGGCTAGGGTCGAGCAGTGCCGAACGAAAAGATGGCGAATTGACACCGTTTCCGCTGGGCGAGAAACGTCGTCACATCGATTTCGGACGCGGCAAGAAAACGGCCATCGCCATTCCATGGGGAGACGTCTCGACCGCCTATTATACGACGGGCATTCCGAACATCACGACGTGGGTCCCGGTCCCTACGGCTTACGCTTACGGGGCGCGTCTTTTGTCTTGGTTCGGTCCGATTCTCGGCAGCGACGCGGTGCAAGGGAAACTGCTCCGTTATGTTGATGAACATGTGAGCGGACCGGACGAGTCAGAACGGGAACGCTCCTCGACGTATGTCTGGGGCGAAGCGACGAACGCCTCAGGACGTAAAGTGATCGTCCGCATCAAGACGGCGAGCACATATGCCTTTACCGTGTACGGGGCGCTTGAGGTCGTGTCACGACTTGTCAGTTCAGGCCGTGTCATCCCTGGCAGCTTCACACCGGCGATGCTGTTCGGATCACACTTCATCGAAGAGATTGAAGGGTCATCCTCGTTTGTCGTTGACGAGGTCCGGCTTTGAGTGAGCAATGGGATTTAGTCGACGGAGAGCGGCGTCCGCTCGGCAAAACGCACGTGCGCGGCGAACAGTTAGCAGTGGACACGTATCATACCGTCATCGAGGTGTTCACGTTTGATGTGAACGGAAACGTGTTGCTCTCGCAACGCCATCCAGGCAAGACGCACCCACTTCTTTGGGAAGGGACGGGTGGTTCCGTTCTTGCCGGTGAAACGAGCCGTGACGGTGCCATTCGTGAACTTGGTGAAGAGATTGGTCTCTGGATCGAACCTGACCAGTTGGAGTGGGTGGCGACGTTACGCCGCGAGACATATTTTCTAGACCTGTATCGCTATCAAACCGATACTCCGCTGCAACTTGATGACTTGGTGCTTCAGGAAGACGAAGTCGTAGCGGTTCGTCTCGTCGATTGGTCAGAATTGATGGCCCTGGATGATCTCGTCCCATCTGTCCGGGAACGGTTACTTCGATTTGAGTCAGACTTGCGTCTCGCCTTGTAACGGAATCACAATCTGTTCGCAATCGAAGTGTGGTAAACTCAGGGGAGATTAGTGGGGAGGGAACGAGATGAGACGCTTAGAACTAGCCAGGCGGATCGAACGCATCAAAGCGGAAGGGACGTCTGCCTATATTCGGCATCGGAAACAGTCCCCTCCCTATGAAGGTTCGGAATTGATTGTCGAAAACAAAGGCCACGTCTTTCGGATGGGCAATACGAGTTTTGCGGTCGGCTTCGGTTTGAATCGACCGACCAGTTTTTACGATTTGCACCAGATGGAGAAATGGGTACGCGGCAAGAACGTGTCCCGCCTACATATCGAGGTTTGTCCGCTCGCGGACATGTCACTCATTCGGTTGCTCCAAGAGCGAAACTATACGCTCGACCACTTCCTGGACGTGTGGTTGCTCGACGTGAACACGTTCGTATTCACGGATATGGAGCATGCGGTCGAACGCGTGCACGCCGATAACGTGAACGAATGGGCTCGGGCCATCGCGGCCGGCTTCGCCGAGACCGGGACGGTCATGCAAGAGACGATTGATACCGCGAAAGGCTTCTACGCGTTACCCGAAAACCAGGCGTTTCTCGTCCGCGAAGGTGAGATGGCCGTCGCCGGTGGGATTCTTGCCGTCCAGGACGGAATGGGCGAACTGTTTTTGACGAGCACGATTCCCGCTTATCGGGGCAGAGGCTATCAGACACAGCTCATCTTGGAACGGATTGCGGCCGCAAAAGCAGCCGGTTGCCAGTACGTGACCGTGACGACGAAAGTCGATACGGCCTCGGGACGGAACATGGAGCGCTTAGGATTCATTCCGTTTTACCAGAAAGCCGTCATGAAAAGCCCAATTCTCAAATAAACAGGTCGCCCCGCGGGGCGACCTGTTGTTATTAAAGTAATGATTCGGCACCGTCGACGTACACCTCAGAGCCGGTGACGTGACTCGACATGTTGCTCGCGAAGAACAAGACGACGTCCGCGACTTGTTTGGCCGTGCCGGATTTCCCGGCCAACGGTTGATTTCCTTCCGGATACTCGATCGGGATGACGATTTCTTCGAGCAAGGCGTCATCGCGATTCGTCGAGTCATCGATGTTCGTGTCGATGGCCCCCGGGCAAATCGAGTTGACGCGAATGCCGAATTGGGCGAGCTCGGCTGCTGCCATTTTGGCGAATCCGGTCTGGCCGGCTTTCGTCGTCGCATAGCCGCTGAACCCAAAGTTTTTGAAGTAACGGTTTCCGTTGATAGACGACGTGATGATGACACTGCCGCCTCGTTCTTTTAAATGAGGGATGGCATGTTTCACCGTCAAGAACGTGCCCGTCAAGTTCGTCTCGACGACACCGTTCCAATCTTCGAGCGACAAGTGCTCGATTGGTGTGATCGTGCCGTTTCGTCCTGCGTTCGCGAAGACGATGTCGACGCGGCCGAAACGTTCAACCGTCTGCTCGTACGCTCGTTTCATCTCGTCTTCGTTCCCCACATCGGCACTGATGCCGATGGCACGCTCTTCTCCAATCAGAGTCGCAAGTTGTTCCGCGTCTTCTAAGTTCAAATCGACGATGGCGACTTTCGCCCCGGCTTGGACGAACCGGATGACAGTGGCACGTCCGATTCCAGATGCCGCGCCTGTGATGAAGGCGACCTTCCCCGATAACAATGTATTTGAAATCATTCAATTCGCTCCTTTCAGCTTCCTGTTCTCATATTCCACCGTTCTATGAAACCTAAGCCCGTTTTCTGAAAAAAGGTGAAACGACTCATTCGGGTTGAACGTGAATCGATACCGCGATTTTCAACTTGGCGTCGCGATCGAGTTCGACCGTGACGACTTGTCCGACCCGGAGTTGTTGCACATCGTTCGCTTCTCCTGTCACTTTCGTTCGTTCGTTGATTAATATCGTCTGCAACGTTAACTCGTCGTCTGACAAGTCATGTGGTCCAATCATCAGCTGTGGGATGTCAATCTGTTCGATTCGACCTTCGATTTGATGGTCGTCCCGTGTACTGATCCAATAAACAGCAACTAAAAAAAGACCGATAAATGCCAGAGCAAAGATGAGTCGGGTTCTCATGGTGTTCCTCCTCTGTGCGATTCCGGTACGGTGGTTTCCAATAGTTATTTACCCGGTTTGCAGGAATTCTATAGTGCCTTTTTGACAGGATTTTCAATTGTTGACGCGGAATAAAACAAGACAATTTGAAGAGTGGAGGCGCTGAGGATGGTTCTAATCGGAATGATTGGATTAATCGTTTTAGGATTGGTGGCATTCGGCTGGTGGACAATCGGGTTTCCACGGCGACGGATGTGGGGTGGCGTATTGCTACTAGGCGTGGCTTTGCTTTTTTCGCCACTGTTGCTCGTCGTGAGCGGGGAACGCTTTGGATTTGACGGCATCGTCGCGGGACTGGTCGGGTTGTCCTGTGTCATCGGAGGCGGTTTCTTCTTTCTCACACTTGGTTGGACCGGACGGCCGCAGAAAATCCGAAAAGCACGGACCCTTTCGGAAGACCCTGATTTGTTTTGAACTAGGTTGTCATCCGACTCTTGAAACTCGTACAGTGAAGGCATCGCACTTGATGGAGGGATGACTGTGTTAACGAAGAAGCACCCCCCGGCGCTACGACCGGGAGACACGATTGGAATCATCACACCGTCGTTCCCGGCACCGGCACGGTTCCCGGAACGATACACGCGCGGAATCGAACAACTGAAACGGATGGGATTCATCGTTCAGGAAGGCTCATGCACGCATCGTTCGGAAGGATATCGCTCGGCCTCGATTCAAGAACGGGCCGAAGAGGTCAACGCGCTATTGCGTGACCCGGACGTCAAAGCAATCATCAGTACGATTGGCGGGACGAACTCAAATTCGCTCTTACCGTATATCGATTATGAAGCGTTGCGACGACAGCCGAAAATCATCATGGGCTATAGCGATGTCACGGCGCTCCTCCTCGCTTGTTATACGCAGACGGGAGTGACGACATTTTACGGTCCGGCCATCGTCCCGTCGTTCGGAGAGTACGAGACGATGTTCGCCGACGGGGAACGTTACGTGCGAGAGGTGCTCGGTTTAGAACGGACGGCACCGTATACGCTCGATGTGCCCCGAGAGTGGACCGAGGAGATGATCGATTGGTCGACCCAGGACCGGGAGAAGACGTTCCGTCCAAATGACGGATGGCTAACCCTTCGAGACGGACAGGCCCGCGGCAAGCTGATTGGTGGGAACATGAACACGATGACCGGCTTTTTGAAGTCTGATTATTTCCCTGATGTGACCGGTGCGATTCTCTTTTTAGAAGACTCGTTCAAGACGATGGCGGACGAGGAGCGTTCCCTCAGCATGCTCAAGCTTGCCGGGGTGTTCGACGTCATCAGCGGTCTCGTCATCGGAAAGCATGAACATTTCGATGCGGCCGGCGCGCCGTTTTCATTTGAGGACTTGTTGCTCGAAGTGCTCGGAGACGTCGACTTCCCGATTTTGACGAACGTCGATATCGGGCATACGTTCCCGTCCCATGTGTTTCCGATTGGCATCGAGGTTGAACTTGACGCGACGGCGGGAACGATCACATTTTTAGAGAACGGGGTGACGTCATGATCGAGTTCATTACAATCGTCGACCACCGTCGGAAGAAAATCGGATTGAAATCACGGGCAGACGTTCATCGGGACGGGGATTGGCATGAGACGTTCCACTGCTGGATGATGGATTACGACCGCCTCTTATTACAGCTTCGCAGCGATACGAAGGCGGACTTCCCCGCGTTGTTCGATATCACGGCCGCCGGGCACTTGACCGCTGGGGAGACCGTTCGTGACGGGGTGCGCGAGATTCAAGAAGAGTTAGGACTCGAATTGACGTTCGATCAACTGACCCCGCTCGGCGTCTTCGAAGACGTCATCGAGACGGATACGTTTTTAGACCGCGAGTTCGCCCATACGTATGTCTATGCGTATGATGGCGAAGCGTTCACGTTGGACGAAGCGGAAGTGGCCGATGTCGTCTCGGTCGAGATCACGGCGCTGCACGCACTTATTGACGGGACGCAGTCTGAGATGGAGACAACATCGGTCATCTCGGGAGAGACACGGGTCGTGACGAAACGCGATCTCGTACCACACCCGACCAACTATTGGGAGCAAGTGCTGGCGGGTGTAAAAACCGCTCAAGAGGAACGCCATGATTGAAGTCCTATGGCAACTGCTTCACGTCGTGCTGGTGGTCGGGATGGGCGGCTTGCTCATTTTGTGTTTTCGTAAGTAAAGAGGGGGAAGAAAGATGAAAACAGGACCAGACACAATCCCGCTCGGCTTGGAGACGGCGCGTCTGTATTTACGGGCACCGCTCGCCGAGACGGATGCGCGTGTCGTCAACGAGGCGATTCGGGGCTCGTATGAAGAGTTGAAGCGATGGCTCCCGTTCGCGCAAGACGTACCGACGTTGTCTGAGACGGAAGCGAATTTACAACGGGCGCAAGAATTGTACGGAACAGGCGAAAGTTTCCGGTATCTCATCTTTTTACGGGAGACGGGAACGTTCGTTGGGACGGTCAGCCTGTTCGGGATTGATTGGGACGTCCCGAAAGCGGAAATCGGGTATTGGCTCGATTCGACGCATACCGGTCGTGGCTATATGACGGAAGCGGTCGAGGCGGTCGTCCGTTTCGGTTTCACCCAGTTCGATTTCAAACGGATCGAGATTCGCTGCGAGTCGACGAACGAAGGCAGTCGCTTGATTCCGGAACGGCTCGGCTTTCAGCTAGAAGGCATGCTCCGGAACGAAGACTTGTCCGCTGATGGGATGCGACTGACGGACACGGCCGTGTATGGCCTGTTGCCAGGCGAACTTAGACCGTTAGCGACATGATGCGCTGCGGGCCGATGGGGCCGTCGATTCGGCGCTTCGTGTCGATGAAGCCGACCGTCTGATAAAGGGAAAAGGCGGCTTCGTTTTTCAGATTGACCGATAGCACGACCTCGTGTTTATGAGGGAAGTGGGCTCGTACATAGTTCGGCAACTGGTGTAGTGCCGCTTTGGCATGGCCGTTCCCTTGCGCCGAATGGTTAATCAAGAACATCGAGAGCAACAACGCGTCGTCTGCCTCTGTATACGAGGCGACCCGTTCCGTATCATGGAGCAAAAAGAAGCCGACGGGCTCTTCGGCCACGATGACGATAGGATGAATCCCGTCTAAGAGGGGGGAATCGAGGTCAATCGGGAGTGTCGTATATTTTTCTTGATCGAGCGGTAACGTGAATGTGTTCAAGATGGGCCAATGGGCCTCTCGAAGTGGTTCGAGTCTCGTCGTCATGATGAATCCTCCTCCATGATTAGCTGTCTCCACCAGTATACCGAAATATAAGTGAAGGGAACGAACACGTGATGCATCCAGTGATTTCTTATGTCCAACATCCACCGCTCCAAGATTTGTATCGAGCCTTCATGGACGGCTTTTCCGATTACATGATTCGCTTTGACATGAATGAGGCCCAGTTCGAGGCCGTTTTCCTCGTCCGCGATCAAAACCAGCCGACGCGTTCCGTCGTCGCCTATGCGGACGGTCGGCCTGTTGCCGTCATGTTGAGCGGCGTGGCGCACCTCGATACGGGATGGGTCACTCGTTGCGGCGGCTTGGCCGTCGCCCCTGATTACCGACATCTCGGCATCGCGCACGAATTGATGCGACAGTTCGATGAACAGGCGACGGGGAAGCGTCTGCTCGAGGTCATTCAAGGGAACGATCCCGCGCTCGCCCTCTATGACCGACTCGGGTACCGTGTCGTCCGAGAGATTATGTACTTTCAATCCGTACCGACCGAGACGAACGCGACACGGGAACCGGCACCGATCCTTGAACTGTTCGATACGTATTATCCGGCAGCGGGGCACACACCGATTTGGCAAGTCGATGTCCGCACAACACAACAACAGACCGAGCTCGTGCGAGTGAGGGAAGGCGAGACGAGCGGAGCACTGCTCTTCCGGGGCAGTCTGTTGCTGGATGTGTTCGGTCGCGACGAGGACGCCGAATGGTTATTGCGTGCGGCCGCGGCTGAAGGACCGATTCGCCTGACGTTGACGTCGGATCGCCCGGCGTTGCTCTCGGCAGCGCGACAGCTCGGGTTCGTCCAGGACGAGATTGCTCAATTCGAGATGATCAAGCCCGGGATAGAGACGTAATGCGCGTCCTGTTGCCTGTCCTCATGCTCGGTCTGATCGTCGGGAACTTGTTCACGATTCTCGGTCTGACGACGAACCTGCCATCTGGCCTCGATCGACTCTTTTTGTTCGGCGGACCGGCGCTGACCATCCTGGCTGCCGTTAGTATCATCGTCATCGTCCTACAACGAAGGCGATGATGTGAAATTTCAATGAAGTTTATGGATGGCGAGTTCACTGTTTTGATATGTTCGACATACAAATGAAATGCTTCATATATTGAACTTTTCAGACGTGGATGCTATATTCGCACTTGTAGCTTTTTAATCAAGCTAGCGAATCATCCAATCTGGAGGTTTTATCAATATATGTGGAAACAACTACTCGTCACCGTCGGTACAGGCGTCCTGATTCTATCAGGGACTTCAGCCGTATCCGCGGATCAAATTACCCCGCAAGACCTCGTCAAGACGACGAAATCGCTCCAACAGACCGAACAACGGATTCAAACGTCGAAACAATCGGTCGCCAAAGCCAAACGTCACGTCGAAACGATCGATCAGAGCGCGAAAGCAATCGATCAGAAGATTGAGCAGACCAAATCAAAACTCGCGTCATTCGAGACGGCATTGAATCCGGAGACAGCTGACAAGTCTCTATTCAAACAAGTGTTGTCAACCGTGCTCCCGAGCGCCAAGGCAGAGGCGGCGGAGTCTGAAGAGACGAAGCGTGATTTGCAAGCCAAACAAGCCGAGACGAAACAATCGTTAAAGACGCTTGAGACCAAACAGGCGGACGTGAACGCAGAACGGCAAAAAGCCCGCTCGGCTCACGTAGCAGCCTATAAGCAGTTGAAAGGGCAAGCGGCCCAATTGAAAGACTTGAAGCAACAAACGGCGGCGCTTGCGCCTGACAAGTTTATGATGCCAGCGACTGGACGTCTGTCACAAGGTTACGGACCGGCAAGCGGCCAGTTCGGATATACGTTCCATAACGGGCTCGATATCGCGGCGAACGTCGGCACACCGATTTATGCGGCGGCGGCTGGGACGGTCACGGACGTCAAATCAGGCGGCCCGTATGGGAAACACGTCTTCATCGAGCATGAAATCGATGGTCAAAAGTGGACGACGGTCTACGCCCATATGCATAAAATCGAAGTGAAGACAGGCCAGACGTTGCTCCAAGGCGAAGGCATTGGCCAAATCGGCAACACGGGCAACTCGTCAGGTCCGCACCTCCATTTCGAAGTGCATCAAGGAGAATATGCTTATTCATCAAGTTCGGCCGGCAACACGGTCAACCCGATGGATGTCGCCGAAGTGCTCGATAGCGCGTCGCCCATCAAAGCGACGTATTGACGCAACGATTCGTTGCGTCATTTTTTTGTGTCTCCCTTCTCATCATGGGTCGCGCGCAGTTCGATTAATTTCCGGAACGCCTCGTCACGGTCGAACGTACTGAACCAGCGGAAGTCGTCGTGGTC
This sequence comes from Exiguobacterium sp. s194, assembly GCF_018618275.1. Classification (NCBI taxonomy): domain Bacteria; kingdom Bacillati; phylum Bacillota; class Bacilli; order Caryophanales; genus Exiguobacterium; species Exiguobacterium sp. s194. The sequence continues at coordinate 104,543 of NZ_JACSLT010000009.1, read as the reverse complement.
GAGAATCCGGTAATGTTGACTGACCATATTCTGTTGAATCCGGTATTTCCCTTGATGCTCAATCGTCGTCCACCAGACGTGTCCGCCCAACGTTTTCGTCGCCAGGCTCGGGTCGGTATGGGCGACGAGACGAATGAACTCGATTGGTTGATCCCCAATCAACGAATGGAGATATGGGCTTTGATTGAATAGAGCGCAGATGGCGACCGTCGTCGTCCAGTTCGCGTTCAGACGTCGCTTCTCGATTTGAATCAACGTTTTTTTCGAGATGCCGACGAGCGTACATAGTTCTTCTTGCGATAATCCTTGCTCGGTACGAATCAGTTTGAGCTTGCTTGAAATCAGTTCGGAAAACGTTTCTTTTGTATGCATACCTGCTCCTAAAGTGTATTTTTACACAGTGTATCACGCGGTATAGAAAGATGGAAGATATCGGATGAAGAAGGGCGTTTCCTCGAGCCATCAAAAAAGCGAAAGGAGAGGGACTCCTTTCGCTCGGTCACTGACTGATGTTATTCACGTGTCGGGTCATGATTGCCCTCGCTATCGGCAATCGTGTCCGAACTCCCGAAATCTTCGACTTGGCTGAACGCATCCGTGCTTTGGCCTGGTTCGTCGGTCCCATCGAGTTGTTTCCGGGCAGCCGTCTCAGATGGATTGAGCACGTCCTCTTCGACCGGACGTTCGCGGTCGGTCAAGTGCTCGTTCTCTTCTTGCTCGCGCGCGTGCTGGATGCAGAGCGTCGCCTCAGGGATGATTTCAAGACGGTCCAACTCGATGTCTTCGCCGCACACCTCACATTTGCCATACGTCCCGTTCTCAATGGCGAGCAACGCCTTGTCGACGTCACTCAAGAACTCTTCATCGAGCTCAGTTAGCGCTTGGTCGCGTTCGCGCAAGAATAATTCTTCTCCTGAGTCTGCCGGATGGTTATCGTAGTGGGACAGTTCCCCTTCGTCATATACTTCTTCCCGATTTTCCATATATCCTTCGGTCTTCGCTTTCTCTTTTAATAGACGTTCTTTGAACGTATCAATCTGCTGTTGTGTCAACATGCGGTCCACTCTCCAGTTCTGATTTCATTAATATTAGCATTTCCCATTTTGCGACGGTACAAACCTTTCGATTGGCGAAGGTGATTTCTAAACGATTTGAAAAACGGGTATGATGAAAGAGACGGAACGATTATTGTGAAGGAGGGAATGGACCATGAGAAAAGTAGAGGTCGTCCCGTATGATCCGATATGGGAGACGAAATTCAAGGAAGAGGCGTCCAAACTCGAACGCTTGTTTGAAGGGGAAATCGTCGCCATTCATCACATCGGAAGCACGTCGGTGCCGGGACTCGATGCGAAACCGATTATCGACATCATGCCGGTCGTACGAGAAATCGAGCGGATTGATGAATGGGTCGGGCACATGGAGGCACTCGGGTATCGAAGTTTCGGCGAGCATGGGATTCCGAGACGGCGCTTCTTCGCTAAAGGAGAAGACGTTCGGACGATTCACGTCCATATGTTCGAGGAAGGGGATGAAGGCGTGACCCGCCATCTCGCGTTCCGCGATTATTTGATGACGTTCCCAGACGTACGGGACGAGTATGCGGCGCTTAAACAACAATTGGCGAGCCAGCATCCGGAAGATATCGAGAGCTATATCCAAGGAAAACAAGACTGGGTATCCGCGACCGAGCAGGAGGCGACGTTGTGGTACATGTCTCGCCAACAAATTTGAAACATTTTACCGTTTCATCTCGTACAGAAAACTAATCAGTTGAGGGGGGTCATGAGATGAAACGATTTCTCGGGAAATGTATCGAGTACGCGTTTGTCGCACTGTTATTTGTCGGCTTATTTTTTGGATTGCGCTATGGCGTCAATCACTTCGTCGGAACAGACGAGATGCGTGCATACGCCTACCTGTTTCTAGGAACCGCCTTTATCATTTTCCCGGTCTCCTTGTTCGGCGGCTACTTCCTGGCCCGTCCGATTCAACACCGTTTGCACGGCAAAGAGCAGGAAACGACAAACCATACGTTGCGTGGGGATGAAAAGCCGCACGGGGTCACGGAGACGCGGGACTATAAAAATGAAGGTTCGTGGCCGTTATGATGCAGTTGATACGAACCGACGATGCGGCGTTGATTGCGACGTTGAACTGTCCAATCCATGAACATCATCTTCAGTTGGCGCCGGCGTTCTTTGCGCCTTACAATCACGCCTCGGTGGAAGCGGCGTTTTCGGAGATGATGGCGCGAGACGATTATCATTTCTTCACGGCAGAGGTCGACGGAGACACAGTCGGCTACGTCTGTTTTCAAGAGCGAGTGAGTAAGGCGAACGCGTTTCGGAAAGCTGTGCGGACACTCTACGTGCATCAAATCAGCATTAACCCGGAGGCGAAGCGGCGAGGGTATGGACGCTTGGTCATGGAAGAAGTGGAACGCTATGCCATCGCACACGGATTTCCGTCAATCGAACTGGATTATTGGTCGGTGAACGAAGCGGCGGCCGCGTTTTATAGCGAAATTGGCTTTCAACCGAAGCGACAGTTCGTCGTGAAGCATCTCTAAAGTAGAAGATTAGTCTTGGCGTACGATAATCACGCCATTTAAACACATACGAGATCGGGGAGGATTTGATGGAGACAGTCATTTTAGTCGTCGGTGTCATCGGCACCATTTCGCTCATGTTATTCATGTCGAACCAATGGTTGGGCTATGGGAAAGGCAATATTGTCATGACGCTCGATGAGCACTACACGAACTTGAACGAGTACGTGCCGGCGATTTTGACGAAGCTGTATGAAGACGGGAAGTCGGCCCATTATCTCGGCGACCGGAAGTTTGAAGTGAACGGCAAGCGGTACGTCCTCGTCGAACGGACCGTCCCGATCGGTCGCGTCCCGACGCAGCAGACCGTGCTCATGCCAGATAAAAAATAAGCCACGCCCTAGGCGCGGCTTATTTTATTTGACGGCCGGGGGACCGAAACTACCGGCATGGTAGTCGCGGAACGCCTGACGAATCTCCTCTTCGGTGTTCATGACGAACGGACCGTGGGCGATATAGTCTTCCCGAATCGGCTTACCTGAGTAGATGAGCAGTTTCGCACGTGACGTCGCTTTGAGGCGGACCACGCTCTCACCGTCACTCGTCTCATCGTACGTGAGCGTCGCCGCGTGCGTCTTCGCAAGCGGTGTCGCTGACGTTCCGAGTTCGAGGGAACCCGCGAGAACGTAGACGAAAGCGTTATGATTCGTCGGGATGATGTGCTCATAGGCGGCCCCACTCTGTAAGCTCACTTCGCTCATCGTGATGGGGACGAGACTGTCCATCGGTCCGGTCACTCCGGCGATGTCACCCGAATAGACACGCACGTGTCCTCCGTCAATCGGCACGAGCGGTGCCTCTTCGACATATACGTTTTGGTAAGATGTCGTCGTCGTTTTAAGTGTTTTCGGCAAGTTGAGCCATAGTTGAAGCGTATGAATCAAGTCGTCGTCGACGGCCTCCTCGGCATGACGTGCCGCCCAGCCCGCATTCATATATTGAACGTCACCCGCATCTAAAATCGAATGTCCGCCATGGTTATCGATATGTTCAAGTCGTCCGTCAATCACGTAGGTAATGGTCTGGAAGCCGCGGTGAGGATGGTCAGAGAACGTTCCCCGCTTGAACCAGTCCTCGGCCATCAAGATGAACGGGTCGAACTCGTGTTTTCGTTCCGGAGGCAAGACCCAACCCTGCTGCACGTGCGGATATCCGTTTTGTTTATAGGCGACCGGCCAATGGCTGGCGACGTCGCGCTCGAATCGTTTCGTCATCACACTCTCTCCTTTGCACTGTTTGTTGTCATTGTCGCATAGCGAGCCAAGGAGGCTTTCCGATTTTGCCTATATAACGTGTAAAGCCAGACCGGTGAGCCAGTCTGGCTTGAAAAGTGTCGTCAGTTGTTTGCTTGTCCGATGGAAAGGTCGCGCCACCGTTCGGCATCGGCGCGGAGCAATTTGAAATGTGAGCCTGTCTTCGTGTTTGTCAAAATTACATCGTCTTCCGTGTAACTGAGATCGAACGTTTGAGCACGAATGCCCTCGAACACCGTCAAATAAGGGGTCGGCGCTGGGGTTCCGGCCGTGGCCACGGCTTTTGAGCGATCGATGGCTTGAAACACGAACTGGACGGTCTCGGCGTTGGCATGATGCAAGAACGGTGCATCTTTTGATTCTGTGCCGATTAGAGCCAGTTCATGGGCGACGACGTGACGTCGATTGGCGAATTGTTGCCGCATTTTTGTTTTCAAGCGGTCGCCGTGCAACAACGTCTCTTCTTTATAGGTGATAGAAACGACTTGTTTATAAGGTTTGCCATCGCGGATGAAGGAGAAACTGAACAGTGGATAGCGCTCGTTCGGAACGAGTTTGGTCGGGAGCGTGCTCGCCTGCCGTGCCCCGAGCATTCGATCGTAGGTGGCATCCTGCGGTCGCAGGACGTCCTCATATAACGTCTGATCGGATGACAGATGGAGCCCGTACTGTTGCGTGTCTTGAGACACTTCGGTCCCTAAGCCGAGGGACAGGAACGGTTGACGTGACGATTCGTTGATGGGCAACGTGATGGTCTCACGCGATTCGGGTGACTCGAACGTGAATTCGAACGAACCGTTGAACGGCATCGTCACGTGGACGAGCGTCTGTTCGAAACCGTGACGTTTTGGATAAGGCTCATTGCCGACCGGTTTTTTCATCTCTTCGGTGAAATGGACTTGCTCGTGCGGTTGCGCAACTCGAAGCTTCGACGTCGCGGATGATGAGACGGCTTGGTCGCGGTACGGAGTGAGACTATCCGGCAACGCATCGATTTGTTTCATATAGGTGATGGTGTCGGCTTGGCATTGGACGTAGGTTTGATTTTCCACTTCAAAAAATGTGGCGGTCGGAAAGACTTCGGTCGAGGCCGTGGTCGTAAGCGGTTGGCTCAATTTGACCGTGCCAATCAAGAGACGCTCTCCATCAGGCGCACGGGTGATGGCGTCCTCTGGGTAACAGGCATCAAGGACGTTCGTCCGGTCGGACTCGGTCATCTCGATTTGTTGACCAGAAGGTAGAGAGGCGCGACCTTGATAGTACTCTGGAGCCGTATGTAAACGAAATGCATGTTCTTCTTCGCATCCGAACAGGACGAACAACATGGCGAGCGTACAAAGAATCAGGTACTTTTTCACAGGGTGCACTCCTTTAATGATTAACTTTCATCATTTTAGCACCATTTTTTTGTGACTATAGTCTTAGGAAAATTAATGCGATTTTTTTTAAAAAAATCAAAAAACCCGCTCCACTTGAACTGAACGGGCTTGTTTTACACTTATGGATATGAAATGGAATTTCTCCATTTGACACGTGTCGATTTTTGACGAATGAACGTTGTGATGTAGACGTTCTTGAAAATGACGAAAATCGTCGAAAATAACAAAATGGAATTAAAAAGGGGTTATTTGTTTATTTTTACCTTCAATCCACGTCGCGACCACGGGCCGCCTTCAAAATTTCGAACCATTCTTCTCGCGTCAGGTCAATCTGAAGCGCATCGACGGCGGTCCGAACTCGTTCAATTTTCCCAGATCCGACGATCGGCATGATCTTGGCCGGGTGCTTCAAGAGCCACGCGTAGACGACGGCGTCGATGCCGCCCGCTTGATGTCGATCGCTGATTTCCTCCAATTTTTCACGAAGCGGTGCGTAAGCGGCCTCGGTGAACAGTTGTCCGCCGGCGAGAGGGCTCCACGCCATGAGTGGCATCCGTTTCTCGTGGCATAGGTCGACAGTACCATCTTCAAAATGCTTCAGTTGCATCGGTGAGAGCTCAAGCTGGTTCGTCACGAGTTGGAACGGTAAACGTGACTGTAACAACTGTTGGGTTGCCGGCACATGGTTCGAGACCCCGAACGTACGCACTTTTCCGCTTCGTTGCAACGTGATGAACGCCTCGGCGACTTCGTCCGGGTCCATGAGCGGGTCGGGACGGTGAATCAAAAGCGTGTCAATCTGATCGATGGCGAGCTCCTGTAGCGAGCGCTCGGCTTGACGGATGATATGTTCTTTCGTCGTATCATAATGGTTGATGGATTGGCCAGGGTTGAAAGAGCCTGTCAGCTTGATGCCGGTCTTCGTCACAATCTCGATTTGATCGCGGAGTGATGGCTTGAGACGAAGCGCTTCGCCGAACAATCCTTCACACGTATAGCCACCGTATATATCAGCGTGATCGAACGTCGTGATGCCGAGTTCGATACATTGTTCGATGAAAGTGAGGCGTTCCTGCGGGCTCATGTCCCATTCGGCCAAACGCCACATGCCGTGAATGATTCGTGAGAATGATAAGTCTTCTGTCAGTTCGATGCGTTGCATGGTAAGTTCCTCCTCATTGTTTGTCGCTTTCATTATAAGGATAAAACAGGAGGGCGTCACTTTTGGGGCGTATTGGAAGGACATGAACCGAGTCAAACTAAAGCGATTTCAGTTATGATGAGACAGAGATGATTAGAAAAAGAGGAGTGACTTATGAATCATTACGAACAATATGCGAACGTCACGTTTGAGCAACAAGGTCAGGAAACATACGTGACCGCCGCTCATGCCGATCTCGAACTGCACGGGATTGGGCGCAGTGCCGCCGTGTTTCGCATAAAAGACACGCGACTCGTCATCAAAGTGTTCTTTCCGGATTATACGCATATCGCAGCTGAAGAGGCTGTGATTTATCGAACGCTCGAAGGGTTACCTCAATTCCCACGCTTGTATGAAGCAGGTGTGAATTATATCGTCATCGACTACATCGAGGGCAAGACGCTATTCGAATGTTTGACGGAAGGGATTTGGATTGATGCGTCGTACATTCAGCAAGTCGACGCAGCGCTCATCGCGGCACGAAGCCTCGGACTCACGCCGTCGGACGTTCATTTGCGCAATTTGATTTTGACGCCGGAAGGCCGTATTTATTTAATCGACTTGGCCCGCTTCCGCCAAGGACAGCACGTCGATCACCAATGGGAAGATTTGAAGCGGATGTATCGGTTTTATCGGCTCCGTTTCATGCCGAAGCGCTATTCAGAGCGTTTGTTGAACGGAGTCGCCTATTTATACCGCACGTTTGTGAACGATCCGAGACACTAGTCGACGGTCGTTTTTCTTTTGAAGATTAGGGAACAAAGAGGATGTGACTGTCACTTCGTTTTGGAAAAGGAGGCTGATTGTATGCATCGGATTTATGCAAATGAACTGGAGACGTTACGTGATTGTGTGGAGACGTGTAATTACTGTCTCGAGTCGTGCCTGGAAGAACATGACGTCAAGATGATGGTTGACTGCATCCGGCTCGACCGGGAGTGCGCCGCCATCTGTTCGTTTCTCGCCGAGGCGATGACGCGAGATTCGGCGTTCGTGCCCGAACTCGCCCGGGCTTGTGCGGTCGTCTGTAAGGCGTGTGCCCAGGAATGCGAGAAACATAAGCATGCCCATTGCCAAGAATGTGCGCGCGTCTGCGTCGAGTGCGCCTCGATGTGCGATCGTTTGGCAGCATAATGTGAAAAAGTCAGTCAAAACGGCTGACTTTTTTATGTGGGAGCGAATCGCCGGGTGTATTTTGAAATCGAGATAAGTATAATGAAGAAAACGTATGAAAGTGGTGTTCTCATGATTCGCAATTGTCGTCGAGATGATCTTCAAGCTGTCTTACATATTTATAATGATGCCATCGTCAACAGTACCGCCGTCTATCACTACGAACCGGTGACGCTTCAAAATCGAATCGCTTGGTACGAGGAGAAAAAAGCGGCCGGACTTCCCATCATCGTATGGGAGGAAGGGGACGTCGTGATGGGCTTTGCCACATTTGGGCCGTTTCGTCCTTGGCCGGCCTATCATTATACGGTCGAACACTCGGTGTACGTCCATCCTGGATACCGTAGCAAAGGCATCGGCAACAAGTTGCTCCGAGAAATTATCCGGATCGGTGAAGAGCGGGATGTGAAGACGATGATTGGTGGCATCGATGCAGCCAATATCGCGAGCGTCAAAGCACATGAAAAGTTAGGGTTCGTCCATTCCGGTACGATTAAAAAAGCCGGCTACAAGTTCGGGAAGTGGCTCGACTTATCGTTTTATCAACTCGATTTGAAAGGTCCCGAGACTCCGCAAGAAGGCTGACCGCTAGCTGTCGACGTTCCGAAAATACGGTATACTGGGGACAGTGAATCGAATGGAGGAATCAGCATGACAGAACTACCGAATTGTCCGAAGTGTCAATCGTCTTACGTGTATGAGGACGGGAGCTTGCTCGTCTGTCCGGAATGTGCGTACGAGTGGTCACCGAGCGAGGCGGCTGAAGCAGAAGCGGACGCGCAAATCAAAGACGCGAACGGAAACGTGCTCCAAGACGGGGACACGATCACGGTCATCAAAGATTTAAAGGTGAAAGGGACGTCGCTCGTCGTCAAACAAGGCACGAAAGTGAAAGGCATCCGTCTCGTCGACGGGGACCATGACATCGACTGCAAGATTGACGGCTTCGGTGCGATGAAGCTCAAATCGGAGTTCGTGAAAAAAATCTAAAAAAGCGTGTTGATCCGTTCGCGGACCAACACGCTTTTTGCTGTTTATGAAAAGAATGGTTTGTATTCGCGGCGTTCGTGCATGACGGATACCCATTGGAGCGTCGTGAACTCCTCAAGCACCCATTCGCCGTTGAAACGGCCAAGACCAGAATCTTTCTCACCACCGAACGGCAAGTGCGGCTCATCGTTCACCGATTGGTCGTTGACGTGAATCATCCCCGTCTCGACTTGGCGTGCGAATTCGGTCGCGCGATAGATTGAACCGTGGACGGCACCGCTCAGTCCGTACGGGAGTTCGTTCGAGAGTTTCAGCGCCTCGGCGTCATCTTTGAACGACAGAATGACGGCGACCGGTCCGAAAATCTCATTTTTTGCGAGTGGCATGTCATTCGTGACACCGCTCACGACGGTCGGCTCGAGCACGTTCCCGTCAGCGTTGCCGCCGACCTGGAGCGTCGCACCGGCGTCGACCGTCTGCTTGATTTGATCGAGGATGCGGTCGACTTGATCGTGATCGATGAGCGGCCCGACTTGTGTATCCGATTCGTTCGGGTTGCCGAACTTCAAGGCGCGAACCCGCTCCACAAATTTTTCAAGGAACGCATCGTGAATCGACTCGGCGACGAGAATCCGGTTCGTCGACATACAGATTTGCCCTTGATGATAGAACTTCGAGTAGACGGCCGATTCGACGGCACGTTCGATGTCGGCGTCGTCTAACACGACGAAGACGTTATTCCCGCCGAGTTCGAGCGCTGTTTTCTTCAACAGGCGTCCGGCCTTCTCGGCGATGCCTTTGCCGACCTCGGTCGAACCAGTGAACGAAATGAGTTTTGGCACCGGGTGCTCGACGATGGCGTCCCCAATCTCCGAACCGCGACCGACAACGACGTTCAAGACGCCTTTCGGAAGCCCCGCCTCTTCAAATAACGAGGCGAACAGGAGACCACCTGTGACCGGTGTCGCTGTCGCCGGTTTGACGACGACGGTATTGCCCGTCGCGAGCGCGGAGACGATTGAGCGGACTGCGAGGTGGAACGGGAAGTTCCATGGGCTGATGACGCCGATGACACCGAGCGGTTTCCGGTAAACCCGGTTCTCTTTGTTCGGGACGATTGATGGCTTGATGAGTCCGTCCATGCGGAACGGGAACGTCGCCGCTTCTTTGATGATCGCCATCGATGCTAAAAATTCACCTTCTGCTTTGATACGTGTGCTACCCGATTCTTTGACGAGCCACTCGATGATGTCTTCTTTATGTTGTAACGTCACTTCGGCGAACTTCTCAATCAAGGCCCGTCGATTTTGTGGCAGCATCGTCGCCCATTCGGTTTGTGCTTCTTTCGCAACGGCATAAGCCTTGTCGAGATCAGACTCGTCGGCCGAACGAATCGAGAACAACGTCTCGTCCGTGAACGGGTTGGTGTTATCGATCGATTTGTCGCTTGACCCTTCGACCCATTGGCCATCAATGTACATCTTCGTAAAATCGGTATGCATGTTCAAACACTCCTTTATCTTTTTGCTTCACCTTAAGAAGTATTCACCTGATTTGAAAAAATAAACCTCTCGATGCGCAACTAACTTGTTTTACAAAGTAGTTGCAAATGGTAGCTCCTTCCATTACTATTGTGTATAACAAGTTAGTTTGGTGAAAGTGAGGATACGCCATGGCGATGAGTCAGATGTTGAAAGGATTGCTCGAAGGTTGCCTGTTGGCCATCATCGATAAAGGAGAGACGTACGGCTATGAGATGTCGGAGAAGTTGCAGGCGTACGGATTCACGATGGTGAGTGAGGGCAGTATCTATCCGGTATTGTTACGGATGAAGAAAGACGGCTGGGTCGAGACGATTCAAAAAACACTGCCGTCCGGAGGGCCGAAGCGAAAGTATTACATTTTGACGGAGGCGGGACAGCAAGAATTGCTCGCCTTCAAACAACGTTGGGCGGAAGTGTCAAGCGGCGTCGACCGCGTACTCGGAGAGGGGAATGAAGATGGAACTTTCAAAAAAGAGTCGTGATTTTTTGGATGACTTGGCGGTATATCTCATGTCGAGCGGGAAATCGGAAGGGGAAGTGCAAGACGTTGTCGCCGAGCTGAAAGACCACCTCGAGGAGGCGGAACGCGCAGGCAAAAGCGTGGACGATGTCGTGGGCCAGAGCCCGAAAGCCTACATGCAGCATCTCGGGCGTGAGATGGCGTTCGATGGGAAAGGTTTTTTCAAAATCATCGCGATGATCATCCCGAACGTGTTCGCCTACATCATCATCGCCAACTTCATTCAAGGCGAGATGACATTCTCGACGGTCCAGTTGATTGGGTTCCCGCTCATCGCCGTCCTGTTCTTGCTGGCCGCCTCACAAGCGTTCCGCCACATGTCGGTTCGCTCGAAAGAAAGCAAATTTAAAAATGGGGCGACGTACATCACGCTCGCTGCGCTGCCGATGACATTGTTCCTCGGGCTGATGATACTCGACATCTTCGTCGAGACCCCGACGATCGTGTTCGGTCCAACCGGTCAACTCGTATTGTTCGGACTGGCCGTCGTCACGTTGCTCACCGTCTCGGTGTGGACGAAGACATGGATCAATCTGATCATTCCGATTCTCTTATTCGGACCACAATACGCGTTTGCCCAGACGAGTTTGCCGCTCGAGCAACAACTTATTTTCTCGATGCTGATTCTGTTCGTCGGGATGGGGGTCTTCTTGTTCGTCTGGTGGAAAAAGAATCAACAGGAACAAGCATGATGCTCGGACGAATCATTTTTGTCGCGATCTTGTGTCTGCCGTGGGGCTTTTTCGTGACAGCGGCAGACTTTCTATGGGGGAATGCGCTCGGTTATCTTCTGATTCCAGCAATCGTGTGGTCGAGTGTGTGGTGGTTTGGGCGGCGTGAGATGTTCCCGTGGCTCGCATGTGGGCTCATCGTATCGTATGTCATTTCCACGGCGATGGTTTGGCACGTCGATGGGGCGTGGGATTATTTCTTCAAGCCGATTGGCCAGTCTATCCTCGTGAATGTCTGGACCATTGTTTACGCGAGTGGTGTCGTTTTGGCGTATATGTATCGTCGTGCTTTGCAAAAAGCACGTGAATCTGCTTAAGGTCGGACGCGGCTGGGAATAGGCAACTGAACGCCTAAAAGAGAAAGAAGGGATTCCCATTGCCAGTCAATCCGACGATTCAATTTTATTTGAACCAGTTTCAAAATCAGCTCTCGACCACATATGACCAATTGGATCCGCTCGAATTAAGACGACAAGAAGACGCAATGATGACCCGATTTCAACATAGAGAACATGTGCTTGATGTCGAGGAGCGCTGGATCACGCTCCCGAATCGCTCACTTCCAATCCGCATCTATCGATCGAGTCGAACGCTTGCCCCTGCCCTCGTCTATTATCACGGGGGTGGCTATGTCACGGGGAGTCTCGACACGCATGATGCGATTTGCCGGACGATCGCGAATGAGGCCGACTGTACCGTCATCTCGGTCGGTTATCGACTCGCGCCGGAACATAAATTCCCGACAGCCGTCTACGACAGCTATGAGGCGCTCGTTTGGATTGCGGATCACGCCTCGGAACTCGAAATCGATGCCGAGCGCATCGCCGTCGGCGGTGACAGCGCTGGGGGGACGCTCGCCACGGTCAGCGCTTTGATGGCCATCGAGCAAGGCCGTCCTCTCGCCATGCATCAGCTGTTATTTTATCCGGTGACGGGGACCGAGGAGAATCTGCCGTTATCGTTAATCGAGTATGCGACCGGCTATTTGCTCGACGAGGCGTTGATTCGTTGGTTCCAACACCAATACTTTCATGACGAGACTGAATTGACCCACCCCTACGCCTCGCCAATCGTTTCGCCACATTTGGCGAAACTGCCGCCGACGACGCTGTTGACGGCCGAATATGACCCGCTCCGTGACCTCGGCCGAGCGTACGCCAATAAATTGATTAGTCTCGGTGTCCCGGTGACGTATCACAATTACGGAGGACTCATCCACGGCTTCGTCAACTACTACGCATACGTTCCGGAAGCGCGACGAGCCGTCAAAGAAGCGGCGCAGTCGCTCGGACATGCCTTCCATACGCAAAAAACTCGCCCCTAAGGCGAGTTTTTTTCATGCTTTCGATAAATAAGGGAAGCGACAACCTTCCGGGAAAAATTGTCCTTCGTTCATGCGAATCATCCATTGGCCGTCGCGGGACGGACGTTGTTCCACACCGTCCAGATCGGGCGTGAATTTAAAGACGATTTCGGTGATGCCTTCAAAGGAGAGCCGGGCCACGACGTCACGCATATCGACAGGTCGCGGCGACAGCACGGCATACAAGTTTAAGCGCGAGCGCTCAATCATATAAATGACATGGACGTCATCGAAACGATACACGTCCTCGTCCATCCCTTGATAGTAATGGAACATCCAAATGTGCATGTCGTCTGTCGTATACAGACGCGGTGAAAACGGGAGTGACTCCAGTTTGAAACGGCGCCACTGTTCGGCATCGACGTCGACATGTTCGAGTGGGGAAGCCGATCCCGAGACTGAAACGAATAGCTCCGGTTCGGGTTGGACGGAGAACCCCTGTTGCTCGTAAAACGGTGCAACCCCTTCGTTACAAGCCAAAAAATAAGACAACCCATCCGTGTCATGCTGCTTGAACACATGCTTAAAGATGCGGGTGGCGAGCCCTTGTCCTTGTCGGATCTCGTCCGTCATGACCGTTCCGATTTGATACGCTTCGCGCGCGGTTCCGTCCATCATCACTGTCATTCGGCTCATCCCGACGTTCGAGATGACATTCCGATAGAACGTCAATGAATAACAGCGATAGTGGTCAGTCCATTCGCCAGCTTTGTACCACTCGCGAAAATCGATGCCGAACGTCTCATCGGCAAAGTAAAAAAACGATTCGAGTTCTTTGTTCGAATACTCGAGGTTGGTGATTGGCTTTTTGGGCATAGGGCTCGCTCCTTTTTTGAACTTCTATGTCTGTTCCTGTACATTAGAGGCAGAGAGGGGTAATAGAGATTATGAAACGGTATGAAGCGATTTTATTCGATGTCGACGACACGTTGCTCGACTTTAAACAGAGCGAGCACGTCGCCTTGGAGCAGTTGCTCGCGGCACACAACGTTCGGATGACAGATGAATTGAAACAACAGTACGTGACGATCAATAACGGATTATGGCGCGCGTTCGAGCGTGGCGAGGTCGGACGGGAAGACGTCTTAATGGGCCGACACACGCAACTGTTCGATACGCTCGGCATCACAATCGACGCGCATGAAGTCGAACAGCGCTATCGCGACCATTTGCACGACGGGGTACACATCATCGATGGGGCACTCGAGCTCGTCCAAACGCTCAGTGAACAGTATCCGCTCTATATCGTCACGAACGGTGTGACGGAGACGCAGTTCAAGCGGCTCGAAGCGTCGGGACTGCTTCCTTATTTCAAGGATGTGTTCGTCTCGGATGCGACCGGATCGCAAAAGCCGATGAAACCGTTCTTCGATTACGTGTTCGACCGCGTGCCGAACGTGGCACCGCAACGTGGACTCATCGTCGGTGACTCGCTGACGGCAGATATCGCCGGCGGGCGCATGTATGGGCTCGACACGTGCTGGTACAATCCGCACGAGATTGCGGCGTCGGTCGAGACGACATATGAGATTCAAGAATTGCACGAATTGAAGTCGATTCTATCAAGCTCAGCGATCGATAAAGTGGGGCGGTAGTGATTGCGGCAACGCATAGAGTGTCTCCGGGAAGAGTTTCAAGTCCCGGAGCGCGTCGAGCGGCTGCCAACGATAGATGAGGTGATCGCCTTCCGGTCCGTGGAAGTCTCCATGCCGGAGCGGGAGGTCACCCGATACATAAAAGTACATGCCGATCTCATGCACGGTGCGCTCCAAATACGTGAAGAAATTTTCGGAGACGAAAGCGAACGTCGTTCCCGTCAGTGTCGCTTCGAGTTCTTCTTGCAGCTCACGCGTCAAGGCGAGCTCGGCTTCTTCGCCGATGCCGACCCGGCCGCCCGGCAACGCCCAAAAGTCATCGTTCACGTTCCGATGAACGAGCAAATGACCGTCCTGGACCCAGATGCCGGCAACGCGATAATTGAACGTGCCGTGCTCGGTCGGAAATACGATATCCATTTTCATCACTCCATTCCTTAAGCTACATCAATTATACGTCAAGGGGGCAGGTCATGTTTCAATCAAATGAGAGTTATAAAGGCGAGGACTTCCGCGACGAGACGCTCCGTGACATCCAACTCACGCAGACGACGTTCGAGAACTGTCGCTTTACCTATATCGATGCGACCGAGTTCGAGACCGAACAGTGTCGTTTCATCAACTGTGACTTCACCGATTCGAAGTGGAACGCCTCGCGCCACAGCGGCAGCTCGTTCCTGAACTGTCAGTTCAATGGGGCGAATCTGTTTTTGAGCGAGTTCGATCAGTGCAAGATGACAGGCTCGTCGTTCGAGTCATGCACGTTCGAAGGGGTCGTCGTGCGTGAAGGAGATTGGTCGTTCGTCAATCTGCGTCACGCCCCGCTCCGGAAGATGGATTGGTCCGGTGTCCGGTTGACCGAGGCCGATTTATACGGTGCGGATTTGAAAGAATCACGCTGGACGAACGCCGTCTTGTCCCGCGCCGTGTTGCAGCACGCGGATTGCACCGGTGCCGATTTTGTAGGGGCCGAGATGGACGGGGTCGATTTCTCGGACGTCATCCTGAAACAAGCGACGATCGATGTGATACAGGCCGTCCAAATCGCCCGCTCGCTCGGGGCGAACGTCATATGACCAATGAGCAAGTGCTCGAGCATTTGACGTCCGTGGCCGCGGAGCGGGAAGACGTCCGCGTCCTCGTCTTGAACGGGTCGCTCGTCAATCCGAACGTGCCGGTGGACTGCTTTCAAGACGTCGATGTCACTTGTTTCGTCGAAGACGTGACCACGTTCATCGAGGACCGTTCCTGGATGCTGCCGCTCGGGGACGTCTTGATCATGCAGATGCCGGACGAGGTGCCGGGAGGCGACGAATATGAGCGTTTCGCGTTTCTCGTCCAGTTTGCAGCCGGTCATCGCGTCGATTTGACCGTTCGCCCGCTGCGTGACGTGCAACAGGCGATTCAAGCGGACTCACTCAGTCTCGTCCTCGTCGATAAAGACGGGATTGCCGGTGAACCGATTCCATCTGATGACACGTACCGCATCCACCGACCGAGCCGATTTGACTATGAGCAGTGTTGGAACGAGTTTTGGTGGGTGTCGCTTTACGTCGTCAAAGGCATCAAGCGGGGGCAGTTATTATACGCGTACGACCATGTCACGATTATGCGGACGATGCTCCGTCAGATGCTGTCGTGGGAGGTCGGTTTTAAGACGGACTTCACCGTGAACGCCGGGAAGGCCGGTGACGCTCTGGCCCCATATATGGATGCGGCAAGGTGGGACAGCTATCTTCATACATTCCCGGCAATCGAGACCACTTCCCTCGAGGCGGCCCATGAAGCGTTGGTCGAGCAGTTCGAACGCACGAGCAGACGGGTCGCCGAGCGGGCGGGATATCCCTTTCGTGCAGATGAAGCCCGACGAATTCGTGACGCCTTTTCGACGCTTTGGTGTTCAAACGGTTAAGTTTCGGTCGAGTCGGGAAAAGCCCCTCTATAGAAGGGGGAATGACGCTTGAATCCGTATACGACGTTCATCGCGCTCCTAGTAGGGAGTTTACTTTTATTTGTCGGCATCCGGACGAAGAAATGGCCGATTGTTGTCGTGGCCTTATTTCCGCTTGGACTCGTGGCCTTCAACTTATATTTGCTGATTACTGGACGCTAGAAGACTGTTTTCATCAGTCTTCTTTTTTGTATAGCAGATTTTTAGTGAGCGGAATCGGGCGAGAGACGTTTAGGTCGGGCCAGAACCGGGCAACTCTCAATAAATCGATTCTCATCCATTTTCTTCCTTCTAAAGAAACAATTAGCATGTTTACTCGTTGTTCAACGTCAAACGGACCGATTCACACCAAGACAGATTGCTCACCAAGGAGGTGTCCGCGTGCGACGATTGTGGCTTACCGGCTTATTGCTCATTTTCTTTTTAGGAGGATGTACGACACGAGAGCCGTTTGATTTTGATGAGATTCACTCTTACAAGATATTCTATAACATGCCGACCGAGGCGATTATCGAGGATATGGCTCGCTACGACCTCGTCATTATCGAACCGATTTGGTATACGCCCGAACAGATCGAAACGATTCGGTCGAACGGGACGAAAGTGTTCGGGTATATCAATGTGATGGAGGCGGATTCGTGGAATCGAGCGCTGATCGGCCAAATGGACAAGGATGACTACTTCTATCGGGATGGGGAACGGATTTACTTTCCGAAGTGGGACTCGTATTTGACCGATATCAGTTCTGCCGACTTTCGCAAAATTTTAATCCGCGAGATTCAAAAACAAGTCATCAACAAGCATTTGGACGGTATTTTCCTTGATACGGTTGGGGACATCGATGACGTCCATTTGGACTATCCAGAAGACTTAGCGGAACAGTTGGCTGGGCTCGAGGATTTTCTGCAGGCGATTGAGCGTGCGTATCCCGGCGTTCCGGTCGTTCAAAATTGGGGCATCGAGACGCTCGAACGGACGAGTGCCCCATATGTGGAAGGCTTCATGTGGGAAGGCTTCAACTACACCGAAATCACATCTGATTCGTGGTCGATGGAGATGCTCGACCGGATGAACGTGATTCAAGACGAGTATGGGATTGCCGTCCTCACCGTGTCCGATCAAGAGGAAGCGACCAGTCGGGACATGGCCGAAGCGAACGGATTTATTCATTATCACGAACCAACGTATTACAATACGTGGGATTTTTAGGTGTTGATTAGGGTATGAGGAAAATAGAAGATGCCGTCATCCACTACTTACATTCGGCTGCCTATGTGTTGGACCAGTAACGAGGAACCAATCGCGAGGAGGGGATTATCATTTTATACGCTCAAGACCGTCCGTGGCTCAAATGGGTTGAGATTCTTGTCGTGTTCGCGCTGTTGATTGGAATCGATTTATTCTTTAATCTGGGCACGATTCAAAATGAGTTGAACTTGTTTTATGCGGCCGCCATCTTATTCGCCTTACGATACGGCACTATCTTCGGCTTAATCAGTTTTGGCATCTTGCTCCTCTATAAAGTGTTATACACCGGCTTAATGGGAGGGGACATCTTCCTCTTGTTCTACGATACAAACTCACTTCTTACACTGTTTTACTACTTCGCCATCACCGTCATCGTCGGGTTGTTCAGCACCTCATTTCGAGAGCGTTATGAAATCAGTCAGTTCCGCAATGAGGAACTGAAAGATGAGAACACGTATTTGAAAGAGACCGTCGATTTACTCAACACTTCGCAAACGACACTTCGTCAAAAACTACTTCAATCCGAATACAGCTTGAACCAATTGTATGAACTTGCCGTATCGCTCGACTTGCCACACCCGGAACTGATTCGAAGCGAAACGATTCGCCTGCTGAAAAAGACGTTTTTAGCGAGCGATGTCGCCATTTACCACGTCGACCGCTCCCAGAAATCGATGCGCCTCTTGATTCGGCAAACCGAAACGAAAGAGTTCCCGCAAACGATTTTCCTTGACGAGGCGTCAAGCATGTTCAAACGGTTCTTCCAAGTCCAAGAGACGACACTCCGTCAGCTCGATGATGAGGACACGGACCCGATGTTGCTCGCGCCGATCGTCGTGGACGGACAGACACGTGAAGTCGTCGTCATCAAACGCTTGCCGCTCCGCAAGTTGACGACCGATGACTTGCACGTCTTGAATATCTTATTCTCGTGGATTGGGACGCGCGTCCAAAACGCCGAAAACCTGATTCGCAAAGAGCAGCACGAGAAAATGCATAAAGGCACCTCGTTCTATAAGAAAGAGGCGTTCACGGAACTGGTCGCCATTCAAGAACAAAAGAAACTTCACCACGGACAGCCGTATATCGTGCTCGATTATGCGCTCGGCTATGAACCGGTCTCGCTCGAGAGTATCGAGGCCATCGTCCACTCGTATTTACGGGAAATCGATGTCGTCGGCTACGATCCCGAAGACAACAAGCTGTTGCTGTTGCTCCCCGGGACGAGTGAAGAACACCGTCAACGGATTTATGATCGGATCGAAGGGATTTTGATCCAGAAGGGAGTGTGACGGGATGGAGCCGACGGTTCGTTTCGGATTGATTGGGATTTATGTCGTTCACGCCGTGCTCGCCTTCGTCTTGCTAATCGTGTTGAAACGAAAGATGAAAGCACCCGACTATGGGGTCGCGGTAGCGGCCCTCAGTTTCGGACTGTTCCTACCGTTTGTGGCCGAATTTGCCGTCTTTGCGGTGTATCGTTTGGCTGAGCGCTTTGGGCGGAGCGGTCTGATTGAAGACTATGACGACTATATCGATTTCAAAGTCGTCAACTATGAACAGATTCGTCATGAAGCGAATAGTAGCGCGCACTTGTTACCGCTCACCGATGCCATCAATTCCAAAGATCCGGCCATCCGAAAACATTCGATTTTGACGCACGTCAACCAGTCGATTGACCAGCAAGGGAAATATTTGCAGATGGGTCTCGAGAGCAAGGACAGTGAGACCGTCCACTATGCGGCAGCGACGATGAATATCTTGATCGATCAGTATGAACAAGAACTGAAATTAGCGAAACGCGAGTATGATTTAGGGAATCCGGACACGATTCAACGGCTCGCGACAATCTATAAACGGATGATTCATAGCGAGCTCATCACTGAGGTCATGTTGAAGGACAAGCAGACCGCATGGCTTGAAGAATTGTTAAAAGTAAAGACGCTCTATCCGCCGGCACCATGGATTTATGAAGACTTGAACGAGATTTATCTCACGTTACAGCATCCGAAAGAGCAATTGAACATCCTGAAGGAGTACGTCCATCATTTCCCTGAACGAATCGAGGCCCACCTCATGCTCATCAACTTCTATTATGAGCGGGAGCGTTGGAACGAAGTGAAGGCGGTCATGTTTATGATGCAGACCCAGTTTTCGCTCGAGGATGTGCCGTATGAGTACCGACTGTTGTTTGAAGAATGGAGTGACACGACATCATGGAAAAACGAACTGTAATCTCATTCTCGCTCTTCATCGTCTTATTTCTAGTCATCGTCGGTGCGATTCAATACTTACGGATTCATTCGCTGCACACGTTACTGCCGAACGTCGCCGAGCAGCAGATGAATATCGATCAATTGAAGAGTGATGCGTCAGCGAAAGCGGGCGAACATCAACTTCAAATTTATCTCGTCCGGGATGAAGGAGATTTGGCGGTCGAGACGGCGGACAATCTGCGTCACGGCTTGCAGTACGCGAAGCTCGACGTGCGTGAAGTCAGTCCTGGTGTCGTCGGATCGATTGCGCCTTCTCCGTATACGATTATCATTTTTACCGGAGAAGATTCATCGAGATGGCCGTTCGTCGCGATGAAGCGTTACGTCGAACAGGGCGGCAACCTCGTGTTCGCGAACCGGTTCAAAGACCCCGCGTGGAACGCGTTGACCGGGATTGAAGAAATTGGTGAGTATGTGCCGGACGTATACGGCTTGAATTTCGAGGAGACGATTTTCCCGGGCTATGTCGACTTGAATCCGCCGGACGACCTGTTCGTTCATAGCGTCGTCGACTTTGCGATCGCGGATGACGCCAACGTCATGTTGTCAGCCGAAGGTTTCCCAATCCTGTGGGAATACGGAGTCGGCGAAGGGAACGTCCTATACTGGAACACGACCATCACGAACCAAAAGATGATTCGCGGGCTGTTCGTGCAGACGCTCGGCACGATGCCACCGGCGTTCGTCACGGCACAAGCGGCCATCAAACTCATGTACATTGATGATTTCCCGGCACCGGTCATGGATGGGAAGATGAAAGATGTCTCTGCCACCCCGCTTGATAAATCCGTCAAAGACTTCTTCGCCGAAGATTGGTGGGAAGACATGGTCGATTTAGCGAAAGACGACGATGTGATTTATACAGGTGCCATGATTGGGACGTATGAGGAAGAGATGGAACTTGTCGATGAGCAGTTGATTAAGCGCGGCGAGTTTCCGATGTTGTATTTCGGGCGAAAACTGATTGCCCACGGCGGTGAAATCGGCCTGCATGGCTATAATCATCAGTCGCTCGTCACGGCCGATGAACCGATTGATCCGACGTATGGATATATCCCGTGGAAAGATAAAGACGAGATGAAACGGTCGTTATTACAGGCCGAATCCGTATTTGCGAACTATTTCCCGGCCGAGACGCTCAAGTCATACGTCCCACCGTCGAACGCGCTCAACCGGACCGGGGTCGATGCGATTGCCGAGGCGTTGCCGGAACTTCGTACAATCGCCTCGCTCTACACCGGAGAACCGGAAAGCGGGGATTTCGTGCAAGAGTTCGAATTTGATGCGACGCACCCGAATCTCTATCATTTCCCGCGCGTGACGAGCGATTACGGGGAAGAGCGCGGCTCGATTTTTCAGATGGTCGATGCAATCGCCAACTTCGGCGTGTTTTCACACTTCATTCACCCGGATGATGTCATCGATCCAGACCGGGCCTTCGGACGGGACTGGGATACGATGTTCACGAGCCTGCGAAAAATCGTCCATGACGTGAGAGACCAATATCCGCATCTCGAAGCGTATACGCAACATTACGCGACCGAAAAGATGATCACCTACCAACAAGCTGATTTGAACGTCACGTTCGATGAGTCGACGGTCTATTTGGCCGGGGAAGGGCTCGTCAACCCGTCTCATTTTACGATTCGCCTGAAACCGGGCCAGTCACTCGAGACAGGAAAGTTTGATTTCGGGACGGTCGAGCAGTGGGAGGCCGACCGACCGCTCTATCTCGTCAAACTGACATCGGCGAACGCTGAGATCGACATCAAGGGGGAAGCGCAATGAAAATCGGACTTGTCTTAGAGGGCAGTTATCCGTACGTGAGCGGAGGCGTATCGAGCTGGACGCAGACGTTAATCGAGGCGATGCCCGAGGTGTCGTTTGAAATCATCTCGATTCAACCGACCGAGAAACGGCCAGAAGACATGAAATACGCGCTCCCTCCGAACGTCTCCGGCATCACCCATCTGTATTTGAACGACGTAGGTGAACGCGCGAGGGGACGATTGAAGTGGGGTGCCGACGACGAACAGAACGTGTCGGATTGGCTCATGTTAAGAAGCCCGAACCGGCAAGCGTTGCGACTACTCGGGAAAGAAGTGCCTTCGAGCGAGGCGTTTTTCGCGAGCGAGTTCTTTTGGCGCAACGTGAAGGCCGCCTACGCCGAAGAGATGAACGGCGGCTCGTTCATCGACTATTTCTGGATGTGGCAAAGCATGTACACCCCGATTTTGCGGGTGCTCCATCAGCCGCTCCCGAAAGTCGACCTCGTCCATTCCGTATCGACAGGTTATGCCGGGGTAGTCGCTTCCTACATGAAAGAGACGCAAGGGATCCCGTTCATCTTGACCGAGCATGGCATTTATTCCCGTGAACGCGAGGAAGAAATTTTACAGTCGTATTGGATTCCGGCGCCGTATAAGCCGAGATGGGTTCGGTTCTTCCACCACTTGTCCCGCGAGGCGTATAACGCGGCCGATGAGATTATCACCTTGTTCGAGCGGAATCGCGAATATCAGGAATGGATCGGCGCCCCGAGCGAGAAGACGAAAATTATCGCCAATGGGATTGCCGACCGACAAATCCAGGCGACGGTCGATCGTCCGGAGCACGACCTCTTTCAAATCGGTGCCATCGTCCGCCTCGTTCCCATCAAAGACTTGAAGACGATGATTTACGCCGCCAAGATTTTGCAGGAGCGGCATCGTCTGTTCAAACTGACAATCATGGGTCCACTCGACGAGGATGAAGAATATGCGGAAGAGTGCCGTCTGCTCATCGAACAGAGCGGATTGAGCGATTATGTCGAACTGGCCGGGAAAGTGGACGTCCAAACGTATTTGCCGACCTTTGATCTACTACTCCTGACGAGCATCTCGGAAGGGCAGCCGCTCGCGATTCTCGAAGGCATGGCCGCCGGGATTCCGTGGGTCGCCACCGATGTCGGCGCCTGTTCCGAGCTTTTATACGGACGAGCGGATGACCCGTTTGGTCCGGCCGGTTTCATCGTGCCACCGGTTCATCCGGAAGCGGTCGCCGACAAAGTCGAATGGATGATGGATTACCCGCAGGAACGAATGCGGTTCGGCAAGAACGGACGGGAGCGGGTCCGCCAATATTATCGTCTCCAACAAGTCGTGGACCGCTATAAGGCTATCTATGAAGCGAGGAGGGAACAGTATGGCGGGCATCGGGTTTAAGTTACAGAAGTTGTTCCAAGAAGACTACTATTCGTCCCGGCTGAAGGCGTACACGTTCTCCGGCCTCGTCACATCCGGACCGTGGTTGATTGTCATCTTGGTCGTCGGTACGATTCAATGGTTGGCGTTCCAAATGCCGACGTTGTCGCTCGCCGAACGGACGCTCTTCATGATCTCGGTCTCGTACGCGTTCATCTTCTCGCAAATCTTGTTCAGTTTTCAACAGCTCGTCGTCACCCGATACGTGGCGGACTTGTTTTATGAGAAGAAGGCACATGAGATTTTCCCGGTGTTCACCGGGATGCTCAAAGTGACGATTCTCGCGGCAAGCTTGCTGTATAGTATCTTTTGGCTATTGTCGCCGCTCGATTTTCTGTACAAACTGACGTTGTTCGTTTTATTCATGACGATTAACGTCATCTGGGTCATGTTCTTGTTTTTAAGTGCCGCCAAGTATTATCAAGCGGTGGCCTATAGCTTCCTGCTCGGCGGACTTATCTCGGTCGGGAGCGTCTATGCGATTAGCCGTCT
Source organism: Exiguobacterium sp. s194 (assembly GCF_018618275.1). Lineage (NCBI taxonomy): Bacteria > Bacillati > Bacillota > Bacilli > Caryophanales > Exiguobacterium > Exiguobacterium sp. s194. The sequence goes on along the minus strand of NZ_JACSLT010000009.1, from coordinate 80,974 downwards.
CATGGTCGACCCGTCGAGTCTCGAGCTGTTGCTCGGTTTCACGGTCGGGATGATTGTGACGTTGTTCGGGTTGTTCTTCGCGATGCTCCGGACGTTCCCGCTCCGTTACGCGGTGAAAGAGTTCTCGTACTTCAAGTACTTCGACCGCTATCCAGACTTGTTCGCCATCGGCGTGTTGTACGTGCTCGGGATTTGGGTCACGAATTTCATCATCTGGTTCGGTGAAGGACGTGTGATCATCGCGGACTCGTTCTTGTTCAACCCGTATTATGACACGGCCATCTTTTGGTCCTACTTGACGATTATCCCGACGCAGCTCTTGTTCGTCGTCGCTGTCGAGACCCGGTTTTATGAGCGCTACCGTACGTTTTATGGATTGATCAACTACGGTGGGGCACTCCATCAAATCGAGAAGGCGAAACAGACGATGACGTCCGTATTGAAAAATGAGTTGATTCGACTCGCACGGAGCCAAGGCGTGGTGACGCTGTTCGCCATCCTAATGGCGGGCGTGTTCGTCAGTTGGATTGGTGTCCCGGATGAGATCGGTCAAATCTTTCGGATGACGACGCTCGCGGCGTTCGCGAATGCGATGATTCTCATCTTGACGTTGTTGTTGCTCTATTTCGAGGACCGGCGCGGGGCGTTGTTCGTCAACATCTCGTTCTTCACGTTGAACGCGTTGTTCACGTTACTGCTCTTGCCGCGCGGCATCGATTGGTACGGTGTCGGCTTTGCCGTCAGCACGACGATCACGTTCTTCTTGGCCGGCCTGCGTTTGATTTATTATATGGGCAAAGTTGATTATTACGTGTTCGCCGCCTCAAACCGGCGCAAGCTCGGCACCGAGCGGTTCTCGCAAATGGGGACGTTGTTGAACCGGCGATTCTCACGATAAAGGGTTTTCAGTACGGAGAAAGACTGATATGATGTGGTCGTAGATGACCGAATTTCATAATGTTTACCACTAGGGGAGTCGCGTGACGCGGCTGAGATGGACGAGGTCCAGACCCTTTGAACCTGATCTAGTTCACGCTAGCGTAGGGAAGTGGGCGAACCGATTGTTTTCGTACACTTTGTGTAAATCCGACGCCGCTTCCGTTATGGAAGGCGGCGTCTTTTTTGATTACAAAGGAGGAGAAAACATGACATTCACCGCACATTTACGACAAGAGGCCGATGCCTTGTTTCAAGCCAGCTTTGACCATCCGTTCGTCCGCGAGCTCGGAACGGGTGAACTCGACGAGGCGAAGTTTCGGCATTACGTCATGCAAGACTCGTATTATTTGAATCAGTTCTCGAAAGTACAGGCGAAAGGCGCGACACTCGCCCCGAACATGGAAGTAGCGAGCCGCTTTTTGACGCACGCGCTCCATACCATCGAAGCAGAGCATGCGCTGCATCGTGAGTTTTTCACCTTGCTCAACGTGACGGAGGCGGAGTGGGCGACGTTTGAGCCGGCCCCGACGGCTTACGCCTATGCGCTCCATATGCAACATGCCGGTCCAACGCTCGGTGACGTGCTCGCAGCAATTTTGCCGTGCTATTGGGTTTATTACGAGATTGGCGAACGCATGAAAGACACGACACCCGACCACCCGATTTATGCGACGTGGATTGCGACGTACGGGTCGGAATGGTTCCGCGACCTCGTCGAGGAACAGATTGAACGGCTCGACGTGCTCGCTGGGCAGGCGACGGCGGAAGAACGGGTCCGGTATCAACAGCTGTTCTTGAAGAGTTGTTATTACGAGCATGCGTTTTGGGAGATGGCGTGGACGCTCGAGTCGTGGGATTTACCGGCGGGGGTGACACGATGAAGCGCGACTTATGGGACAAAGTCAGAGCCGAACGGCCACTCATCCACAACATCACGAATATCGTCGTCGCCAACTTTTCAGCGAACGGGTTGCTCGCCATCGGGGCGGCCCCGGTCATGGCGTCCGCGGTCGAAGAAGTGGCCGAGATGGCGTCTTTAAGCGATGCGCTCGTGCTCAATATCGGTACACTCGATGCAATGACGGAACGTACGATGATTCGAGCCGGACAGGCGGCGAATCAAGCAGGTAGTCCGATCGTCTTCGATCCGGTTGGTGTCGGGGCGACCTCATTTCGGCGCGACGTCGCCCAGGCGATTCTGCAATCTGTCCGTGTGACGGTCATCCGTGGGAATGCCGGAGAAATCGCGACATTGATTGGTCTCGACGCGGCGGCGCGCGGCGTTGACGCTGGGGAAACGCGGGATGATTTGAATCACATCGCGCGTGAAGCGGCTAAGCGCTACAACTGTGTCGTTGCCGTGACCGGAGAGACGGATATCGTCAGTGACGGGGACGTGACGATTGAAATTAAAGGCGGCACTGGCGCGATGGCCCGGACGACAGGGACCGGTTGTTTACTGAGTGCGGTCGTCGGTGCGTTCCTTGCGGTCGAACGGGATGCGGTTACGGCCACGGCGACAGCGCTAGCCGGTTATGCCCGGTGCGGGGAACTCGCTACCGCTTTGGCCGACGGGCCGGGTGACTTCCCCGTTCACTTCTTGAATGAGCTCGGCAAGATGACGGCGGTCGAGTTGCCGAGTGACCGCATCGAGGTGGTGTCATGATACGGCAGCAAGTGTTGACGATTGCCGGTTCGGATTCGGGCGGTGGCGCTGGCATTCAAGCTGATTTGAAGACGTTTCAGGAGCTCGGTGTGTTCGGCACGAGCGTCTTGACGGCCGTCACGGCCCAAAACACGCGTGGGGTGCATGGGGTCGAGGCGGTGTCACCGGAACTCGTGACGCAACAACTCGATGCAATCGGTTCAGACTTTACGATTGCGGCGTGCAAGACCGGGATGTTGTTCGATGCGGCGCGCATCGAGGTGGTCGCTGATGGGGTGCGGCGTCACACATTCAATCGGCTCGTCGTTGACCCGGTCATGATTGCAAAAGGCGGGGCCTCGTTGCTTCAGGATTCGTCGGTCCAGGCGCTCAAGACATCCCTCTTGCCGCTCGCGACCGTCGTCACGCCGAACGTGCCGGAAGCGGAAGTGTTGACGGGGATGACGATTCGGACGTTTGAAGACAGCATCGAAGCAGCAGAACGGATGTTAGCGTACGGTGTCCGTGCCGTTATTTTAAAAGGGGGACATCTCGATGGCGCAACTGCGGACGATTTGGTCATGACGGCGTCAGAGGCGTTCCTCCTGTCGGCCCCGCGCATCCAGACGAGTGACACGCATGGCACCGGTTGTACGTTCTCGGCAGCGCTCACGGCGGAACTGGCCAAAGGCCATTCTATCCTCGAGGCGACGGTGACCGCCAAGCGATTCATTCAAAGCGCGATCACGCATGGACTCGATATCGGTGCCGGACATGGACCGACGAATCACTGGGCGTATGCGACACATGGAGAGGCAGGTGTGACGCTTGAATCCATCACAACGAACCATCGCTGAGCAGTTGCGGCTTTATTTTATTTGCGGAACCGCAAACGCGGAAGACATGCTCCAGACGGTGGAAACGGCACTTCAATGTGGCGTGACATGTTTTCAATTTCGCGAAAAAGGTAAACATGCACTGTATGGGGATAAAAAAGAAGCGATGGCGAGAGCGTTGCAAACACTCTGCCGCTCATACGATGTTCCGTTCATCATCAATGATGACGTCGACCTAGCAGAGCGCATCGATGCCGACGGCGTTCATATCGGACAGGATGATGCCGAGGCCGCACGCGTTCGTGAGCGAATCGGCCCGGACAAATGGCTTGGTGTCTCGGTGCACACGCTCGAAGAAGTAGCGGCGGCCATCGAGCATGCGGATTATGTGGGCATCGGTCCGGTCTACCCGACGAATTCGAAAGAAGACGCCGGGGCAGTGAACGGGACGATGCTCATCCGCCAAGTTCGAGCCTTGTATCGAGAGCTGCCAATCGTGGGGATTGGCGGCATCTCACCGGAACACGTTTCGATGATTCGGAACGACGGGGCGGACGGCGTCGCCGTCATCTCGGCCATCGCTTCTGCACCGGATGTGGCCATGGCCACACGGCGTTTCGCTTGTCTCTGAATTCAACTTGAGGAGGAAGACAGATGAACGTATTTGTAATAGGCGCGAATGGACAGATTGGAAAACAGCTCGTCGAACGATTGCACGAGGAAGGGAAGCATCAAGTCACGGCGATGGTGCGGAAACAAGAGCAACTCGACGACTTTACATCGAAAGGCTATCAAGCCGTGTTAGGCGACCTCGAAGGTGACGTGTCGTCACTTGAACAGGCGATGTCTGGGATGGACGTGGTCGTCTTTGCGGCCGGTTCAGGCGGCAGTACCGGAGCCGACAAGACGCTGTTAATCGACCTTGACGGCGCGGCGAAAAGTATCGAGGCGGCTCAGGCGAACGGGAATGTGAAACAGTTCGTCATGGTCAGCGCCTTGAAGGCGGAAGATCGTTCGGCATGGCCGGAAGAGATGAAACCATACTATGTCGCGAAGCATCATGCCGATCGTTTGCTCGAGGAGAGCGGGCTCACATACACGATTGTCCGCCCGGGTGCACTGACAGATGATGCCGGTACGGGCAAGGTGAAGACAGGCGACGTCTCGACCGGTGAAATTCCACGTGCGGACGTGGCAGCCTTCTTGGCACACGTCATCGGGCATGACGCAGCCCATAATCAAGCAATCGACCTTGTCAAAGGTGACACGGCAATCGAAGACACGTTTTGAACTACCCCCACCTACGCTTCACTTGGAGGTGGAGGATTCCTGGGTGATCCGGCCTAACGACCGGAACCTGATCAGGCTAGCCCCGTCGTCCCGACGGTTGAAGAGGCCAGGATGCGCTCGGCCTCTCGTTTCAAGTTAAGTCCCGCGTTCACATCGCGGTCGTGGTGGGTCCCACAACCCGGGCACGTCCATATGCGCAGACCGAGATGCTTCACGTCTTTGTGTCGATGGCCGCAACTCGAACAGAGCTGGCTCGAGGCGAACGTCTTGCCGACCTTGACGACGGTCTTGCCGTACCAGCCGGCCTTGTATTCGAGCATACGGAAGAACTCCGACCAGCTGACATCGGAGATCGCTTTGCTGAGCTTGCGGTCCTGCTGCATGTCCTTCACCTGCAGGGTCTCGATGCCGATGACGTCGTGGTTTTTGACGATCTCGGTCGACACCTTGTGCAGGAAGTCGGTACGCTTGTTCGCGATCTTCTCATGGATGCGGGCGACCTTGCGCTTCTGCTTCTGGTAGTTCTTTGCCTCCGACAGCTTGATGTTCCGGTTCAGGGCGATGAGCCGACGCCGCGACAGCTTGCGCTGCTCGCGGGCGAGCTTCTCCTCGAGCGAACGGAAGTAACGGTCGTTTTGGTACACCGTGCCGTCGGACAGGATGGCGAAGTTTTTGAGTCCGACGTCGACGCCGACCGAGGAGCCGGTCTTCGGCAGCTCGTCGATCTCCTGCTCGACGAGGAGGGAGACGAAGTGTTTACCCGTCGCGTTCCGTCGGATCGTGGCGTTCAAGATGCGGCCCTCGACCTGTTTCGAGTTGGCGAAACGCACCCACTTCAACTTCGGCAGCTTGAGCCGGTCGCCGACGATCGACACCTCGGGAAGTTGGGACTTGCCCTGGATGTTCGTCTTGTAGGACTGGACGGGGTTCCGCTTCGACTTGAACCGGGGCCGTTCGTTCTGCCTCTTGAGGAAACGGTCATATGCATCGGCCAGGTGTTTGACGCTATTTTGCACAGAGGTGCTATCGACCTCCATCAGCCAGTCGAACGCTTGCTTCAAGAAAGGGATTTCTTTCGAGCAGGAGCCGTAGGACAGTCCTTTTCCCGTCGCCTCGTAGGTCTCTTCCCACTTCGCCAAGAAGTGGTTGAAGACGAAGCGTGAACAGCCGATCGTCTTGGCGATCAGGATCTCCTGCTCTCTTGTCGGATAAATCCGAAATCGATATGCTTTATGCTTCAACATGATGCTCACCTCCTTTAGGTATTTATACCCAAAAGAGAGGTCGGCGATTCATCGCCCACTTTCACTTGGGCTTCGCCCTTAACGTTTAGAAGTGGGCGTATTCTCGCCTATTTTTGATAAACGAGATGACGACAGCGAGCGGACTTGGTTCCGCTCGCTTTTTGTATGGATGTGTCCGCGCACTCGAGAAAGGATTCGCTTCGACCGATAGAGAAAGTAAGAGATGGATTTGTTTGAAGAAAGGGGTCTATCCGTGACCACACTATTTCTCTATATGGCCGTTTATTTACTTCCGGCTTTCTTATTGAGCCACCTTGCCCTTGATGTTTTGCTCCGGAACCCTCGCCAAGTCGAGCATCGACTGCTCAGCCTGTTCGTATTTGGCTACGCGATGTTGTTCTTGGCCGAGTTTGGACGACATCTGTCCCCAATTGAAGCCAGTCCCGCCTTCGTCACCTATTGGTTCGGCAACGCTGGCATTTTGATTTTTGTGTGTTCCGTCCACTTCATCGTCAAAGTGACGGGAGTCGGGGCGAAACTGCCGAAATGGATGTATCCGTATGTCATCTATTTGCCGCTCGTGCCGGTCGCGTTGACGTTCATCCGCCAAGAGAACATTTTGAACAGTCAGCGGTTCGACCAAGTCGGCGTCTGGATTTATCCTGAGTTCAACGCATCGTATTTGACGACGATGACCGTCGGCAACGTGTTCCATTTTCTCATCATCCTGTTACTCGTCTATGCACTCAAACGCGCCGATCGGACCGAGCATCAACGTGTCCTGCGCATGCTCATTTGGACCGCTGTCGCCGTCCTCATCTGGGACATCGTCTTCGGCTATTTCCAGTTCCGTGGCATCATGCCACCGTATGCGTATATGTATGGGGGCCTCGTCTGGACGGTCGCCCTCGTCGTGGCGATGAACCGACTCGATTTCCTCGCGTCTTATGCGAAACGATACGGTACCCTCTACAACTTGAATCCATCGGCAATTCTCCTCGTCGACGACACCGGTCGCATCGAGAGTGCGAACCCGGCTGCGCGTATGTTGTTCCATACCGTCCGAGTCGTCAATGAGCGTTTCATCGATTTATTGCCCGAGAAAAAGCGGGACGAATGGTGTGAACACTACGCTCAACATTTTAATGCGCAAAAGAAGTTTCTCGAGTTCGAGACGAAGATTCAGACAAAATCAGGACAAGAGCGGTACGTCGTCATCGACGGGGACTTCGTCTATATCGACCAGAAGATTCATGGCATGATTTTGATTCGGGACGTCCATACGTTCAAAGAAGCCGAGCAATCGATTCGCTTCTTCGCCTATCACGACCCGCTCACGAAACTCGCGAACCGTCGCGCGTTTTATGAACAGGCCGATCAGGCGTTACTGCAAGCGGATACGCTCGCGCTCGTCATTCTCGACCTCGATGGTTTTAAAGGTATCAATGATACGTACGGCCACCAGGTCGGTGATGATTTCCTCGTTCATCTCGGTGTCCTGCTCGAAACGGTGACGCCGGAAACGGGTCTCGCCTCGCGGGTCGGCGGTGATGAGTTTTATATGTATTTGACGGATGTCGAAGCAGACGAGATCGTCGCGTTCGTCGAACGATTGCAATCCGAATTGGCCGAGCGGCCGTTCCGACTCGGACGGGAGACGATTCCGATTCGAGCGAGCATCGGGGTCAGCGTCGCACCGGGTCAAGGGTCAGATTTAGACACGCTTATTCACAAAGCCGATCAGGCGATGTATCAAATCAAGCAACACGGTAAAAACGACTATGCGATTTATGACGAGGTGTTACACGGACCGAAATAACGGGAACGAGAATGAAGATGGTACCTTGATAGAGGAGGAGACGATATGACTGAAAAACCGTTAGTGACGATGCGCGCCGAAGGGGAAGCGACGAGTGTGAAGACGACGGTGCACGTGCGTGACCTCGAGCCGTTCGTCGTCGATGAGCCGGAACGTCTCGGCGGAACGGACGCCGGTCCGAATCCGCTCGAATATTTGCTCGGGGCGTTGTCGTCGTGTACGACAATCATGATTGCCTACGTGGCGCAAGATCAAGATTTCAACTACGACGGAGTGACGTTCGTAACTGAAGGAACGCTCGACCCGCGCGGCTTCCAAGGCGTTGAAGGAGTACGGACGTATTTTGAGAAAGTACACGTCAACATCGTCCTCGATACGACCGAATCGGATGAACGGATTGCGGCGCTCCAGAAAGGCGTCGAAGCTCGTTGTCCGATCCATAATTTGATGCATGCGGCCGACGTCGACATCACGGCGACGTGGACACGGAAGTGAGGATGGGGCGACCCATCCTTTTTTTGATGCAGACAGGAATGTTTGCCGACGAGCACGAACAAAAAGAGACATGAGAAAGGAGGCTGTCATGGATATTCGCTCGATGACGCGACAAGACGCCCACGCGATTCAAGCGTGGACGTATGAGTCGCCATATGACTTTTATAATCAAGAAGCTTCAGCGGAAGGGCTGGATGAACTGATGGCCTATCAGGCCGTCCATGACGGTACACTGATCGGTTTTTACTGTCTCGGCCGATACGCACAAGTGCCGAACGATACATATGTCTACGATGACACATACATCGACCTCGGTCTCGGCATGCATCCGGACCGAACGGGGCAGGGAAACGGCCGTACGTTCGTCCAGTTGGTGATGCAAGAAGCGGCGCGCGAAGGCAAACCGCTCCGGTTGACGGTGGCCGCGTTCAACGAGCGGGCGATCCATCTCTATGAGCGGCTAGGATTTCAACAGGTCACTTCGTTTGAAAAAGGGTCGACCCGTTTTCTCGTCATGACCCGGTAATCATCCGTACTGTTTCTGGTGGGCTTTCTTTCGCTTCAAATAGTCTTCATCTGCTCGAAGTTGGTCCCATCGTTCCTTGAAGATGCGGGCCGATTCCGCCTTTTCTTCATCGATTCGTCGGTCGTGGATGTCGCCGTCGTCCTTATATTTTCGTCCGCCTTTATAGTTGGCGTAACGTCTCGCCCGGGTATAGCCCATCTGGATGAATTTGCGGGCCATATCCATTCCGACGAAATCATCGTTGGCCCGGTATTTTTCGAACAGCTCCATAATCTCATCAGCGGACTGTTTGGCGATGTCTGGCGTCTTGAAACGCCAATGGGGGAGAATCTCACTTTTATACGGTTCGACGAGTAGGACGCCTTGTTCACCTCGTCCGACTCGATACAGCTCCGGTTGTTTACGGAAATCAATCGTTTCAAAATCTAAATCATAATCAAACGGCATCGTCATCCCTCCTCATGGACTCATTCCCGGAACGAATCCGAGGGAAACGACAGAAAGGAAGAACAAGATGATTCAACTTGATACAGACCGGCTCCAGTTGCGGGCGTTTCAACTCGAGGACGCTGAACAGATGTTTCGATACGCGCAAGACGAGCGGGTCGGACCAAAAGCAGGATGGGCGCCGCACAAATCGGTCGAGGAGACGCGTGACGTCATCCGGCTGTTCCAACAAGACCAAGACGTCTGGGCCATCACGTTAAAAGAGACGGGTGAAGCCATCGGCAGTCTCGGGTTGCACGACCGCCGGCCGGACCCTGAGATTCAGCATGACCGGCAACGCGAGATCGGGTATGTCCTCAGCCCGGACCATTGGGGGCAAGGGTACATCCCGGAGGCCGTTCATGAAGTGATGCGTCACGGTTTTGACGACCTCGACCTCGAGCGCATCTGGTGCGGTCATTTCGACTTCAACGACCAGTCGCGCCGTGTCGTCGAAAAGACAGGATTCACACACGTGTTCACGACATCCCAACAGTTGACGCGCTTAGATGGGCGCACTGTGCAGAGCCTCATCTACGTCGTGACGAAAGACGAGTATGAGGAACGCCGGGCTCAATGATGAGCCCGACGTTTTTTTGATGCCGGAAAATTAACACTTGATATGTAACCGGTTACACATTATGATGTGTTTGTAAGCGTTACCAAAAGGAGGGGACGAGATGGCAACAATCAAACAAGTGGCCAAACGGGCGAACGTTTCTGTCGCAACCGTGTCTCGTGTCATGAACAATAACGGCTATGTGAGCGCTGAAGCGAGGGAAGCCGTGGAACGGGCTATCGCCGAGCTCGAATACGCCCCAAACCGGGTGGCTCGTTCGTTATTCACCAAAACGTCCGGGCTAATCGGATTGATTATGCCAGACATCACCAACCCGTTCTTCCCGCAGTTGGCCCGCGCGATTGAAGACGTGGCCAATCAACACGGCTATCAAGTCGTCTTGTGCAACACGGACGAGCAACTGGCAAAAGAACAGTCGTACTTGGTCGCGCTTCAGACGATGCATGTCGACGGTCTGATCATCACGACGAACCATTCAGACAACCCGAACTACGAAAAGTTAGAGTTGCCGATGGTCGCGCTCGACCGAATCGTCAAGTCTGGCATTGATGCCGTCATCTCAGACGGGTATGAAGGCGGTCGCCTGGCGGCGGAGACGCTGTTGAATTGTGGTGCGACAAGGCTCGCTCATATCGGCGGACCTGAACAGCTGCAGACGGTGAAGCGACGGACGGATGGGTTCCTTGACGTCGCGGGAGATCGTCTCGTCGGCATGACGCATTCGAGTTTCACGTTCAAAGAAGCGCTCACGGCGGCGCAAACGCTGTTTGATGAGCATTGGCCGTTCGATGGATTGTTCGCCGCCAATGACGTCATCGCGGCCGCGGTGTTGCAGGAAGCGGTGCGTCGGAATGTGCGTGTGCCGCAAGATTTGCAAGTCATCGGTTACGATGGCATCGAGCTCGGTGAGATGACATCGCCGCCGCTCACGACGATCTCGCAACCCATCTATGAGATGGGACGACGTGCGACCGAGCGACTCCTCGACTTGATTGAGAAGAAGGAGTCCGTTACGAAAGAAATCTTGTTGCCTGTCACGTTGACGGAGCGACAGACGACGATCCGAAAGGGGCATGACACATGAAGCGAATTGTGGTCATCGGTAGTGTATCGATGGATTTAGTGGTCACGACAGACAAACGTCCGCAGGCAGGAGAGACCGTCATCGGACAGGCGTTTCAGACGGTGCCCGGAGGAAAGGGCGCCAACCAAGCGGTCGCCGCCGCTCGACTCGGAGGAAGAGTCGAGATGGTCGGATGCGTCGGTTCCGATGAGTTCGGGCAACGTATCCGCCAAAACTTTGAACAGAATGAAGTCGGGACCCAACACCTGCGGACGATTGACGGCGAAGTGACCGGGACGGCGCATATCGTGCTTGCCGAAGGCGATAACTCGATTGTTGTCGTTCAATCGGCGAACAAACAGGTCGTCTTCACGGAAGCCGAGCTCGAACAGTTGATTGATGACGAGTCGCTCGTCTTGCTCCAGCTCGAGATTCCGATTGCGACGGTCGAACACGTGAGTGCACACTGTCGCGCCCGCCAAATCCCGGTGCTGTTAAATCCGGCTCCGTCACAACCGCTCACGGATGAACTGCTCGAGCATGTGACCTACGTGACGCCCAACGAGCATGAGTGCCGAGATTTGTTCGGAGATGTCTCGCTTGATGAGGTACTGCGCCGCTATCCGAACAAACTGATTGTGACCGAAGGGGTCAACGGTGTCCGCTTCTTTGATGGCGAGACGATTCAGCACGTTCCAGCCATTCAAGCCGATGTCGTCGATACGACGGGGGCAGGGGATACGTTCAACGGGGCCCTCGCAGCCGCCCTGATGGAAGGAAGCGAGTTACGTGAAGCGGTACGCTTCGCTGTCGTCGCTTCAGGATTGAGCGTGGAAGGGTTCGGGGCACAAGGCGGCATGCCGAACCGAAATGACGTCATGAGACGATTGGAGCGAGTGTGATGAAGAAACATGGGATTTTGAATAGCCATTTGACCAAAATCTTTGCGGACTTGGGTCATACGGACACGGTCGTCATCGCGGACTGTGGACTACCGATCCCGAAAGGTGTCGAGCGAGTTGATTTGGCGCTTCGTCTCGGTGAACCGTCGTTCCTCGATGTATTAGATGCGGTCGAGGCGGACATGGTCATCGAACAGATTACCGTAGCCGATGAGGTGTTCACGGAGAACGAGCCGATCGCAAAAGCGTTGACCGATCGATTTGACACGGTTAAAACTTGTTCACATGAAGCGTTCAAGCGTGAGGTCGAACAGGCGAAAGTCGTCATCCGGACAGGGGAAGCGACTCCGTATGCGAACGTCATTTTACATGCCGGCGTCATATTTTAAGGAGGGGTTCGATGCACATCCAGTTGAAGCGCATCCATAAGTCGTTTGGTCCGGTCAGTGTATTGAAAGGCGTCGACTTCGAATTGTTACCCGGCGAAATTCATGCATTGATGGGCGAAAACGGTGCCGGTAAATCGACACTCATGAAAGTGATGACCGGGCTTCATCCGCTCGATGAAGGGGAAGTCGTCATCGATGGGGCCGTCCGGCAGTTCAAACATCCAAAAGAAGCCGAGCGCGCTGGCATCGCGTTTATTCACCAAGAGTTGAACATACTACCGGAGCTGACCGTGATGGAAAACTTGTTTCTCGGACGGGAATTGACCGGTCCGTTCGGTGTCATCAAGCAGCAAGAGATGAAGCGTCGGGCGCGGGAGTATTTGGCCGAGTTGAACGTGTTCATGGAAGTCGATCAGCTTGCCAAACAATTATCTGTCGGACAACAGCAGATGATCGAGATCGCCAAAGCGCTCATGACGGATGCGAAAGTCATCGTCATGGACGAACCGACCGCCGCACTCACCGACCGCGAGATTCGAGCGCTGTTCTCGGTATCTCGGGCATTACGTGACCAAGGCGTGTCGATCATCTATATCTCGCACCGGATGGAAGAGATTTTTGAACTATGCGATCGCATCACGGTCCTCCGCGACGGCGTGTCGATTGGGACACATCGCATCAATGAGACATCGTTCGAAGAAATCGTTAAAGAGATGGTCGGGCGAGAGATTGGGGAACGCTATCCGAATCGGAACGCTACGATTGGCGACGTCGTACTTGAAGTCGATGGATTGATAGGTAACCGGTTCCACAATGTCTCGTTTGATGTCCGGGCCGGTGAAATCGTCGGTTTCTCGGGACTCATGGGAGCTGGACGCACCGAAGTGATGCGTGCCTTGTTCGGAGCCGACCGAGCCAAAGCAGGCATCGTCAAACTGAACGGAACCGAAATCCGAATCAAGCAACCGGCAGACGCCATCCGACACGGCATCGCCTTCTTGACGGAAGACCGAAAAGGCGAAGGGTTATTGCTCGACTTCACGTTACGTGAGAACTTATCGCTGCCGACGCTCGAGAAACGAGCGAAGGGGACCATCATCTCACGGCAAGCGGAAGAACAGTTCGCGGACGGTTATTTGAAAAAGCTGCGCGTCAAGCATCATTCGATGGAGCAGAAAGTGAAGTCGCTCTCGGGCGGGAACCAACAAAAAATCGTCCTCGGCAAATGGCTCGGCGCCGAGCCGGACGTCTTGATTCTTGATGAACCGACGCGTGGTGTCGATGTCGGGGCGAAAAAAGAGATTTATACAATCATGAGTGAGCTTGCTGAGTCGGGCGTCGCCATCATCATGGTGTCGTCGGATTTACCCGAGGTACTCGGGATGAGCGATCGGATTGTCGTCATGCGAGAAGGTGTCGTCACCGGAACGTTGGCAAAAGACGAGGCGACGCAAGAAAAAGTCATGACATATGCGACAGGAGGACAATGATATGGAATTGAAAGCAGCGACTGCATTAGGTCGACCGCAAAAGCTCGGTTGGGGACAAAAACTCGGACCGTTATTCGGATTGCTCGCCATCATCGTTGTGGTGACAGCGCTCGAACCAGGTTTTCTCTCGTTGAACAACATCTTTAACGTCCTACGCCAAGTGTCCATCAACGCCTTGATTGCGTTCGGGATGACGTTCGTCATTTTGACAGGCGGTATCGACTTATCGGTCGGTTCGATTCTCGCCTTGTCTTCGGCGTTCGTCGCCGGCATGATGGTCGATGGACAACATGCGGTCATGGCGATCGCACTCGGATTGATCGCCGGTGCCGTGCTCGGTGCGTTCAACGGCGCCGTCATCACATACGGGAAAGTCGCACCGTTCATTGCGACGCTCGCGACGATGACGATTTATCGGGGTTTGACGCTCGTCTATACGGACGGTCGTCCGATTACCGGGTTAGGCGACTCGACGTGGTTCGAACTGCTCGGACGCGGTTACTTCTGGATCATCCCGGTGCCAGCCGTGACGATGTTGATCGCTTTCGGTGTGTTGTACTTCATTTTGAAAAAGACGACGTTCGGTCGTCATACGTACGCGATTGGCGGCAACGAGGAAGCCGCCAAACTGATGGGCATCGGGGTCAATAAAGTCAAAGTCTTGATTTACTCGTTGTCGGGTACGTTAGCGGCGCTCGCCGGCATCATTTTAACATCGCGTCTCAACTCGGCCCAACCGACGGCCGGGACGTCTTATGAACTTGACGCCATCGCAGCGGTCGTTCTCGGGGGAACGAGTCTTGCGGGTGGACGAGGCTGGATCGTCGGGACGCTCATCGGGGCGCTTATTATCGGAACGTTGAACAACGGCTTGAACCTTCTTGGCGTCTCATCGTTCTTCCAACTTGTCGTGAAAGGTGCCGTCATTTTGTTCGCGGTATTACTTGATCGGAAACAAAACGCTTAATCATCGAAAGGGGAAAACAGAAGATGAAAAAATGGACAGCTTGGCTACTCGTATTGACAATGGTCGTCATGGCAGCTTGTTCGACGGAACAACCGGGGACAAGTTCGGAGCAAGAGACAAAAGACGGGGACTTCAAAATCGGGCTCTCGATTTCGACACTAAACAACCCGTTCTTCGTCGCGTTGAAAGACGGTGCGGAAGAGCAAGCAACTGAACTAGATGCGACACTTACGGTGGCCGATGCGCAAAATGATGCAGCCAAACAAGTGAGCGACGTCGAAGACATGATTCAAAAAGGGATGGACTTGATTCTCATCAACCCGACGGATTCGGAAGCAGTCGGTGCAGCCGTTCAAAGTGCGAACGATGCGGGCATCCCGGTCATCACAGTCGACCGTAACGCCGAGTCAGGCGACGTGGTCGCGCACGTGGCGTCAGATAACGTCGCTGGTGGGAAGCTCGCAGGTGAATATATGGTCGAACTCGTCGGTGAAGGCGGGAAAGTCGTCGAGCTCGAAGGCATTCCAGGAGCGTCAGCCACGCGTGACCGTGGTCAAGGGTTCAACGAAGCGATTGACGGAAAACTTGACGTCGTTGCCAAACAGTCGGCTAACTTTGACCGGGCCCAAGGGTTGACGGTCATGGAGAACATCCTACAAGACAATAAAGACATCGTCGCGGTATTCGCTCATAACGATGAGATGGCGCTCGGTGCCGTTCAAGCGTTGAACAGTGCTGGCTTGAACGATGTCAAAGTCATCGGCTTTGATGCGACGGATGATGCCGTCAAGGCGGTCGAAGACGGAACGATGGCCGCGACGGTCGCGCAGAAACCGACGGAGATTGGAAAACTCGGTGTCGAGGCTGCTGTGAACCACTTAAAAGGGGAGACAGTGGAAGAGAACATCCCGGTCGACCTCGAATTGATTAAATAATATGAACAGCCGACGCATTCGAGGTGCGTCGGCTGTTTTTATGCTTGATGAATAGGTTGGAGTGCTTGAACGACTTCGTCTTTGATCGTGACGCCGCTCGCTTCGAGTTCAGCGATTTTATCGGCGAACTGCGGCAAGTACGCTTTGTGGGCGATGAGCAGTTCATCGAGCACCCGTTTCGCGGTCTCGCCGCTCGGGATGAGCGGATTGATGATGAACGCTTGAAGGGCGAGTCCGTAGTCACCGGTCACGGCCGCTTCTTCGACGCACAGCTCCATGTTCTTCATGACTTGGAGCCATCCTTTTTCAGCGGGGGCGAGCGCGCCGAACGCGATTGGTTTCGCACCGGTCGCACCGATATAGGCCGATACTTCGACGACATCGTCCGGGGCGAGGTCAGGGACGGCCCCGTTGTTCTTCGTCGAGACGACGATATGTGTGTTCTTATTGGCGTAAATCGAGGCGATCGTCTCACACGCCGCATCCGAGTAGTGGGCACCGCCGCGTTTAGACAGTTGCTCCGGTTTATGGTCGAGGTTCGGGTCTTTATAGAGCTCGAACAGCTCGGCTTCCGTCTGCTTCACTTGCTCAGCCCGCGTGCCGACGGACGGGTCCCGATATTCCTCGAGCATGTGGGCGAGCATCTCTTCGGCACGATAGTAGTATCGGTGATAGCCGCAAGGAATCAAATTCATCTGTTGCAGTTGTTCTTGGAAGAACGGCATGTCATGAATATTGGCGGGGATGCCGGAATCACCATCATACATCTTGTCGATGATGTCGCGTGTCACGTCTTGACCATGGACGTCATGAACCCGGTGCCAGTGGAAGTGGTTCAATCCGGCGAACGAGTAAATCAATTCTTCCGGTTTCTTGCCGATTAGTTCCGGTTCTGCCATCATCGCATTGACCGGCACGTTGCACAGGCCGATGACTTTGTCCCATTTGCCGTAACGGATGACCGCATCGGTCACCATTCCGCTCGGATTCGTGAAGTTGACGAGCCAGGCGTCCGGACAGAGCTGTTTCATGTCTTCGACGATATCAAGGATGACCGGAATGGTACGGAACGCCTTCAAGATGCCGCCGGCCCCGTTCGTCTCTTGGCCGACCATACCGTACGAGAGCGGGATTCGTTCGTCTTTGATGCGGGCGTCGAGCAAACCGACACGGAACTGGGTCGTGACGAAGTCGGCGTCTTGTAACGCTTCTCGACGGTCGAGCGTCAAGTGGACTTTGACGTCATAAGGGGATGCGTCCCACATCCGCTGCGCCATCTGTCCGACGATGTCGAGCTTGTCTTGGCCGGCTTCGATATCGACGAGCCAAATCTCACGGATAGGTAACTCTTCGTAACGCTTGATGAACCCTTCCATCAATTCTGGTGTGTAGCTGCTGCCGCCCCCGATGGTGACGAGCTTGATTCCGGTTGTCATTTCAATCTCCTCCTCATTTGTTCACAAAAAAGTTCCGAATGTGTAAATATATTTGCTGGCTGAATGCAACTTCTCATGTCCATTTCAGTATAAAATAAAGAAAAATGAACACAATAGATTTACAGACAACTCCGAAAGCGTTTACAAAATAAAACGCATAAATACTTATTTTTGTGAATTCAATTTACGAGAGGAGACCGGACATGCTATTGACCGAGAAAATGAAACAAGACCTGTTCTCTAAATCGGAACGGGCCGTCATCGACTATTTGTTCGCCGAACGGGAGCGAATCCACGACAAGACGATGAAACAAATCGCCGAGGTGACGTATACACACCCGTCGATATTAAGTCGTATCGCCATGAAATTAGAGTTTGCGGGTTGGCTCGAGTTGAAGGAACAATTTTTGGAAGAAATCGAGTATTTGAATCGTCACTTCTCGGATATCGATGCCAATGAGCCATTCTCACCCAAGGACAACTTGATGGTCGTGGCGAACAAGCTGGCTGCGCTCAAGCAGATGACGATTGAGGATACGCTGTCGTTGCTCGATCACGAGGCGTTCGAGCAGGCCGTAACGATGTTATGTGAGGCGCGGCACATCAAAGTCTTTTCTGTCATCCATAATTTGTTGCTCTGTCACGACTTCAAGTCAAAGATGAACCGAATCGGCAAGCAAGTCAGTCTCTGCGAATTCGACGCCGAGTTCGAAGCGGCCAACTCGGACGAAACGACGTGCGCGCTCCTGATCTCATATACGGGGGAAAGTGATTATACGGTCGGACTCATTCCTTACTTAAAGAAACAACGTGTGCCGGTGCTCGCCTTGACGAGTCTCGGAGAGAACGCGATCTCGCATCAGGCCGACTGCACGCTCCGTTTGACGACCCGTGAGCGCCTCTACTCGAAAATTGGGAGCTTCACGACGAACGATTCGATTCATTGTCTGCTCGACCTGTTGTACGCTGGTGTGTTCTCGAAAGACTATGAGGCGAACATGGCTTACAAAGTGCAAATCTCGAAACGGTTCGATCATCGTAAAAGTTCGAGTGAAGTCATGCAGGAAGACTGAAAACACCCCTTCAAGCGAAGGGGTGTTTGTTCAATCGAGCGAACGCAAGAGCGCGCGCACCGGACTGCCATCTCCTTTGACGATTGGGAGCGGCACGGCGTTCAATTCGTAATCACCAGGGGCGATATGGTCGAGAACGAGTCCTTCGAGAATATGGACCCCATTCCGGGCGAGTGCATGATGCGCCGCCATCTCTTTACTGTCGATTGCGTCGACTGACGGCAAATCGAGACCAATCAAGTAAATCCCAAGTTCGCCGAGCCGGTCGGCGAGTGAAGGTGTGAGTTCAGGGATATGGCTCGGGAACTCCTGCTTATTCGGCCAGCCGTCCGTCTTTAAAATTAATCGTTCGACGCCGGTCAAGTCAAAGCCGTCCAAGTCCGTCGCCTCGATTCGTTCGCGGCCAGGGAGATGGATGACTCGGGCCGGTCCGATATAGAGACCGGGATCAAGGTCGATGACGCGCTGTCCGGCGTCGTCGAAATGGAACGGGGCATCGATGTGCGTGCCTGTATGCAGGCTCATCGTCACTTTCCCGACATTGACCGAACCGCTGTCGGCCATCGGCCAAGCGATTTCGTAACGGAACGCCGTGTCACCTGGCCATGTCGTGATGGAATCTTCGAGCGGTTGCGAAACATCAATCCATGTCATCGTGTTCGTCCTCCTCACAGTTTTGTCCGGACGGTCCAAAGTTCAGGGAAGAAGCGATGGTCGAGGACGCGTCGCAAATAGTTGACGCCGGACGAGCCGCCGGTTCCCATCTTTTGACCGATAATTCGCTCGACCGTGCTCATATGGTTGAAGCGCCACATCTGTTGCTGGCTGCCGATATCGAGCAGTTTCTCTCCGAGCTCATACAAGTCCCAATATTTGTCCACGTCCCGGTACACCTCGGCCCAAGCCGTTTCGACGCTTTCGTTCCATTCCCAGTCTTTCGTGACATCCCGGTTGAGCACGGTGTCATCGATGGCGAGACCACGGCGATGCATTTCGCGGACGGTCATGTCATAGATGCTCGGTGCCTGTAGCGACGATTCGAGAAGCGGGTATAGCTCCTCATCATGGGCGTACACACTGAGTGTGCGCGCGTTCTTAAAGCCGAGGGCGAACTCGATTTGGCGGTTCTGGTACGATTGGAAGCCAGAAGACGAACCGAGTTTGTCGCGGAACTCCAAATATTCAGCCGGGGTCAACGTCGCGAGGACGCTCCACGACTGGATGAGCTGTTGTTGAATCTTCGAGACACGGGCGAGCATCTTGAACGAACGCTCGAGCTCTCCCGTCTCGATGGCGGTCACGGCCGCCGTCAGTTCATGCAAAATCAATTTCATCCACAGCTCACTCGTCTGATGGATGATGATGAACAGCATCTCGTCATGATGATCCGATAAGCGGTGCTGACTCGATAAAATCGGGTCGAGTTGTAAATAGTCACCGTATGACATGTCTTTTGAAAAGTCTGACTGAATCGATTGCTCGACTTTATGTTCAATCCGTTCACTCATATCGATTCTCCTTAGGCCACGACTTCGCGGACGTTCTCGAACGCCTCGTATTCTTTGTTTTCCATAATTGTCTGTAACGTCATCACGACATCATACACATCGGTGAACGTGTTGTAGAGCGCGACCGGTGCGAGTCGGATGATGTTCGGGGCCCGGAAATCCGGAATGACGCGATGTTGTTTGAGCGCTTTACAGATGCGGGCCGCCTCCGGATGCTCGAGGCTCAAATGTGCACCGCGTTGCGTCTCGTTGCGCGGGCTGCCGATGACGAATCCGTATGGGGCGAGCACCTCGTCAATCAATGCAGTCATATACGTCGTCAAAGCGAGCGATTTCTCACGGATGGCGTCCATCCCGACCTCGTTGAACATCTCGAGGGCACCAAGTTGCGGGGCCAGACTCAAGACGTGCGGTGTCCCGATTTGGAACGCTCCGGCGTCATCGGCCGGCGTCATCGTGTGATCCATATCGAACTGTTTATCTTTGCGTGAACCGAACCAACCGGCCAGGCCAGGTGTCGTCCCGAAATGACGTTCATGGACGAACAGGCCGCCGACACTGCCAGGTCCGCCGTTCAAATGTTTATAGTTGCACCAGTAGGCAAAATCGACGCCCCAGTCGTGGAATGCGTGCGGGATGGCGCCGACCGAATGGCAGGCGTCAAAACCGATCAAGATATCCCGTTCATGCGCCGCCTTGGCGAGACGGGCCATATCGAGGATTTGTCCGCTGCGATAGAGGACGGTCGGCAAGACGATCAAGGCGATGTCGTCCGTCATCGCTGCGATGATGTCTTCTTCCTTCAAGTAGCGTCCGTCCGGGCTCGAGACTTGGACCAAATGTTCGCTCGGGTCGAGTCCATGGAGCTCGAGTTGACTCTTCAAGGCGTAGATGTCAGATGGGAAGGTGAGTGTGTCGGCTAAAATCTTCGTCCGCTTGCCTTCGGGTTTAAAGAATGAGGCGACGAGTTGGTGCAAGTTGACCGTCGTCGACCCGGTGACCATCACTTCCTCGGCTCTTGCTCCGACGAGCGGGGCGTTAAGTGCGGCTAATTGTTCTGACAAGTTGAACCATGGGTGGCGTCCCGACATCCAGCCATCAATCCCGAGCTCTTTCCAATCGCTCAGTGATTCGAGTAACGTCCGTTCGGCCCGTTTCGATAACAGGCCGAGCGAGTTACCGTCCATATAAATACCGTCTTGCGGCAAATAAAATTCTCCCCGGTATGGTGCGAGCGAGTCGCTGGCGTCGCATGTTTCCGCGTACGCCCGTGTGAAATCTTGAGCCATATCATTTCCCCCTTTGACTTGCTTGTCATGCTGACAAAAGCGTAGCAATCAGGGCATGGCGTGTCAACACGAATGACCGCAGTTCGGGCATGGTTCGCACGTGCTTCTCGCGCGTGTATATGTGATGATGAAATGGAGAGAGTCAATCTGAGGGAATTGGGTGATCAGACCCACGTGAAAGGAGAAGAGGATATGAAACTAATTGCCATCGATTTAGACGGGACGCTATTATCTCGGACAGGTGTCATCACGGAGGCGAACCAAGAGGCAATTCGCCGGCGTCAGGCCAAAGGGGATTTAGTCTCGATTTCTTCCGGACGTTCGATTCATGATATTGAGGAGCTGTTGAAGCGGAGCGATTTGTCGTGCCCGATTTTGTCAGGGAACGGCGCAATCGCCTTCTATGAAAATGAGCGGATTTATTACCACGCGCTCCCGAAAGACGTCGTACAGGAGTTATGGGATGTGGCCCATGAGCACGGAGCGTACGTCGAATTTTATACGAATGCCGGGGTGAAAGTACTCCGTTCGGGTACCGATTTACTGAAGGGCGAGTTGGATGAGGTGTTGCCGCACGACCAATCGTTCACACGGGAATGGGGCGAGCGGGAGATTGAAATTCAAAACGAACAGTTCGGGCTGACATATGTTGATGCGATCGAGGACATCGACTTTGAGGCCGACGAAGTGTACAAAGTCTTTGTCTATTCGTTCGATCGGCGCAAACTGCACGAGCTCCGGAAACTGTATGAGCCTCGGACCGACATTTTGATCACGACGGCAGGCTGGACGAAAATCGAGATCGGTCATCCGAATGCGAGCAAAGGGATGGCGTTGACGCAGTTGGCAGAGCATCACGGCATTCCACAAGCGGATATTGTGGCCATCGGGGACAATTTGAACGACATCTCGATGTTCGAAGTGGCGGAAACGAGGATTGCGATGGGGAACGCCGTCGATCCGTTGAAAGACATCAGTACCCATATCACGAAGGATGTTGAGGATGATGGCGTCGCCTATGCGCTCGACCATTATATCGACGACTAAATTTTGGAGAAATGGTGAACAGGGATTCGATGTCACGTAAAACGGTTAATGTATTAGTGTAGTCCTCATTCAACGTGTTGAGCTGAAAGGGGGCAACGGATGAAACGAAGATTCAATCGTTGTTTGACTGAGGCCGGCTCGGTGAAACGAGAGACAAGTTGGTTGAAAGACCGGCGGACTAGGTGATCTCCTGATTCAAACTGTCGTCCACCTGACCTCGAGCGAGAGGTGAGGGGCAGACAAAAAGGATATGTGGGAGGCAAAACGTCTAGGAAGCTCGGTGTTTCAAAACAGGTGGGCATGATGAGGTTCATGATGGATTTCAACCTTATTACGTCGAAACGCAGTCATGGCCGTTTTGGAGGCAATGTCTCTGTGCATGGCCAGATTGATGTTCAGACGAACGAACGCTCCGAAATCGCGTTCTGAACCGCGTCCATTTTCTAGCACGTATCGATTGATTGCATGGGACGGTCGGCCGGGAACTTTCTCGGTCGGGTGAAAGTCCGCTCTACTAGAAACGCTCACCGTTAAGCGCCACAGACGTGGCGCTTTTTCTTATGGGGCGAACGTGGCGACCCGGTCCGGTTGTTTGCCATCTGCTCGTTCAAACTTCACACGATGGCCGTCTGCGGCCTGTTCGACCTGAAACGTGTAAGCGGCGTCAGGTTCGTCTTCGAACGTCAAATCATAGACGTAGCCGCTTAAGGAAAGGGTACCGTCAATCGAATAGGTTTCCGCCGAAATGTTATAATGAGTCGCAAGATACTGCTCCAAAGCCCGCTCGCGTTCTTTAATTTCGGTCGAGTAGCGGACGTAGAGGAACGTAGCGGCCGTGATGGTGACGACGAGGGTGAATCGGAGAATCGTCTCCCAGTTTCGTTTTGGCATGAGCGCGTCTCCTTTCCATATCTGTAAATAAGAATTTCAAAATATTTTACGAAAAATTCTGACAAATTACAAGAAAAAATTGTAGAGGAGTGACGACATGCCGAAAATATATTGGCTCGGGACGTTCGTGAGCGGATTGATCCTCATAATGATGGGGGAAACGGGTGCTGTCCCACGTATCGTGCCCTATTTTTTGATGGCGCTTGGCGTGACGGGCTTTCTTGTCCAAGCTTGGTTCGAACAAAAACGACGCCGCTAAGGGCGTCGTTTTTGATTAAATCGATTCGAGCAACTGATTCAACAATGTGTCGATGTCTGCTTGGAGCGCATCGGCTTGTTGCTGCAACGTCATTAATTCTTCTAAATCGTTCGTCTCATTCATCTGGTGCAGGAGTGCTTGATGTGCTGCTTCGAGATCGGTCAGGCGAGCTTCATCAACTGAGGTGTCGTGAGTCGTTTCTTGCTTCGGTTTTACGAGTTTCGGTTTAGGAACGGCGACCTCTGTGGTCATTTCATGTTGCCGTTTCTCGAGCGCATACGACACGTTTCCCGGGAAATGTGTCGCTGTCCCATCAAGCCAATACGTGATCGGGAACAGCTTGTTCAAGAAGTAGCGGTCGTGTGAGACGGCGACGAGCGTGCCGGTAAAACGGTCGAGTGCGTCTTCGAGTGCCTCACGCGCTTCGATGTCGAGATGGTTCGTCGGTTCGTCTAACACGAGCACGTTGATGTCCTCGTGCATGAGGATGGCGAGCATGAGCCGCATCTTCTCACCGCCGCTTAAATCTTTGACCGGTTTGAAGACGCTCGCGCCATAGAAGAGGAATTGGGCCAGCAATTGACGGGCCTTCCCTTCATCGACAGCGATGCGGTCACGGAACGCCTCGATGAGCCGATGGGAGTCATCAAAGTCGATGTGTTGGGACAAGTAGCCGATTTGGGCCCGTTCCGCTCGTCGCACCTCGCCTGTCGCCGGTTCGAGGTGACCGAGCAATACTTTCAACAGGGTCGACTTGCCGCTCCCATTTGGGCCGACGATGGCGATGCGTTCGCCATGACCGGCGTAGAACGAGACGTGTTCGAAGACGGTCCGGTCGTAAGTGACCGTCACGTCGGTCGCCTCGAACACATCGCGTCCGGTCCGCCCCTGAGCCGTGAACTGAATGTCCGGTTGAACGGCCTCGAGTCGTGGTTTTTTGATCGTCTCGATGCGGGCGAGCGCTTTCTCCATCGATTTGGCGCGCCGATAAAACTTCTCGTTCGGTGGATTGCCTTCGTTCGCCCACTGTCTTAGCTGTCGAATCGTTTCCTTCATCTTCTTGATTTTCTTTTGTTGCTCCGTATAGGCATGGAATTGATCGAGCAACTTCTTTTCTTTTTGGGCGACGAACGCGCTGTAGTTGCCATCAAAACTAGCCAACTCCCCGTCCTCACATTCGACGATGCGTGTGGCGACGGCGTCGAGAAACACGCGGTCGTGTGAGACGAGGAGAAGCGTGGACGGACTGTCACGCAGGAATGACTCGAGCCAAGTCATCGCTTCTAAATCGAGATGGTTCGTCGGTTCGTCGAGGATGAGCAGTTCCGGCTCTTGGAGCAACGCCAAGGCGAGCCCGACTTTGGTCCGTTCGCCGCCGCTGAGTGTGTCGAATGGGCGGTCGACGAAACTTGTGAGCCGTAATCCATCGATCATCGCATTCACTTTCGAATCGATGGCATAGCCGCCGCCGTTCTCATAGCGCGTCTGCAAGGCACCGTACGTCTCGAGCAGCGCGTCGATGTCGTCATTTGAGGCCATCTGTTCCTCGAGCTGTCGCATCTCGTCACCGAGTCGCGTCAACTCGGCGAACGCGGTGTAGAGCACGTCTCGACCTGACTTACCGGGATGGGCCGGGATTTGGGCCAAATAGCCGATGTGTAACCGTTGCTTGCGATAAATGGTCCCTTCGTCTGGCGAATCGGCACCGACGATGAGACGCAGAAGCGTCGTCTTGCCGCTCCCGTTCCGTCCGACGAGTCCGATTCGTTCGCCGGCGTTCACATGAAGATTGGCATCGGTCAAGACGGCATGGCCGCCAAATTGTTTTTGGATGTGTTGTAACTCGATTAACATGAGTGGTTCCTCCTAAAGTAGAGGCCTATCAAAAAAGCCGAGCGCAAAGAAGCGCTCGGCAAGAGAGAGGCGCTTTGTCGTATTTCAGCAATGTCTAAAAAAGGACAGACGGGTCCTATGTTTATGCGACATCGTGAAAAATCGCACGCAAAATGTACAAATGTTCTGTTGACCAATGCGTACGTCCGACAAAGTTCACCTTTCTCCCTCCTTTCTATCATCATTACGCTCATTGTAAGCGATTTCGGCTCGTTCGACAACTAGGGGACAGGAATATCGAGGACCGATGTCGTATTGTTTAGACATCAGGGAGGAGGGACGCCATGCGCAAAGAATGGCTCGGTGCCATCAGTTTAACGCTCGCCGCCAGTATTTGGGGCGGGATGTACGTCGTCAGTAAATATGCGCTCGGCTATATCGAACCGTTCACGCTCATCTGGATGCGTTATGCCGTCGCGTTTGTCGTCCTGTTCGCGATGT
The DNA here is from genome assembly GCF_018618275.1 of Exiguobacterium sp. s194. Lineage (NCBI taxonomy): Bacteria > Bacillati > Bacillota > Bacilli > Caryophanales > Exiguobacterium > Exiguobacterium sp. s194. The sequence continues at coordinate 55,531 of NZ_JACSLT010000009.1, read as the reverse complement.
GGTGGGCATTCGGGCGCGAGCAAATCGGTCGACGCGACTGGAAATGGATTGCGCTCGTCGGCGTCATCGGATACGTTGCCTCGATTTCGTTTCAGTTCATTGGCACGAAACTATCCGACGCCCATACGGGATCGCTCGTCACGGCGGCGACACCGGCGTTCATGGTGATTTTCGCCCGAGTCATCTTGAAAGAGCGGCTCACACCTGTCAAAATCGGGTCACTCCTGTTGGCGACGCTCGGGGTCATCATCGTCATCGGTTGGCACGTCGAAGGCACGTATTTCATCGGCAGCCTCGTCTTGGTCGGTGCGGCCATCACGTGGGCGCTCATGTCCATCTATGTGAAAATCGCATCCGAGACGATGTCGTCGTTGACGATCACGACGTTCGCCATCGGTATCGCCTTCGTGTTGATGACGCCGCTCATGGGAGGGGAAGTGGCCGCATCCGGCTTACCGAATATGACCATGGTGCTGTGGATGAGCGTATTGTATGTCGGCATCATCTCGACAGCCGGGGCGTTCTTCTTTTGGAACAAAGGGCTCGAGCTTATGGATGCGAGCGTCGGGTCATTATTCTTCTTTTTCCAACCGCTCGTCGGGGGTTACCTCGGCTGGCTCGTCCTCGACGAACGACTCGACCGCAACTTCTTTATCGGCGCCGCCTGTATCGTCACGGCCGTCACGTGGTCGACACTCGCCGAGCGACGGCAAAAGCGTGTCCGCGAGACACGTCAAGCTGAGGAGCGCCATATCTTATAACCAAAGACGACCGACCCGCTCTGGGCCGATCGTCTTTTTAAAATCCGTGATGATCGAGTTTGTCTTCGTCGCGCTTCATCTCGAGTTCGAGCCGCTGAATCGCGAGTTTCTCTTGCTCGATTTTGAGTCGAAGTTCTTCTAAACGAGCCTTCCGTGTCTTATTAAATGTATCTGCGGCGATGGACACGACGACGATGACCATAATATAGAAAAAGAAATCCATTTGATACGCCTCCTTTTAGTGTGAGCCGAACAAATCCGTCACCAGCTGTTGTGTGAGGAGCGCCTCACGACCGTCCGTCATGATGGCTGTATCCTCGGTCACTGCCGAGATAAAGTGGTCGATTGCCCCTTGGAAGCCTCGTTGGGTCAGGAGCGTGTCCCATGACCCGAACGTCTTCGTTGAATGGGCGCCGTGCTCGAACCGTTGAAGCGTCACCATCTCATCGACCGTCACGCGCAGTCCGTCGCGGATGGCGCTGAGTCCTTCATGATTCGTCCCGGCTTTACGGTGCATCGACGTCGTGTGCAGTCCGTGCTCGTCTTGCCAGATATGGCGCGCGAAGTGGAGACCGTTCGCCTCGGTCGTCGCGATTTGGCCCGTCACTAAGCGCAACTCGCTTCCGGCGAAGTACCGGAGCGTGTCGACGACATGCAAATAGTCATCGAGCAATGTGAACTGATAGTCGTGGCCGCGCAATCCGTCCCCGCGATGCTTGACGAAGTCGAGCGTGTGGAATGGGGCTGCTTCTTTCACGTGCTGATACATCGGGGCGAACCGGCGATTGAAGCCGACCATGAGCTTCCGGTTCGTCTGCTCGGCCAGTTCGACGAGACGTTCCGCCTGTTCGATTGTCGCAGCGAGTGGTTTATCGACATACACATCGACACCGTTTGCGAGCAGATAAGAGACGACGTCGAAATGCGTCTCGGTCGAACTGTGGACGAACGCCGCGTCGACGGCTGCCGCGAGCTCGGGCAGTCCTGTGAATGATTCCATCCGGTGGGCCCGACAGATCGCCTCACGTTTGGCGACGGTCGGGGAATAGGCACCGACGAGTTCGAACGACGTGCTGTTCGTTAAAATCGGTAAGTACGCTTTCTGAGCGATGCCGCCGAGACCGACGACACCAATTTTAGGCTGACGCATATGTACCACTCCTTTTCTATCATCATAACGAAAAAAGAACCGAATGACACGTACGCGCGGTGCGTCAGGTCATTCGGTCCTTGCTTATAGGCTGGCACTGAGCACGATGTCGCCCTCGGGTGCCGTGTTGCCCCGTTCGGGTTCTTTCGTGACAGCAACGGTATCCCAGTCCACCTCTGATTCGGTCGAATCGAGCGTATAGATGACGGTCCCGTTCCCTTTGTCGTCCGTAACGAACGCCCCCGTCGGAATCGGCGAGCCGTCTTTTAACAACCAAACTTGATACACTTCGTTCGCTTCGAGCGCATCGAGTCCGTTCGTCTGGACGATGAGCTGGCGCTGGCCGTCCTGTTCGGCGAGGTAAGCCACGCCTTCCGATTCGCCTTCGAGCGGGACGGTCTCGGTCAAGGCGATTCCGCTCGGGTCATCTTGGTTCAAGAGCAGATAGCCGTTCCCGATCAAGGAGAGCATGAGTGCGGCCGCGAGAGCGAGCGCCCCCCATGGCGTCTTCTGGTTCTTCTTCGTGGCTGTGAACGGTGTGATCGGGGTCGGTTCGTCTTGCTTCGACTCCGTCTCCGTCTTGTCTTCTGCGAACACGTTGTCGAGGATGCGTGCCTTCATCCCGCTTGGCGGTTCAGCCGGTTCAGAGAGGAACGCGACGCCGCCGACGAGGGCCTCGAGTTGTTCGAGCTCTTCTTGACATGTTTGACATGTCGCGAGATGCGCTTCAAACCGGATGCGTTCGTCTTCTGTCAAATGCTGGTTGAAATAATCGATCAATTGGTCACAAGCGTTCATCGTTCCACCTCCTTATCATTCAAATCATGGGATAAATGCCTTCGTAACTGTTTCAACGCTAATCGAATCCTTCCTTTTACAGTACCGAGCGGGATGCCGCACGTATCGGCAATCTTTTGTTGGCTGAGCCCTTGGAAGTACATGAGACGGACGACTTGTTGTTGCTCGGCCGGCAGTTCGGCCATCGCCGTCTCGATTTGGGTCCGCTCTTCTTGCCATTCGACCTCGGTCTCGACGGACGGGGCCGGGGACGGGATGGCTTCCGCGTAGGACTCATCCAGTTGCAGGTCAGGTTTTCGTTTGCGAATCAAGTCGATTGTGACGTGACGGCTCATCGTGAACAGCCACGATTTGAATTTTCCTTTTGTCTCATCATACACGCCGCCACCGCGCCATAGCTTGATGAATACTTCTTGCATCGCTTCTTCGGCGAGGTCGCGGTCTTTCGTCAACTGCATGACGAACGCGTAGAGGATTCGTTCATAGCGGTCATAAAGTGTCTCGAGCGCTTGTTTGTCTTTTTGCCTGACACGCTCGTACAATTCAATATCAGTCATGGCTTGCTCCTTTACACATAAGGGAATCCCTTGTATTGATCTAACGGATGAAACCGTAAAATGGATGCCTATTTGACGTGACTATTTTGTGAACAGTCAAGATTTCCCCGCGTCTAACGGGAACAACTGGACGTCATCCCTCCGATACGGCGGAACAGGCGTAGATTCAAGGCGCTGAGCAGGCGGTAGGCCACGTAACTGAACAGCGTTGCTGTGAACAAAGTGACGAGAAGCGCCGAGCCGCTCGGGAGCCATTGTTGCCAGACTGAATAGGACCGGACCCCAAACAAAAAGGTGAAGACGAGCCCGAACCCGATCACGATTCCGCTATACTGACAGTAGTAACGGCTTAATCGATTTTTCATGTTGCCACGTCCTTTCTCTTTTACTATACGAGATGGGGTATGGCGACACAAGGAGGATGACCATGAAACGATTTACTAGCGAGGGACGGGTGCTCGTCTGTTTTGATTTTGATGAGACGTATTTTCCGCACGCTTGCTCTGTTGACCAGTTGGAGCGATTGCGCCAACTTGAAGACTTTCTCGATGTGCACTCACATCGGTTCTCGACGATGTGGGTGACGGGGAGTTCACTTGAAACGATTCGAGAAAAAATGGCACGGGCAGACATGCGTTATTTCCCGCACCGGATTGCGGCGAGTCTCGGGACAGAGCTGTATCAAGTGACAGCGTCCGGACAACTGGAGCTCGATTCCGGTTATTCGTCACGGTTTCCCGATGACTTTTCAGACCGTGTCACCCAAGTCGTCGACAGGCTAGGGCGAACACTCACGATTGAACCACAGACGAACCTTGGCATAAGCGGCTGGATGCACAATTATTATTACTTCGGCGAGAGCAAGGATGAGCTCGAGCACATTCGTTCGAGCGCCCGTGACTTCGGGATCGCCGTCAACGTCAGTCGGTGCAATCCGCTCGCCGGGGACCCGGCAGACGCCTACGATATCGATTTCATCCCACAAGGGGCGGGGAAAATCGCTGCAGTCGACTACGTGTGCGACCGATATACGTTTCAGACCGAGCACGCCTATGCGTTCGGGGACAGTGGGAACGATTTAGGGATGTTGAGGTATGTCGGCAACGGCTATGTACTTGGCAACGGGACCGAAGAAGCCAAACGAGAACATGGTCGTGTCACCGAGGGCATGTATGCGGATGGGATTCTAGAAGTGTTGCATCGAGCGGTGCGGTAGACGGATTTAAGCGCTGGCGACTAGACGTAGCGCTGCGGTCTCCACACGTTCGAACAAATGAGTTTTCAGCCGATGGGTCGTCAAATCGAGCGGCAGACGACGTTTCCAAAGCTCTGTGAACACTTCGGAGAGGACTGCCTCGGCCAAGTCGGCTCGCGTCGTCAAGCGGAGGGCGAGTGAATATAAGATGCGCTCATAGCGGTCGTAAAGCAGTTCGAGCGCAGAAGTGTCGCGGTTTAACATGCGTGCGTATAAATCGTGATCGGATATGAATGACATGGTGGACTCCTTCAGAATGAGACTCTCTCGTGGTTGGGTTGCGGGCAAATGACGTAACCTTCTTATTTCACTTATAGGGTGAACGTAAACGGTTACTTTCCGATTCGAGCACATTCAAAAACAGCCAATGTTCCGCTGATGAGCGGAATGTTGGCTGTTTTGTAGTTAAAACGACGTATAACAGTGCGGGCACGTCTGTGTGTTCCCGCCGGACCGTTTGAACGTTTTCTTACAGTTCGGACACGTGACGGTCTCGGTGTCTTGACCGAACAGGCTGCCGCGGTTGAATAAAACATTGCTTAAATTTGGCAAGGCTTTGGCCGCATAAATCATGGAAATGAATAAGACGATGGCCAAAACGGCCAACAGCAAATAGGTCATATCGGGTAAACCCCTTTCGCGAAACTTTCGTTTCTTCTAGCATACGTGAAATTGTGCGAACGCACACCTCTAGACTGGAATTACGAACAAATGTTCTGTATACTAAGAGTAACAAAGGAGGGAGATTAGATGAGGCAAGAAGTCATGCGTTGGATGCGGAATGGACGGGTCGTGGAAATGATGTATATCGATCGGAACGGGGTCATTTCGAAGCGACGTGTCAAGCTGATGAAGCTGCAAGGCGATCGACTCGTCGCCTGGGACGTGAACAAACAAGCGCGTCGAACATTTTGTATGGAACGTGTCCTCGCCTGTCTCCCGACGATTGAACGTGCCTCAGGACGAGAGGAGGGAATCGGATGACACCACTTCCGAAATGTTCGGCACCGGCCGAACGGGCGCTTCGAGCTACCTATATCGATACGCTCGAGCAGTTGTCCACGTACACGAAACGAGAAATTGCGGCCTTGCATGGGGTCGGGCCAAGTGTACTGCGAATCTTGGAAACCGCGCTTCACGAGCAAGGACTTCGGTTCACCGACAACGAAATAAATTCCTAGTCCCGTCCTGGACTAGGAATTTTTTGGTTGGGCGATTGTATCGCACGTAAAAAGGGAAGTAATATATTTGTCATCTCCATTACAGCCTAATATCTAGTACCATGACGATAAGGTTTGCGAACCTAGCGACACCCATGAGAAAGGAAGTACACAGCATGAGGACGAAACGTTTATCCGCCATTCTAGGAAATGAGATGGATGACATCGAACGCGATCCATGGGTGACCGGAATTGAGACAGATTCCAGAAAGGTCAGTCCAGGGAATTTATTTATCTGTATCCGCGGCTATACGGTGGACGGACATGAATTCGCTGAGGAGGCCGTCTCCAAAGGAGCGGTTGCTGTCATCTCGGAATACCCGCTTGACCTTGAGGTGCCGAACCTTGTCGTCGCGGACACGAAGCGGACAGCCGGCGTGGTGGCCAGTGCCTTTTATGACCACCCCTCACATCGGATGCGCATTTACGGTGTCACCGGTACGAACGGGAAGACGACGACCGCGACATTGACATATGATTTATTTCGTCTGTCCGGCCGACCGGTCGGAATTGTAAGCACGATTGGAGCACGTTATAAAGATCAAACATTAAACACACCAAATACGACGCCTGAGGCCGTCGTCTTACATCGTTTGCTGGCCGAGATGGCCGATGCCGGCGTGACCGATTGTGTCGTCGAGGTCTCCTCGCATGCGATGATGGAAGGACGTGTCGAAGGTGTCCGGTTTCACGCGGCGGCGTTCACGAACTTGACGCATGACCATTTGGATTACCATCGCTCGATGGATGAGTACGCCCGAGCCAAAGCCCGATTGTTCGAACAAGTCGAGACGACGGACGGGGATGCCATCATTTTAAACGCTGAAGATTCGGCCAGTGACACGATGGCCGCGTTTGCCCCGACTCGTCGGCGCATCATGTACAGCACCCATGCGGACGTACCGGCTGATATTCAAGTCATCTGGCATGACCAGACGGTCGTCATTAAAATGAACGCGCTGACAATTGAGGCTCCGGTCCGCTTCATGGGCGCATTCAATGCCGCTAACTTGGCCGCGGCCATCGGTCTCGTCTCCACATCGGAACTGATGCTGCGATCGATTATCGCCAACGTGCCGGGACTCACGCTACCGAAAGGTCGGCTCGAACGACTCGATACGGAAGACGCCGAGATTTATCTCGATTATGCCCATACGCCGGACGGCCTCGAGAAGTGTCTGTCGACGCTTCAGCAAGGGGAACGTGAACTCGTTGTCGTGTTGAGTGCGGCGGGCGACCGTGACCCGACCAAACGGGCGGAGATGGGTCGCATCGCGAGTCACTATTCGAACGACTTGATTGTGACGGTGCATGACGTGCGCACGGAAGAACCGAAGCGCATCATCGATGGACTGCTCGCCGGAATCGACGCGAACACGCATTATGTGACGTTCGAGGAACGACGGGACGCCCTGCGCCACGCGGCGCAACAAGCGCTCGACGGCAAACGCATCGTCGTCGTCGGAAAAGGGCATGACCACGTCGAACGCGTCGGCCGAGAGTCGATTCCGTTCAACGAATCAGACATCCTGCTCGATGAATTAAAAAAATTGAAGGGCCAAGAACCGGCCGTTTAACGAAACGATGACAGCTGTCATCGTTTTTTAATGTGTGATTTTTGGAGAAAAAGGTAATAACTATTCATGTAACGCTATCGAAGGAGGAGAACAGACATGTCAGTTTTGTACAAAGAGTTTACAAATGATGAAGAAGTCGTGACCGCCATTCAATCGATGAAAGCGAAAGGGATTGAGGACAAGCACATTTATGTCATCACCCACGACGATGACCGGACCGACCGTGTGGCCGATAACGCCGACGCGAATACGGTGACGGCATCGGACGTCGGCCTGGGGACGGCCGCGAAAAACTTGTTCCGTAAAAAAGGGGACGAGCTCCGAGCCCAGTTCGAACAGCTCGGTTTCTCATCGACCGAAGCCGATCAACTTGAGAAGAAATTAGATCAAGGCAAGGTGATTGTCGTCGTCAAAGACGCACCAGCCGGATTCACATTATAATTCCACCACCATGGAGAATACAGAGACAGGGCTGAATCGAAGGATTCAGCCCTGTTTGTATTAGTCGTGGATGCGGACGACGGTCCGGCCGCTCAGTTCACTGCGCATCATCGCCTCGGCGTGACGCGGAACATCATGCAACGGAATCTCATGGACCATATGGTTCAGCACGCGTGTGTCGATAATTTCATGGAGCCGTTCCCACGCTTTCACGCGACGGGCGATCGGTTGCATGACCGAATCAATGCCGATGAGCCGTACGCCTCGTAAGATGAACGGATAGACGGTCGTGTGGAGCTCATGGCCACCGGCAAGCCCACACGCAACGACCGTCCCTTCATAGCGCGTTCGGCTGAGGATATTACCGAGCGTCTCGCCTCCGACCGAGTCGATGGCAGCATCGAACCGCTGTTCATCCAGCGGTCGGGCCGGTCCTTCGAGCTCGCTTCGGGCCATCACGTTCTCGACACCGAGGTCGCGCAAATACGCCGGGTCTTGTTTGCCGGTCGAGGCAATCACGTGATAGCCGAGCTTGTGGAGCAAGGCGATGGCAAAACTGCCGACTCCCCCGGAAGCACCGGTCACAAGTACTTCTTGACCAGGATGCACACCCTCGTGTTCGAGCGCCTCAACAGCGAACATGGCGGTAAGTCCTGGCGTTCCGATTGTCATTGCATCTCGCAGCGCCATGCCTTTCGGTAGTTTGATGAGCCAGTTCCCAGGGACTTGAGCGTAACGGCTGAAGCCACCGAAATGTCGTTCGCCGATGCCGAAACCGGTCGCAATGATATCGTCGCCGGCTTTGAAATCGAGATGGTCGGATTCAACGACTTTCCCGACGAACTCGCACCCGGGGATGAACGGATAATGACTGACGATTTTGCCGGATCCGGTCAGCCCGAGAGCGTCTTTGTAGTTGAGCGCTGAATAATGGACTTCGACGAGGACGTTGCCGTCTTCTTCTCTCGGAAGGGCGTCGAATTTGACGTCGGTCACCGTGGAATGGAGACGGTCGTCTTTTTTGTCGAGGACGAGTGCTTGAAATGATTCGTTCATGGTCAATTGGCCCCTTTCGCTGATACGTATTCTATTCCTTTGTTATCATTCCCCACCTGCCAAAATATATACACGAATGTTTCGTTCTAACAGGGAGTGGAATGGTACAATGAAAGAGATTCAACTAGAGTGAGGAGGAATGAAGCATGCGGCACGACGACTATGAGTTTGATGAAGAAGTAGAAGAAGGCGAATTGTTTAACGTATACGACATTCTGCCACCGGATGGAACCATTCTTGAGATGGCTACGGCCGAAGAAATGGTACGTGCGGCGGAGCTCGAGGCGACGCATAATGCCCTTGAGCGAATCCAAGACTCAAACTTCCAGTTGTCAGGAATCACTTTTAAAGAGTTGCTGGCAGAGTTCGAGCGATACGAGCAAGAATCGATGGAATTCTGGACAGGCGTTTATAGCCGATTGCGCATTCCATGGGCATGGACGATTCGAATCGATGTGGCCAACGGTCCGATTCACGTCGTCAATGACCGCGACATCTTCATCGACGAAGCGGACTTCGAAGAATATGATTTCGAAGAATACGTGGATGATGATTACGAAGACGAAGACAATCAATGAATCCAAAAACGTCTTTCCCTCATTCAGGGAAAGACGTTTTTTTGTTGTCGAGGAATGAGGCACGGATGCGTGTCAGTTCCGTCGCACCGAACCAGAGCCCGACCCCACACAAGACGGCGACACCGCTCACTAACGCGCCGACGATGGCGGTATCTCCAATCATCGTGAACGACAGCGTCAGACTGAACAATCCGAAAAATAATAATCCTCCTGCAATCGTCTTCATGATTAAGTCATCCTTTCTTGTTTCGTCTGCCTTTAGTGTAGGCGGTCTAGTAAGAAAAGGGTGACTGAATTTTATACCAGGTCAAAAATCAAGCGAGGTCATATACGGAATACGTCTTGCCATTCTCGAACGGCTCGTCTAGTAAGTGTTCCGCCAAGATATGGGCGACCGTCTCAGGGGTGCGCAATCGGCCTTCTGTCACGTAAGAACGGAACTGTTCCACGTCACGGAACGCGTCTTCTGATGAGGCCCGGATGCTTGCCTGCATCGCGGTGTCCATCACGCCTGGGTTGAACAAGGCGATTTTATCGTTCGTACCGGTCAATTCAAGGGCGACCGTCTCGGTGAAATGGTCGAGCCCGGCTTTCGTCGCACAGTATGCACTCCAGCCCGAGATCGGGCGCTTTGCGGCCCCAGAGGTCACGTGGATGAGCGAGACGGGCAGATCGTACGCGAGCACCGCGTTCGTCAAGAGCATCGGGGCGAGCAGGTTGGCTTGGACGTGGGCGATGAGCTGCGCGGCGTCCAATTGGCCGGACCGGTGAATCGGTTCAATCAAGGCTGCGTTTTGGACGACGAGCAAGGATGTCGCCGTCTCGATGAGCGGCTTCACGTGTTCGAGCGCGGCCAGTGTACTTGTCGGATCAGCCAAATCGACCTCGACGTGACGGAACGAGGCATCGGTCGCCTGCGTCCGTGAAAAATTGACGACCTCGTAATCCCGCTTCAATAGTTCCTCGGCAATGGCACGGCCGAGACCGCGCGACGCACCGGTCACGATGGCTAGTTTCATGACAGCTCCTCCTATTCGTGAATCGTCTTCCGGTACCCGTAAAACGGACGGAAGTTCAATTTTTCGTAATACGTGTGGGATGAAGCACTCGCGAGCATCTCGAGGCGCGTCTCAGGGTAGAGCGCATGTACGTGTGACAACAACTGCTCGCCAATCCCGAGGCGACGGTGCGAGGCCGCGATGAGCAGTTCGCACACGTACAGGCTCACGGTCGTGTCGGTCAACCCACGCAAGTAGGCAATCACCAGTCCTTCTGACTCGACGACATAGGCAACGTTCGATTGCCGCCACGCCTGTTTCGTCAAGTCATGTTGTCGCACGAGTTGACTCCAACCTTCCGCTTCATTCAATGCTTGAATCTGTTCAAAATCAAATTCTTCATAAGGACGAATGATCATCAACCTTCACCTACTTTCATTTCAATGGCTTTCATGAGGTCGAACGCACCATCTGACTCGTTCGAACAGACGACCGAGACGATGTCTGTGGCCGGGTAGTACGCAGAATGAAAACTGACGCCGGGGTCATAACCCATGACATGATATTTAAACACGTGTCGCTTCGCGTTCAGTTGAATCCACAGACCGTAGCCATAATGTGCGCCTTTATCGTTTACCTTCACATGAGGAGTCAGCAGTCGTGATGTCATCTCCTCGCCAAGTAGGCGATGAGCGAGCAAGGTGCTCCAAAGTTTGGTCATATCTTGTGCCGTCACGAACGCGCCGCCGTCCGCTCCGCCTTTGACGGGAATGGAATAGTGGTTCGTCCGCCACGAGCCGTCCGCGTTGTCGATATACCCGAGCGCCGTATTCGCCGGCAAGGCATCGAGCGAGAAGTACCCCGAATCGGTCATGTCGGCCGGCTTGAACACGAATCGTTCGATATAGTCCGAGAACATCAACCCGCTCGCTTGTTCGACGATGAGGCCGAGCAGAATATAACCGGCATTATTGTATTGGAACACGCCTCGTTCTTGTCGCATCGGCTCGTGTTGGAACATCGGGAGAAAGTCACGTAGCTGCCGGATATGATACATCGGACGTTGCCGCCACAATTCCTCAAAATCGTCCATGACAGACTCGTCGAAATAATCGGGGATGCCGGACGTGTGAGTGAGCAACTGTTCGACTGTCACGGCCGGATCGAACGTTGGAAAATCGATGGTGAGGCATTCGCCGAGCGTCGATGTGAATGCCAACTTGTCTTGTTCGATGAGCTGGCAGACGGCGATGGCCGTGAACAACTTACAGCCCGAAGCGATACCGAATCGGGTCGACGTTCGATTTTCGATGCGTTCCGCACGATTCGCATAACCTTGTTGATGGTCGAACAGGATGTCGTTCTGTCGCATGACGAGCGCCGATCCAGAAAAATCAGGTTTAATGGGAAGGTCAGTAAAGTCGTCGTCCAAAAGCTTGTTCATTGGGCACCTCCGAAAGTTTGTCTAGTGTTTTTAGCATAGCATACGGCCAATCAATCCCTAACCACACAAAAAAAATGTCTCCTCCGTCAAAGGCGGAGGAGACGCTGATTATTCACCAATCGCTTCTTCACGGTCAGTGTCCGTCGTACCGAGATTCGTCAAGTAAACCTCATATCTCGGGAGCCAGTAGCGATAGGACGCCCAAACGAGGCCACCCGTCACAACGAACAAGGCGATGGTCGCCGGCCAGAACCAGCTCGAGACGATCCCGTCCGCATAGGCGAGACCGATCGGTGAGAAGACGAAGTAGACGAAAATCATCGACGCGACAAGGATGATGGAAGTCGAAATTGCATGACGCCATGGCTTGACGCGGCCAAGATCGATGCGAATCGGATTGATGTGTTGCATCGGTCGAACTTTTGCGAATACGAGCATGATGGTCGTTTCGAGGACGAACAAAATCCCGTAAATGTGAATGAAGTTGATGCCAAGGTCGAAGCCGAACCACTGCTCCGTTCCCCAGACGAGGAAGTAATACGTGACGACGTGGAAGCCGATGACGAGTTTCGCGGCAATCGGCGGTACGCGCTTCACGAGCATCCCGATTAAGACGATGACGAGAATCGGGATATTGAAGAAACCGGTGAAGCGGCGAATCAAGTCCCACAGTCCGTCCGGTGCGTACATCAAGTTCGGAGCGACGAAGAACGAGACGAGCGCGACGAACGTCCCGAACCATTTGCTGACACGAATCAAATCTTTGTCAGACGCGTCCGGTTTGAACTTCGGCTTATAAATATCGAGCACGAATAAGGTGGCGATACTATTGAGCAACGAGTTGAACGAGCTGAACACGGCACCGAGCAAGACGGCGAGGAAGAAGCCCATGAGCCACATCGGCAACAAGTCGGCAATCAAGCTCGGATAAGCGAGGTCCGCCTTATCGACGTTCGTGCCATACAAATGGAACGCGATAATCCCTGGAAGCAGCATGAAAATCGGGACGAGCAACTTCAAATAACCGGTGAAAAGTACCCCTTTTTGACCCTCGGCCAAGTTCTTCGCCCCGAGTGCCCGTTGGATGACATATTGATTGAGTGCCCAATAAAACAAGTTCGCAAAAATCATCCCCGTGAAGATGGACAAGAACGGAACGGAATCGTTCTCTGAACCGATCGCGTTCAGTTTCTCTGGATTCTCGGTTGCAATCGTCTTCATCCCATCGACGAGGTTTCCGTCACCGAGCGCGATGAAGCCGAGCGTCGGGACGAGGAAACCGATGATGATTAATCCGATCCCGTTCAACGTGTCGGAGACGGCGACGGCGCGGAGACCACCGAAAATGGCGTAAACGGCTCCGATAATCCCGATGAACCAAATGACGAGCCAGAGCGACTGCTCGAAGCTGATTCCGAGTAATTCCGGTACGTCAAACAGTTGCAGGACGGCCAATCCGCCGGAATAGAGCATCGATGGGATCGTGACGCACATATAGCCGAACAAGAACAACAGGACCGTCAAGCGACGGACGTCCTCGTCATACCGTTGGCTCAAAAATTCAGGGATCGTCGAAATCCCGATTCCGAGAAAACGCGGCAGTAAAAAGAGCGCCATGATGATGGCGGCGATTCCGGCTGTGACTTCCCACGCCATAGCCGACATGTTGCCGGCGAACGATTGCCCGTTTAAGCCGATTAACTGCTCGGCTGACAAGTTCGTCAATAAGAGTGATCCGGCGATAAAGATGCCGGTTAGCCCCCGTCCTGCCAAGAAATAGTCATCGGCACTCTCGACTTTCCCTTTCGTCATGCGATAAGAGACGTAAGCGACGAGCCCCATGAATAAGGCCCCTGTGATTAATATGTAAACAACTTGTTGAATGGTCAACGACATTCCCTCCCTCAACTTCTTCTTATTTATAAGTACTTTTTCATAACTACCCTTCACGAAGTATGATTATTTCCCGTTTTCTCTTTTGTAAAAGAACTGTAACAAACCTCACAACAAAAAAAGACACCTGAGAGGTCAGGTGTCAAAAAAAGCGAAGCAACGAAGTCGCGACCGTGAAATAAATGATTAAGCCGAGATTGTCGACGACTGTTGTGATGAACGGACCCGACGCGACGGCTGGATCGAGTTTCAATCGATTGATCAAGAGCGGCACGAGCGTCCCGACGATGGTCGCCACGCTGAGCGACGCAAAAATCGACAGACCGACGATTATGCCGATTAAGGCACTGTCATAGAGGACGGTGATGACGCCGAAGATGACGACCATACAGGCGAGACCGAGCAATAGCCCCGTCCCGAACTCACGACGAATCATCTTCAACACGTTCTTTCGATTAATCGTCCCGAGCGCGATTGAGCGGACGGCGACAACGAGCGATTGGGTGGCGGCGTTACCGGCCGAACCCATGACGAGCGGCATGAAGACGGCGAGCAAGACGATCGTTTCGAGCGTGTCCTCGAAACCACCGATTGTCGACGCAGTGATCATCCCGAGGAACATGAGGCTAATAATCCATGGCGCGCGCTTCATCGCCGCCTCGACCGGTCCCATGTTGATGTCCGACGAACCTTTCGTCGCCGACAGCTCTTCGAAATCCTCGGTCGTCTCGCGTTCGATGACGTCCATGACATCGTCGACCGTGATGATCCCGAGCAGATGGTCCTCGCTGTCGATGACAGGCAGGGCCAATAAGTCATACTTCTGAACGGTCCGGGCCAAGTCTTCCTGATCGGCGAGGACGTGGGCCGACACGACGCGCCGGCCCATGATGTCCGCGATTTGCACGTCGAGCGGGGAGACGATCAAGTCGCGTAGCGAGACGACGCCGACGAGCCGGCGATCGGTGTCGATGACGTACAGGTAATAGATTGTCTCGGCTTCCGGTCCAAGTTCGCGCAAGTCTTCGAGTGTCGCACCGACGGTCTTGTCCGCCTTCAACACGATAAACTCGGTCGTCATGATGGCACCGGCCGTATCGTCCGGATAGCGCATCAAGTCTTTGACCTCGGTCGCCTCGGTCTCGTCCATCAACTCGAACAGTTCGTTCATGAAGTCGTCAGGGAGCTCGGTCATCAAGTCGGCGGCGTTATCCGAGAACATATCGTTCAACACACGTACGGCGAACGGACGTGGCATCTCTTGAATGAACTGTTCCTGTTCGTCCAGTTCAAGTTTTTCAAACAAGTCGGTGAACGCTTCCGGGGATAACGCCTCGTAGACGAACTCACGGCCCGGACGTTCAAGTTCGATGAACAGGTCGGCCTGTTCACCAGGGTGGAGGGTGAGGAACACGTCGCGGAAATCGACCGGGTCCCCTTTTTGAATGAGCGCTGTCACTTGGGATTCATGACGGGCGCGTTCTGTACGTTCGATTGCCATCGACTCACTTCCTTTTCACATCATTTGTCTATATTATGTCACGAGTTTGAGCGGTCTCAAACAAAATCAAAAAAAAGCTATGAATTTTTTTCACAATCTATACAGCGTGTATACGTCCCTTTCTCTCGATTCGAGGGGCCACACCGTTTCTCGAGTGATTGTTCATTCATGTCACGTCATGATCTATGCACTTTTCTGTGGAATCCACCACAGTCCAAACGTCGGACTTGCCCATCGTGGAAATGGGTAAGTTGATAATGTAAGGGTAGCAACACACCCGAATCACAAGGAGGAAGCGAGATGATATCGATGACGGATCAACAAACCGCACGGGATACTACGCTGAAACATCCGATCCACGTGTATTCAGAAATTGGTGAACTCAGGACCGTCCTTTTAAAACGTCCAGGACGCGAACTCGAAAATTTGACCCCGGAATATTTGGAACGACTCCTGTTTGACGACATTCCTCATCTTCCAGTCATTCAAAAAGAACACGATTACTTTGCGAGCGTGCTCCAAAACCGAGGCGTCGAAGTGCTTTATCTAGAAAATTTAATGGCTGAGACGTTGTCGTTGCCGGGTGTCCGTGAACGTTTCGTCGCTGATATCTTGTCAGAGTCCAAATCAAATATCAACGGTTCGTACGAGACGCTGAAAGAATATTTGCTCGCCTACGACAATGAAAAGTTGATTGAGACCGTCATGGCCGGGATTCGGAAATCCGAGATTAAGCCCGAAAAACGGCGCCACTTACACGAGATGATTGAGGACACGTATCCGTTCTATCTCGATCCGATGCCGAACTTATACTTCACCCGTGATCCGGCGGCAGCAATCGGCAACGGGCTATCCATCAACCGGATGAAAGAGCCGGCTCGTCGTCGTGAATCGTTGTTCACACAATATATTATGCGTTATCACCCGCGATTCGCGAAACACGACATCCCGATTTGGTCGGACCGCGACTATCGTTTCGCGATGGAGGGGGGGGACGAGCTCGTGTTGTCGAAGGAAGTCGTCGCCATCGGGATTTCCGAACGAACGACGGCCCAAGGGATTGAACGGGTCGCCCTCAACTTGTTGAAAAAAGGCGGTACATTCAAGAAAGTCATCGCCATCGAGATTCCGAAATCGCGCGCGTTCATGCATCTCGACACGGTCTTTACGATGGTCGACCATGACAAGTTCACGATTCATCCGTTCATCCAAGGTCCAGGAGGCAAGATGAATATCTTTGAACTGACGTTGAACGCCGTAGGCGAACTTCACATCACGCAGCATACGGATCTGTTGAACGTGTTAAAAGCCGCACTCGGTCTCGATGAGATCGTCTTAATTCCATGTGGGGGCGGGGACCCGATTGCCGCTGCCCGCGAGCAATGGAACGATGGATCGAACACGCTCGCCATCGCCCCAGGCGTCGTCGTCACGTACGACCGCAACTACGTCTCGAACGAGTTGCTCCGTTCCGAGGGCGTCGAAGTCATCGAAATCATGTCGAGTGAACTGTCGCGTGGTCGTGGGGGTCCACGCTGTATGAGCTGTCCGATTATCCGCGAAGACATTTAACGAGGAGGAAACGAGCATGTCCACAACGTACAACTTTGATTTGAAAGGCCGTCATTTTCTATCATTGAACGATTTTTCAGGAGACGAGTTGAACTATTTGATCGATTTATCGGCCGCCTTCAAGCGTCAAAAGCAACAAGGCGTCCCGCATCGCATCTGTGAAGGGAAGAACGTGGCGCTCTTGTTTGAAAAACCATCGACACGGACGCGTTGTGCGTTTACTGTGGCGGCCATCGATCTCGGCATGCATCCGGAATACCTCGGGAAATCGGATATCCAGTTCGGCAAAAAAGAATCGGTTCGAGACACGGCCATCGTGCTCGGACGTATGTTCGACGGCATCCAGTTCCGTGGGTTCGCCCATGAGACGGTCGAAGGTTTGGCCAAAGATGCTGGTGTCCCGGTATGGAACGGGTTGACGGACTTATATCATCCGACTCAAATCTTGGCCGACTTCTTGACCGTCAAAGAACAGAAAGGCGAGTTGTCTGGCATTCGCTTCGTCTATGTCGGCGATGGACGCAACAATATGGGCAACACGCTCTTGATTGGTGGGGCCAAAGTCGGAATGGACATGCGCATCTGCGCGCCGAAATCGCTCTGGCCGTCAGATGAGGTCGTCGATTTTGCCCGCTCGGTCGCTGCCGAGACGGGAGCGAAAATTACGTTGACCGAGAGTATCGATGAAGCGGTCGCCGACGCCGACGTGATTTACACCGATGTGTGGGTGTCGATGGGCGAAGAGGCGGAATTCGCCGAGCGGATCAAGTTGCTCCATCCTTACCAAGTGAACATGGACATGCTCACGAAGACGAATAATCCAGACGTCATGTTCCTTCACTGTCTGCCAGCCTTCCACGACTTGGAGACCGAGGTTGGCCGAGCCATCCATGCCGAATATGGTCTGACCGAGATGGAAGTCACGGACGAGGTGTTCCGGAGTCGTCATTCCTTCGTCTTTGATCAGGCGGAGAATCGGATGCACACGATTAAAGCTGTGATGGCGGCGACGCTCACCGACACGAACGAATGGCTTGAACGCTGACGGACGGGAGGGGTTTCCCCTCCGGTTCGTACTAAACGAAAGGGATGAGTTCAATGTCTACGAAAATAGCGCATGACTCAAGTGGAACGGCTGGCGTACAACCGGAGAAAAAGGATCGACGATTAGGGCTCGGGGCGTTGACGGCACTCGTCGTCGGTTCGATGATTGGCGGGGGAGCCTTCAACTTAGCGGCCGATTTGGCCCAAGGTGCGAACGCGGGGGCGATTTTGATTGGGTGGGTCATCACCGGAATCGGGATTATCGCACTCGGTCTCAGTTTTCAAAATTTGACGATGCGTCGTCCAGACCTCGACGGCGGGGTGTACAGTTACGCCCGGGCCGGCTTCGGTCAGTTCATGGGGTTCAACTCGGCGTGGGGCTACTGGCTCTCCGCATGGCTTGGTAACGTCGCCTATGCGACGCTCCTGTTCAGTTCGGTCGGTTATTTCTTCCCAATCTTCGAAGGCGGTCAAAACATCGCCTCCATCATCGGCGCCTCGATTATGCTGTGGCTCGTTCATTCGCTCATTTTACGAGGCATTCATGAAGCATCCATGATCAACATCATCACGACGATTGCGAAACTCGTACCGATTTTTGCTTTTATCACCATCACCTTATTCTTCTTCAACCTCGATAATTTCACGTTCGATTTCTGGGGCCAGGGTGGTTTCTCATGGGGTAGTGTGAGAGACCAGGTCGTCTCGACGATGCTCGTCACACTATGGGTGTTCATCGGTGTCGAAGGGGCGGTCGTCTTATCCGGACGGGCCCGCAAGCGCTCGGACGTCGGGAAAGCGACGGTCATCGGGTTGCTCGGGACACTCGTCATCTATCTGCTCATCTCGATCATGTCGCTCGGTCTCATGAATCCAGAGAACGTGGCGAACGCTTCACAACCGGCGATGGCGTACTTGCTCGAGTCGGCGGTCGGACCGTGGGGCGCGATGCTCATCAACGGCGGTCTCGTCATCTCTGTCCTCGGGGCGTGGCTCGGTTGGACGTTACTTGCCGCCGAGATTCCATTCGTGGCCGGGAAAGACGGCGTGTTCCCGAAATGGTTCACGAAAGAGAATAAAAACAGCGCGCCGGCCAACGCGCTCTGGCTCACGAACGGATTGATTCAATTGTTCCTCTTCACGTTCCTGTTCTCGGATGCGGCGTATAATTTCGCCTTCTCGCTCGCTTCGAGCGCCATCTTGATTCCATACGTCTTCTCGGCTTTCTATCAAGTCAAAGTCGCGAAGAACGGCATCGGCTACAACGCCGGTGAACGTCGGACCCGCGATCTCATCATCGGAGCCGTCGCCTCGATTTACGGGATTTGGCTCATCTATGCGGCTGGAATCGACTATCTGCTCTTGACGACCTTACTGTACGCACCAGGTACGTTGCTCTACATCAAGGCACAGCGTGAGAACGGCATCAAGACGTTGACGAAGACGGAATGGATTGTGGCCGGTGTCTTGACCGCGCTCGCCATCTTGGCCGTCGTGCGCATCGTCTCAGGAAATATCTCAGTCTTTTGATCGGGGGAAACCAATATGCGGAATAAACGAGTAGTCATCGCACTAGGTGGAAATGCGATTCAACAAGGAAAAGATGCGACGGCCGAGGCTCAAATTCGAGCCGTCGAGGCGACGGCTGAATCTCTTGCCGCGCTTGTCGCCGAAGGGATTGAGGTCATCATCACCCATGGGAACGGGCCGCAAGTTGGGAATTTGATGTTGCAACAGGCTGCGTCAGATAGTCCGGCGACGCCGGCCTTGCCACTCGACGTTTGCGGGGCGATGACACAAGGGATGATTGGCTATTGGTTCGAGAATGCCCTCACGAAAGCTCTGAGATCGCGCGGTTTGGAACGTTCGGTCGCGCCAATCGTCACGCGGTCGGTCGTCGACCCGAACGATAGTGCCTTCAGTCACCCGACGAAGCCGATTGGTCCCTTCTACGACGAGGCGGAAGCGCAACAGATGGAACGGACGACCGGTTATGTGTTCAAAGAAGACGCCGGTCGCGGCTATCGCCGCGTCGTCCCGAGTCCGTTTCCAGTGGCGATTCTCGAACACGCGGTCATCCGTGACCTTGTCGCCCATGAGCACATCGTCGTCGCCTCTGGCGGCGGCGGGATTCCCGTCATCGATACACCAGATGGTTATGTCGGTGTCGAGGCGGTCATCGATAAAGATTTCGCCGCTGCGAAACTCGCCGATCTCGTCGACGCCGACATGCTCCTCATTTTGACGGCCGTCGAGCACGTATTCGTCGATTTCGGGACCCCGTCGGCTCGGGCGCTCGAGGAGACGACGAAAGAACAGCTCGAGACGTATATCGCCGAAGGCCAGTTCGCACCGGGCAGTATGTTGCCGAAAGTTCGGGCGGCCCTTCAGTTCGCCGAATCAGGACACGACCGGGTTGCCGTCATCACGTCGCTCGAACAAGCCCTTGCGGCGGTCCGAGGTGAGGTCGGGACGCGCGTCCGACTCGCCGCGACGCTCCAACAATAAGCTCAACGCCACAGACATCAGCGTCTGTGGTTTTTTTCTGAATTGGTAGCTCGTCGTTTTTTATGGTCCGACATGGGGAAGGAATGTTGTATGTCGATTTAGACATTGCTATCATTTTGAGTGTAAACGTTTGCACAATTTAGAAGGGGAGTGACGAAGAGCGGCAACGCTCGAGCTTATGCGTCTATTTGAAGAGGAGAACGTCTATACGCAACAAATGAAGCCACAGGCAGATAATCGAGCAATCGTCCAAGGGAGCTGCTATCGCTTCACGGTGCTGACGAGCCAATTGATTCGGATGGAATACGCGGAAGATGGGGTGTTCGAGGACCGGCCGACCCAAGTCGTCTTTAACCGGGCGTTCGCAGTCCCGGAGTTTCGCGTGATCGAGGATGAGACAGAACTGCAAATCATCACGGAGCACGTCCACCTCTATTACACGAAAGGGCCGTTCGCGCCGAACGCGCTCTACGTCGATGTGAAAGGGAACTTCAGTACGTACTATAGCCGCTATACATTTAACGGACCGGAGCGGACGTTGAAAGGGACGGCGCGAACGCTCGACCATGTCGACGGGGCGACGGAACTCGGTGAGGGCATCGCCTCAAAACAAGGATATGCCGTCATCGATGACTCCGATTCGTTCATCATGACCGAGGATCGTTTTGTGGAACCGAGACGGAAGCATATCCATGACTTGTACTATTTCGGTTATGGACATGAATATAAGCGGGCGCTGCGTGACTTCTATCAACTGACAGGCCCGACGCCGCTGTTGCCACGAAAAGCGCTCGGCAACTGGTGGAGCCGCTATTGGCGCTACGACGAGACGGAATATAAAGAACTCATGCGTCGGTTTAAGACAGAAGACATCCCGTTCTCGGTCAGCGTCATCGACATGGATTGGCACGTCACAGATGTCCCCGAAGAATACGGGAGCGGATGGACGGGTTATTCATGGAATAAAAACCTGTTCCCGGACCCGAAAGGCTTCTTGACGTGGCTCAAACAAGAGAGTCTGCTCGTCACGTTGAACTTGCACCCGGCGGACGGCGTGCGTGCCTTCGAAGATCAGTATACGGCGATGGCCGAGGCGATGGGCATCGACCCGTCCCAGGGTGACCGCATCCCGTTCGACTTCTCTGATAAGCGCTTCATTCAAGCTTATTTCGAGCAGATGCACCATCCGCATGAAGTCGACGGCGTCGATTTTTGGTGGATTGACTGGCAACAAGGCTCGACCTCGAAAATGGAGGGGCTCGACCCGCTCTGGATGTTGAATCACTATCATGCGACCGATATCGCCCGGGATGGCAACCGTCCGCTCATCTTCTCCCGTTACGCGGGGCCGGGCAGTCATCGCTATCCGGTCGGATTCTCGGGTGACACGCTGATTTCGTGGGCGTCCCTGGCCTTCCAACCGTACTTTACAGCGACGGCGGCCAATATCGGTTACGGCTGGTGGAGCCATGACATCGGCGGGCATTATCGCGGTTCGAAAGACGACGAGCTCGCCGCACGCTGGGTCGCGTTCGGGGTGTTCAGTCCGATCATGCGACTGCACTCGACATTGAGTACGTTCAACGGCAAAGAACCGTGGCGCTTCGGTCTCGAGGCGGAACGGTCGATGAAGACGTTCTTGCGTCTGCGCCATCAATTGATTCCATACATTTATACGATGAACTGGCGCAACCATGTCGGCGCCTTGCCGCTCGTCTTACCGATGTATTACGAGCACCCGGACGAAGACGCGGCATATGAGGTGCCGAATGAGTATTACTTCGGCAGTGAACTCATCGTCTCCCCAATCGTCGAACCGATGAATCGACAGCTCCACGTGGCGGCGACGAACGTCTGGCTACCGAAAGGCGACTGGTTCGACTTCTTCACGGGTCATCGCTACAGCGGAGACAAATCGGTTCGCATGTTCCGTGGGCTCGAAGATCAGGCGGTGTTCGCCAAAGCCGGGGCGATTATCCCGATGGCACCACACCATTCGGGTCGAAACGATACCGACAACCCGGCCGATTTGGAAGTGCTCATCTTCCCAGGCGCCTCGAACACGTTCACGCTCTATGAAGACAATGGGAAGGACCGTGGCTATGAGACGGGAGCCTACGCCGAGACGACGTTCACGCTCGATTGGGAGGAACGGAGTCTTCATATCCAAGTGACAGGTGACCGGTCTGTGTTACCGGTGGACCGCCATGTCACGTTGCTCCTTCGAGGGGTGACCGGGTCTGGTGAATACAAACGGGAGACACAGACGCTTCGCCTCGAGCTCGGACCGATCAGAGACGAGCTGACCGTGGAACTCCCGGTCGATGTGACGGCGAACGACCATCGTCTCGATCGGTTGTATCGCTTCTTGGACCGTGCGGAAATCTCATACGATTTAAAAGACCGGTTATACCGGTCAGCGGCGGCGAAGACGCGACTCGAAGCATGGCTGTTCGATTTACATGCGCTCGAACTCGATCGCGACCTGCAAGACGCGATCATGGAATTGATGCTCGACTGAATACTTTATTGTGACGAAGAGGGGCGGTTCATGCCCTTCTTTTTTTGTCAGAAAATCGTCGGATTTTGTAAGCGTTTTCAATAAGAGGTCGCTTTATACTTAAAAGAGAGGCGAGATGGATTGGAGGATGCGACATGAAACCAAAATGGACGGTGGACGATTTGAGACAGCTTGATGTGTTCGCCAAATGTGCCACACGAGAGCTCGAGGCGCTGTTGCCGCATGTCTATTGCCGCACGTATCGGAAAGGTCAACTCTTGTTCATAGAGGGCGATCCCCGGGAACGGGTCTATTTCTTGATTAGCGGTTATGTGAAGCTTGAACGTTGCAACGAGACGGCGACACATCAATATACGGACTACTTGAAACCGAAGCAGTTGTTCCCGTATCGCGGCTTGCTGACGGAACCGTACTATCAACATTCAGCCGAGGCGTTGACCGATATCGAGGTCATCTATATGCCGACCGATCGATTCGAACAACTCGTCTCGCGGAACGCATCGATGTTGTTCCACATCGTCGGACAGATGAACCGGATTCTCGATTTGCACGAGCGCCGTGTCCAGGACATCATCACACCGAGTGCGACCGACCGGGTGCTCAACACGATTCATTACTTGATTGAAGACCTCGGGGAGGCGGAAGCGACGGGCGTTCGTGTCCGCTGCCCGTTCACGACGATTGAGATTTCGCGCTTGTCGGGCACGTCACGAGAGACCGTATCGAACATCTTGTCGCGGTTGCGAAAAGAAGACGTGCTTCAATTTGATGCGCGGGAATTGATGATCGGTCATCCTGAATATTTTGAACAGTCGCTGTGATGGCGCCGCGTGTGGGACGTGGCGTTTTTTGCATGTCTGAGGAAGCGCAGCGTTCGCCTTGCAAGGGTGCATCAGGTATAATTAGTGAGAATCCTCACAAAGAAAAAGTCTCCTGATTGATAGAAAGGATGAACGCAGTGAAACGACTGCAAGCTCTTGCTTTAGCAGAAAAACGCCATATCGTCGGACTCATCATCGCGGCAGTGATGATCGGGTTGTCGATTTTAGCTCAAGCCTATTTGATTGTCGACATTGTCGATCAAGTCTTTTTAAAAAATGCATCGTTTGAAAGCATCGTTCCGACGCTCGGGTGGCTCATCCTCGCGCTCGTCACACGAGCTGGTTTCGGCTATATGTCGGGGAGGATTGGAGCGAGCCTGTCAGAAAAGGCGAAACGAACACTCCGATTGCAATTGCTCGACCGCTATACGTCGAATCCGATTGAGACGTCAATATCCGGTCAATCCGGTAAAAAGGTGAGCGTGTTCATGGACGCGGTCGACGAAGTCGATGCCTACTTCAGCCAATATTGGCCGCAAGTCATTCAAACGTCGATTATTCCACTACTCATTCTCGTCGTCGTCTTCAGCCAACATTGGATTTCAGGCGTCATCATGATGGTGACGGCTCCATTCATCCCAATTTTCTTCATCATCATCGGGATTGCGACCCAGAAGAAGTCAGAACAGCAGATGGAGAAAATGAATCAGTTCTCCGGCAAGTTCTTGGACGTGTTGCAAGGATTAACGACGCTCAAACTATACGGTCGGACCGAGCGTGAGGCGCAAGCGATTGAAAAGAGCAGTCTCGATTTCCGCGACGCGACGATGGTCGTCTTGAAGACGGCGTTCCTGTCGGGTCTCATGCTCGAGTTCATCTCGATGCTCAGCACGGGCGTCGTCGCACTCGAAGTGGCGCTCCAAATGGTCGTCTGGGAGAACTTGACGTTCTTCTCCGGCTTTTTGATTCTCGTCTTGGCCCCGGAATACTATTTGGCCATCAAAGACCTCGGCGGTGCGTTCCACACCGGACGAGGCAGCATGGGGGCGGCCGACCGTATTTTCGAGGCGCTCGATGCACCGGATGAACGCTTGACCTGGGGCGACCGGACGTTGACGAGCCCGACACCCGACCTCGAGCTCGACGCCGTCTCGTTCGCCTATGAAGGTGGACGCTTTACGCTGCATCCATTAAGCGGTGTGATTCCTGCCGGTGCCCACGTGGCGCTCGTCGGGGCGAGCGGGTCCGGCAAGACGACCGTCTTGAACGTGTTGTCCGGGCTCGTGAAACCGGACAGTGGACGTGTCCTCGTCGACGGAGAACCGCTCGAGACATACACCGATTCGTCATGGTATGACACGATTGGCTACATCTCACAAAATCCGTATTTGTTCGCCGGTACCGTCGCCGATAATATCGCCCTCGGGGAAACGGCCGACGAGATAAACATCCTTGAAGCCGCGAATGCAGCCGGATTGAACGATGTCATCGCGCAATTGCCGAACGGCATTCATACCGAACTCGGTGAAGGCGGTTATGGATTGTCTGGAGGCGAACGGCAACGGCTCGCCTTGGCCCGCGCCTTCTTGAAACGACCGGGCATCATCTTGTTCGATGAACCGACGACAGGGCTCGATTTAGTGACGGAGCAAATCGTTCGGCGCTCGATTGAGGAGTTGTCGCGCGAGGCGACGCTTGTCACGGTCGCGCATCGCTTGCATACGATCAAGCAGGCGGACGCGATTTGGTTCATGGACGATGGGAAGCTCCTCGCCCAAGGCACGCATGACGAATTGCTCAGCGTTCCGCAATACGCTGACTTGTTCACGCTACAGAAAGGGGTGAGAGGATGAACTCACTTTGGACGATCACGAAATGGATGATGCGCGAGAAGAAGGATATCATCCTCTCGATCTTCTTTGGGTACGTGGCCGGCATCGCGGCCGTCGCCTTGTTCGCGGCGAGCGGTTACCTCGTCTCACGGGCCGGTCTCGTACCGCCGCTCTATGCGCTCATGGTGCCTGTCGTTTTGATTAAATTGTTCGGTGTGATTCGGGCGAGTGCGCGTTATCAAGAGCGCCTTGCCTCGCACCGAGCGACATTCACAATTTTGAGCGAGTTGCGGGTCCGGTTTTACCGCCAGCTCGAACCGCTCGTGCCGAGCATCTTTGCCAAGTATCGGAGCGGGGATTTGCTCGCTCGCGTCGTCGGTGACGTCGAGAACTTGCAAAACTACTTTTTACGGGTATTCTATCCGCCGATTATCTTGGTGCTCGTCTTCTTGAGTACGATTTTTTTCGTCACGTATTTCTCGATGTGGGTCAGCCTCTGGATTTTGTTCGGTGTGTTCGTGACCGGCTTTTTGATTCCGGCGTTCTTCGCCCGAATCCGTGCCAAGCACGACCGCGAGCTTCGCGCCTTACGGGGTGACCTGTCGAGTGGGATGACAGAGATGATGTACGGATATCGCGATTTGTTGCTTCATCATCAACTTGGACGGACACGCGGCGAGCTGCTCGAACAGAGTGACCGTTACGCCGAAGCGCAGAAGCGGGATGTGACGAATCAGTTCTTCAACTCGTCACTCGTCGTGGCGGCATCCCTGCTCGTCTCGTGGGGTGTTCTTGCCATCGGGGCGTATCTCGTCGTCGACGGCGAGTTGAACGGCCTATTTTTGGCCATGCTCATCATGATGTCGCTCACCGCGTTTGAGAACGCGACACCGATGGCGGTCTTCCCAGGCCACTTTGCCGACAGCAAGCAAGCGGCCGATCGACTGCTCGAAGTCGTCGAGCCGAGTGAAGCAATCGTCGCGGCCGAGGCCACCCGGACGGACATGGTACTCGAATCCGCTCCGGACGTATCGTTCGAGCGCGTGACCTATCGCTATCCGGATACGTACCGCGACGTCCTGAGCGACGTGGATGTGACGTTACGAAGCGGAACGAAGACGGTCATCGTCGGGCCGAGCGGCTCAGGGAAATCGACGCTCCTGCAACTGTTGCTCGCTTTCGTCAGACCTGATTCCGGTGAGATCCGATTGAATGGGCAACGGTTGGACGATGTGACCCAAGCATCGGTCTGGCGTGAAGCCAGCGTCGTCCTTCAAGAGAATCACTTCTTCTTCGGGACGGTGCGCGAGAACTTGGCGTTAGCCGGAGAGTTCACCGACGCTGAGATGGAAGCGGCGCTCGCGAGCGTCCGGCTCGGTTTCTCACTCGATGAGCCTGTCCTCGAGAAAGGGGCGAACTTGTCGGGCGGAGAACGGCAACGGCTCGCCATCGCCCGGGCGCTCTTGAAGAACGGGGTGCTCTGGATTCTCGATGAAGCGACGTCGGCCCTCGATGCGCGGACCGAGGCGGACGTGTTCGCCGAAGTCTTCCGCCGTGCCGAGTCATCGACACTCGTCATGGTCAGCCATCGCCTGACCGGGCTCGAGCGCTTCGATCACATCATCGTCATGGAAGGCGGTCGCGTCGTAGAGACGGGAACGTATGATGAACTGATGCGGTCCCGCGGTGTCTTCTATGGCTTGAAACAGATCGAGCAAGATATTTTCGCATGAAAAAACGAGCGGCTCCGTCGGAGAGCCGCTCGTTTTTTGGATGGCGAATTTGGGTGCAACCAATGGGGGTTGTCGCATTGCTTTCAAAAAGAGTGTCGTGGAGGGGAATCCACGTGACGCAATGGTTTGGGGAACGCTTACGTCAAGCTTTTGGGAGCTACATCTTGAGTATAGATGATAACGATTCTCATTGTCAATTAGAAAATGATATAAAAAAACCGCAACCGGTTCGGGTTGCGGTCGATCGTCAGCTTGATGGTACGCCCTTGCGGAACGTGAAGCGAATTAAGCTGAACAAATAGCGGATATAGAAGAGCGCGAACGCATAAAATACAGCGATGGCTGATGCGCCGAGTTCAACACCTGGAATGTTCATCAAGAACTCGAGGATGAGAATCGACAGCAAGAAGATGTAGAGGCCAGCGTCTAGATAGAGCGGCATCAATTTGCCGCGCTGATGCCAGAACGTCCGGACGAGCGGTGCGACGATCATCCCGATGATGCGTTCCGCAAAACCGATGCTGAGCACGGAAATCATGAACGCAGCGACCGTTTCGAACGAGACGAGCTCTGAGAAGGCAAACATGGAGATAAGCAAGAGCGGGCCGATGAAAATCATCATTGAGAGTGACGTGCGTAAAAAGATCAGTAAGTTCCGTTTCATCGTGTCGACTCCCCCGAAGAGCGACTGGCGGAACGTCTTGCCACGTTGATAGTCGAGGATGAACGATCCCACAAACATCAAACCGAATAGTGATAACAATACTGTCATGAAATGTGTTTCCCCTTTTTCTGTCCAAATCTATGATCAACTGTAAGAATCATCGAATCAAAGTCTAGCCTAGTGTACCGATTCACTAGTTGAAAGTAAAGCGGGAAAACTGCGTAAAACCGCAATCTTTTGCGAACGATTCGCCGATTACGACGCCAAGATGAAGCGATTGCGACCAGATTCCTTAGCGTGGTATAACGCTTCGTCGGCATGCTTCAACACGCTGTCGACTTCGATGTCGTTTGAATGGCAGGCGCCGAGCGAGACCGTGATATGTAACGTCCCGGCGCTCGTCTCGAACGGGAATGTCGAGACTTTTTCTCGTATAGATTCGGCGAGGCGAGTCACGTCCTCTCGATTGGCGTTCGGCATGATGATTAAAAATTCTTCTCCGCCGAAACGACCGACAAGATGCCGTTCGTCGCTCTCGGCGACGAGTAACATGCCGAGCTCACGTAATACGTCGTCCCCGACGTCATGACCGTACGTGTCGTTCACGCGCTTGAAATGGTCGATGTCGACGAGGATCAACGCGTACTCTTTCGCCTCGACGTTCAGGTTGGCCATGGCTTCATTCAATAGACGTCGGTTGGCGATGCCGGTCAATGCATCCGTCCGAGCAAGTTGTTGCTGGTGCTGGACGTTCTCAAAGTGACGTCGCAACTCTTGGAGCAACCGGTAAGAAGCACAGGCACCGCCGTATGCCATCACGACGTAGGCAAAAATGACAGGGTAGAACAATTGAAGCGGTAACGCGTAATAGATGGCGGTACCGAAAACAGCGATACTGATTGTCGTGAAAATGAGTAGCGTATTGCGGGTATTATCGAGTTTGAGGCGCAATAGACTGATGGGAAGGACGAGCCCAATCATGCTCAAAACGGCCAGATAAAAGCCGATGTACGCCCCGTCGGTGACCATCAAAAAACGAGCAGTCAAAAAGATAACGGCTGCAACCGTTCCGCTGACCCATCCACCGAACAGGACGGCAAGTGAGATTGGGATGGAGCGCAAATCAATTAGGATCCCTTCAAGTGGCAGTGCGTTCGCTAGTAAAATCAAGGCGACGAACCCGGTTTGAACGCCGAGCAGAATTCTGCTTTTTAAAGGTGATTTCGGTGTGAGCCGTGGACGGTTTCGGAAAGGGAGAAACGAAATCGTGAATAGCGTGAATAGGATACACAGATTTAGAAAAAATGAGTTGATGATCGTGAGCATGAACGCATCCCCTAACGTGAAATGGAAATAATTAGTTTCAGTTTAGCACATTACAACCAGGTTGACGCTTGATGGATGGGGATAATGTGTTCACCATTCCCGCCATTCTTCCGTCACGTCTTCTGTCGTCTCATAACCGGCTAAAATGGCACCGGCTTGAATGAAGTCGTACAATTCCTCACGCTCGACCGTCTCGATGAAATGGTCGTGTTCTTCGTCAATTTCGTTTAAACGCAATACGACGTCGCGGACGGCCGCTAACACGTTTGCTTCCGTGCCGTCTGCCTGTGTCAAGGCGGTCACGTACCGCCGAAGCGCGGCATCGACGGCAAAGATGATCTCGACGGTATACACGTCATCTCCCTCGTTCATTCGGTCTTCCCACATCAGTGTCGGGCGATTGGCCCATAATCGTTCAACTTCCATATTAGGTGCCTCCTTCGAAATGGAACATCATCTTCCACTCTATCTTAGCAAATAAGTTTGGTATGATAGAGAAAAAGGGGGACTGTCCGTGCGGTATTGGGACCATTTCAAACGAGCCTTCATTCCGATTGCGCTCATCTTGATCGGGTTAGCCATCTTTTATACATTATCGGCTCGAGGCAATCTGGCATTGACTGCTCTCGGAGCGGCCATCGTCGGCGTCATCTTATTTTTAGTGATGCGACATATGAATCGGGTCGAAGAAGACTAACGAGAACACGTTCGGGGTTCTCGTTTTTTGTTGTCTGTGAGATTTTTTGGGTACACTACATAGTAAGGAGGGATTTATTATGACAAAAGCTACATTTGCGGGAGGCTGTTTTTGGTGTATGGTCAAACCGTTTCATAAATATGAGGGGGTCGAGCGCGTCATTTCCGGCTATACGGGCGGACATGTCGACAACCCGACCTACCAACAAGTCTGTTCAGAGACGACAGGTCACCTAGAGGCGATCGAGGTCACGTTCGATCCGGAAGTCATCTCGTACGAGGAACTGTTGCGCATCTATTGGCGTCAAATCGACCCGACCGATGGCGGCGGACAGTTTAACGATCGGGGTGAATCGTATCGACCGGCGATTTTCTATCATTCAGAAGAACAGCGTGCGGCGGCTGAACGCTCAAAACAAGAAATCGAAGACTCAGGCCGCTTCGATCGACCAATCGAAGTGGAGATTCGCCCAGCGAAGACGTTCTGGGAAGCAGAAGACTACCATCAGGACTATTACAAGAAAAACCCATTCCGTTATGAGATGTACCGGGTCGGTTCTGGCCGGGCCAAGTTCGTGAAAGAGGCGTGGAGTGACAAGAAGATTCAGAAAGAATTGAAAGATCGTCTGACGCCGATGCAATATAAAGTCACGCAAGAGAACGGCACCGAGCCTCCGTTCCAAAACGAATATTGGGATGAGGAGCGGGAAGGGCTGTATGTCGATGTCATCGATGGGACACCGCTCTTCACGTCGCGCGATAAATTCCAATCGAATTGCGGTTGGCCGAGCTTCGCGCGTCCAATCGAAGAGAAGCGCATCGACATGAACATGGACACGACGCACCATATGGTCCGGACGGAGGTCCGTTCGAAGGGAGCCGACAGCCACCTCGGCCACTTGTTCGATGACGGTCCGAAAGAGCTCGGTGGCTTGCGCTACTGCATCAACTCGGCAGCGCTCCGTTTCATTCCAAAAGAAGAACTTGAGTCTGCAGGTTATGGAGAGTACAAGCACCTATTCGATGCGTGAAGGAGAGAAGGCCATGTTCACATCCGTCAAACAACAGATCCGTCGTGAGACGCTCGCGACCGTATTGGACTACTACGACAAATCGATTCGGAATCTATCGGAAGCCGCCAGAGACGAGAAGTATAACAAGATGAGCGCGACGCCGTTCTCGTTTTTCCGGGGGAGTTCGCACTTGTTCTATTACGACTTTGCGAAAGTCCCGCTCGCGTTCGATACGGATGCGTCCCATCCGACGTTCATTCAAGGAGATCTCCATTTTGAGAATTTCGGTGTGTTCGAGGATGGCGCCGGGACGATCATTTACGATGTGAACGATTTTGATGAGGCGTATCTCGGCTCTTATTTGTTTGACGTGCTGCGCATGGCTATCTCGGTCGACTTGTTTGCCGCCGAGTCAGGTTTTGACGCGACTCGGGCCATCGAGACGTATGCCGACACGTATGCGCGCGCGATGGAGCGCTATGCGAATGGGAAAGACGAAGATGTCCAATTCACGAAAGCGAACACGTGCAAAGCGATCAAGAAAGTGATTAAAAAGGCCGAGAAGAAGAAAGATGCGTTCATGGCCGAGCGGACGGAAGTGCGGGATGAGGAGCGTTACTTTGCGACGAGTGACGACCTCGTTCCGGTCAGTCCGAAGACGGCGAAGCAAATCAAGCAGGCATGGCCGGACTATTTGTCGTCGTTATCGGAGAAACATCGCCATCACGCCGACCATTACAAGATTAAAGATATCGCCATTAAACGTGAGAGTGGCACCGCTTCGATTGGACTCGAACGCTATTATATTTTGATTGAAGGCGCGGACGAGGAGCATGACGAGGATATCATCCTTGAAATGAAACAAGCCCAATCGGCCGTCCCGTCTCTCTTCTTGCCGACGCATCCATTGTTTGAGGACGGGCTGTCCCATCAAGGGGCCCGTGTCATCGCGGCCCAGCGTGCCATGGTGCACAGTCGTGACCCGTATCTCGGCTACTTGACGATTGATGGGAATGAATACTACGTCCGTCAGCGGTCACCGTATAAGCGAAAAGTGAAAGCGAAGCACATCAAGAATGAGGAATCGCTCATCGAGACGTTGAAAGTGCAGGCGGAAATCACCGCCAAGATTCATGCCCGGGCGGATGCGGACGCAAACGTGCTCGATTATGAGGCGAGTGAACGCATCGCGGCGGCCATCGGTGTGTCGCGCCCACTGTTTATCCGTCAAATCACAAGGTGGTCCCAATTTTACGCTAATCAAGTCCGGTTTGATTTTGAAGCGTTCCAGACATGGCTCACGACGCGCTCAGAGACTCACGTCTGACGAGCATCGGACTTGCGGCCAGCCCCTCGTTTGCCTCAGAATGGAACGGTAAAGGATGTGTGCGATAGATGATTACGGAACAACAGGTCATCCTGCAGATGAAGCAAGTGATGACACAAATCGAACAGTCGAGCGGAGAGACCCAGAAGCGCCATTTGGCCAAGCTGATGGGGTATTGCGAGCTACTGCTCGCCGATTCGACTCCGACGCAACAAGCAGTGGTTCCCGTGGCCCAACCGGTCGAGTCGAAGCCGCCGCTCGATCGTCAGATGGCGGCGTTCCTTGGAATTCCGCTTGAAGAAGAGGGCAAACCGAAAACTGATTCATTGCTCGACTTTTAAGCTGTGCCCCGTGGCACAGCTTTTTTTGTGAGGCGTTCGCGTTGACTTATATACCTTAGGGGGTATAATGGGATTAACTAAAATATACCTAACGGAGGCGTGACTATGCTTGACTTCTTGTTTGTTGCAGTAGTGATCGGATTGATTTATTTTTGGTGGACGAAGCGGAACGGCACGAAAACGGTCTCGACGGATGAGTTGAAACGAAAGATTGCCGAAGAGCGGAACATTCAATTGCTCGACGTCCGGGAACCGCATGAATACAAGGGCGGGCATATCAAGCAAGCGAAAAACGTGCCTTTGTCAGGATTCGGCAATGCGAGCGCGCAGTATCCGAAAGATAAAAATCGTCCGGTCTACGTCATCTGTCAGAGCGGGATGCGAAGCCAGCGGGCCGCTGCCATGTTGAAGAGTGCCGGCTATACGGACGTCTACTCGGTCAAAGGCGGTATGAATTTCTGGCGTGGATCATGAGAATAGCTCTAGCCGAACAATATGTTCAGCTAGAGCTATTTTTATGGAACGTTTCCGCTTTCGGTTTTCAGGGGATTCTGCTACGGTAGGAACATAGGAAAGAGAGAGGGGACCAGACAATGGCAGTCATTTTATTTGATATCGATGGGACGCTCGTCGACACGACCGGACCGATGACGCAAGCGATTCACGAGGCGTTGGAGCAACTTCCACATTTACCGAAACCGAGTGAGGATGCGGTTCGTTCCGGTTACGGGTTGGCCGGCAACGCATTTTGGGAGCACGTCATCCCGGAAGCGACGATTGAAGAGATTCGCCAAATCCGCAAGTTGCGGCATGAGACGCTCGAGCGGGCGATGGAAGGACAGCTCGTCTTGTTCGACGGCATCTATGAGATGCTCAAGGCGCTTCATAAAAAAGGGCACACGTTGACGACCGCGAGCAACTGCGGTGTCCATTATTTGAACTTGATTCTCGACTCGCAAAATATTCGCCAGTTCATGACGGCGCCAGAATGCCTCGAATCCGTAAGTGGTGAGAAAAAAGCCGACATTTTGACGGCGCATCGCCTCCGTCACGGCGAGAACGACTATGTGATGGTCGGGGACCGGAAATCGGATGTCGAAGCGGCTCGGGCCCATGACTTCCCGGTCGTCTTGACTGGATTTGGGTTTGGAAACGAGGACGAATGGGCGCTCGCGGATCATGTAATTGCGACGCCGAACGACTTGATTACGTATATCGAATCATAAAAAGTTCCGGTTGAACGCGATGTTCAACCGGAATTTTTTTAAAGTCCAAGCGAGATATATTTGATTTCTAAAAATTCTTCGATGCCATGGTGACCACCTTCACGGCCGAGACCGCTCTGCTTCCACCCGCCGAACGGTGCTTGCGGCGTCGACGGGAGACCGTCATTGACGCCGACGATGCCGTATTCGAGCGCTTCGGCCAAATAGAGGGCCTCGTTGATGTCTTGCGTGAACACATAAGCGGCGAGACCGAACGGGGTCGCATTCGCCCGCTCAATTACTTCCTCGAGCGTATCGAACGACGCAATCGGTGCGACGGGACCGAATGTCTCCTCGTTCATGCACAGCATATCCTCATTCGCATAGCGGACGACGGCCGGCCGGACGAACAATCCGTCGAGCTGTTCGCCACCCGTAATTTCCCCGCCCCGGATTTGGGCGTCTTCCAAGTGCTTCATCACTTTCTCGACCGCGGCCTCGTCGATGAGCGGGCCGATATCCGTCCCTTCGTCGAGTCCGTTCCCGACTTCGAGCGCCGCGACGGCCTCAATGAATTTTTCAGAGAACGCATCGACGATGGATTGCTCGACATAAATTCGGTTGGCACAGACGCACGTCTGTCCGCCGTTACGGAATTTCGTCGCGACGGCTTGAGGCACGGCCTTGTCGAGGTCTGCCTGCGCTGTGACGATGAGCGGGGCGTGACCACCGAGCTCGAGCGAGATTTTCTTCATCGTATCGGCGGCACCGCGCATGAGCGTCTTGCCGACCTCGGTCGAACCGGTGAACGTCAATTTGCGGACACGGGGATCGTGTTGCCACGTGTTCACGATGTCAGAGGCTTTCCCGGTGACGAGATTGATGACACCGGGGGGGAAACCGGCTTTCTCGGCCAGTTTGACGAGTTCAATGGCCGTCAGCGGCGTCGCGGAGGCCGGTTTCAGGACGACGGTGCAGCCTGCAGCCAGAGCCGGTGCGAGCTTCCGGGTGATCATCGCCGCCGGAAAATTCCATGGCGTGATGGCGGCGACGACGCCGACCGGTTGCTTGATGGCGAAGATTCGCTTCTTGTTCGACGAGGCCGGGATGGTCTCGCCGTACACGCGTCTTCCTTCGGCGGCGTACCACTCGATGAAGCCATTCGCATAGCGGACTTCGCCGATGGCTTCTTGTAACGGCTTGCCTTGTTCTTCGACCATCGTCCGAGCGATGGCTTCCGTATGTTCATCAATCAGGCGGTTCCATTCGAGCAGGAGAGCGCCGCGTTCTTCGGCGGTCTTCTCTTGCCAGTCCTTCAAGGCATCGTGCGCGGCATCGACAGCCTGTTTCGCCTCGGCGGTGTCACTCTTTGTCACCGTGGCCATGATGTTTCCGGTGGCGGGGTTGCGCACCTCGATCGTGTCCGATGTATCAATCCATTCTCCATTGATGAAATTGTTCTCCACTCGCATCTTGATTTCCCCTTTCGTCTAGGTCACATTGTAAAAGTACCCGTTTTCAAAAATCATACACAATTTTACAAAGAGGAGGGTCGCCATGTGGATCATCATCGTAGGTTATGTCGTCGGCAGTATCCTGGGCGGGCGCTTGTACGGCATGTGGAGTGGTCAACATCTGGCTACGACCGGATCGGGGAACACCGGTGCCCGCAATGCGTTACGGATTGGCGGGAAGCGAGCCTTTTTGTTCGTTTACGGATTCGACGTCTTGAAGACGGTACTCGTGTTGTCAATCAGCGGTCCGTACTTTTTTGAGACCGGACTCGCCTTGACGCTCGGCCACATTTATCCGATTTGGCATATTCGTTCCGGGGGGAAGGGGTACGCCGTATTTTCTGGAATTATATTAGCGTACAGCCCGCTATGGTTTATCGTGGGACTTCTGCTGTTGTTGCTTCTCATCAAAGTGACGCGTAACTCGCGCGAGACGGGGCTCGTCATGCTCGTGCTCCTGCCGCTCGCGGCCTGGGGGGACGCAACAGATGTCGGATTGGCCAGTTTGACGATGCTACTCATCGTGTATCACCACATAAGGGGGAAACAACGTGATTGAATTTCGAAGAGCGACGCCGGAGGATGCTTCGGCGATTCACCGACTGAACTATGAGACGTTCGTCGAGGAAATCCCGCAGCACCATCCAAACGCGGACCGATTTCTCGTCGACCGCTTTCATGACACGAATACATATTGGATTGGGTTGGCGGACGGGCAGCTCGTTGCCATGTGTGCCATCAGGGACGAGCACCCGTTTTCACTTGAACAAAAAGGTGTGACGCTGCCACCGGGAGAGTGGATTGAAGTCCGGCTATTGGCCGTGACGCCCGCCTATCGGAACACGAGGACGTTTGCCGGACTTATGCGAGCGATGCTCATGGAAGCGACAGACCGGGGTGTGGAAGGGATTGTCATCAGCGGAACCGTACGCGAACAGAAGCTATATCGACGGTTTGGGTTTATCCCGTTCGCAGAACCGGTCGGGACGTCGGAGGCGTTATACGTGCCGATGCAGTTGACGCGCTATGGGTTCATGCAGTCAGAGACCGCGCGAACGTTGCGGCCAAAGCTACTCCTCGCCGGGCCCGTCGAACTGTCGAATCAAGTGCGCGCTGCGCTTGCCGCTCAGCCGATATCACATCGGTCGGCCGAGGCTAGCCGTTTGCTCCATTCGGTCCAGTCGAGGCTGAGCCATCTCGTCAAGTTGCCCCATGTTTACACATTGCTCGGGAGCGGGACGATTGCGAACGATGCCGTCGCCGCCCAGTTAAGCGGACGTGGCGTGATCATCGACACAGGGGAGTTCGGACGGCGGCTGATTGACCATGCCAATCGGGCTGGTCTTGAATTTGATGTCGTCCCGCTTTCGGCTGGGCGTCGTCTCGACTTAAAGCGAATCGGACAACATGCACCAGATTGGATTTGGACGGTCCATTGTGAGACGTCGACGGGGAAGCTGGTCGATTTGGACCAGTTGCGTCAGTATGCACAAACACATCCGACGAAGATTGCGATTGATGCCATCAGTGTGGTCGGGACGAAACTGACCGACTATTCGTTCGCGCATCTGGTGACGTTCGTCTCGGGCAAAGCGCTCCGAAATGCCCCTGGATTGGCGTTTGTCGCCATGCGAGAACGAGCTGTCCCGAACCCGTCGATTCCGCGTTATTTGGACTTGGCAGGCTATGACCCAATCGCCTTCACGCAATCGGTCCCGCTCATTCAAGCGATGGACGTCGCCTTGCGCGAACTGACGGACGCGGAGATTGCGACCCATCAATCCAAACTTGATGCGTTCGTACATGAACTGGTGCGCCGCGGTGTATCGGTTGAACTCGGGGACGACCAAGCGCCGGGCATTTTTTCGCTCACGTTGCCAGACACACTGTCCTCGATTGAACTAGGGCATCAATTGGCGTTCCATGGCTATCAAGTGCAGTACGAGAGCGTTTATTTGCGGCACGCGAACTGTCT
The DNA here is from genome assembly GCF_018618275.1 of Exiguobacterium sp. s194. Taxonomy (NCBI): domain Bacteria; kingdom Bacillati; phylum Bacillota; class Bacilli; order Caryophanales; genus Exiguobacterium; species Exiguobacterium sp. s194. The sequence continues at coordinate 18,210 of NZ_JACSLT010000009.1, read as the reverse complement.
CCAAGTCGCGACGATGGGATGGACGACCGACCGGGATTTGCAGCAAGTCGCCGCCTATATCGGGACGTGGCTCCAGAAAAAAACCGCCACTCCAGGGAGTGACGGGTTCAGACGCGGAAATCTTGGCGGGCCAAATGACGAATCTTTCGACCGAGGCGTCTTGAGTTGAAATAAGCGATGACCGAGACGACGCCACCTGACCAGAACAGCCACTCATCCGGTCGGAGATAGCCGAATAGCCCGACGACAAGGCCGAGGATAATCAAGCCAGCGTTGAACGTTTGACGATGGAGCAGTTCTTTCGACTCGAGCTCACGTTGGAACATCGCTTGTTCGGACAGGCGCTTCCGGGTCGGCTCTTTCAAATAGTTATCGAGGAGCGGCGGGACGTTCAGCAACTTCTTGCCGTAGTTGAGCGCCGTCATGACGTAACGGTTTTGAATTGTCGTGCCGTCGGCCTCGAGCCATTGAATGACAATCGGTTTACCGAGCGTAAACAAATCGATTTTCGAATCAAGGATTTGTAAAATCCCGAGCAAGGTCGAGGCGGCTCGACCGAAGAACGCGAACTCGGCTGGCAATTGAATCGGCTCGTTCTTGACGAGCAACTGGATGTCTTGCAACACTTTTTCAATCAATTTCGTGTCGACCGTGTCGATATCGGTCTCTAAATAGAACGTGACCGCTTTCTCGAGTGCCTGGCGGATATTGTGCTTGTTCGCCGTCGGCAACAAGAAGCGCAAGTCTTCGAGGCCGTCGACGACCCCGTCATAGTCGAGCGAGATGAACGCCTGCAGGATTTTACGGATGGTCGCCATATCTTGTGGTGTCGTCGAGCCGACCATTCCGAAGTCGAGCAGGATGATCGTGCCATCGGCTCGGATCTGCACGTTACCCGGGTGTGGGTCGGCGTGGAATTTCCCGCCGAACAACAGTTGCTCGGCCGCCATCGTGAATAAGCGTTCGGCCAGGGCGGAGCGATCGATGTTATTCTCTTTCAAGAAGGCGAGGTCGGTGATGCGACGCGCATCGACCCAATCCATCGTCAACACCCGGTTCGAACAGAGATGATCATAATAGTCCGGTATGTAGACGTCCGGATTTTCGGCGTACTTCGCTTTGAAATAAAGGGCATTTTTTAATTCGGTTTGGAAATTTAATTCATCCCCGATGACAAAAATCATTTGGCGATATAAGCTATCTAAGTCGGTCGATTTTGCCAGCGAGGTCCGCTTGAGCATCGTCGTGACGATTCGCATCGCTTTAAAGTCGGTTCGAATGATTTTTTCGATGTTCGGACGCTGGATTTTCAGAGCGACACGCTTCCCTGTCTCAAGCAGGGTCGCGCCGTATACCTCCCCAATCGAAGCGGAGGCGACGGCATCGATGCCGACGTCTTTCACGACCTGTGTGTAAGGGACGCCCCATTCTGCTTCCAAGATGGCGCGGGATTTGTCCCAGCCTGAAGTCGGGACACGGTCGACGAGCTCCGACAATTCATTTAAAACGGATGGGGGCAACAAGTCGGCTCGAATCGATAAGAATTGGCCAAGCTTGATTAGCAGCCCCTCGAGTCGGAGCGCGTTTCGCTTATACTCGCGGGCGAGATTCAACATGAGTGTCTCGTATTCTTCGGTCGACGCGAGACCTTGCTGCTGTTTGCGTGAGAAGGCGTAAATTTTAATGATGAATCGGGCGAACATTGTGACGATAATCCATATGCGGAACAAGGCGATTCGTTTCATAAAGTACCGACATCCTTTACAAGCAGTCGCTCGACTGGTCTGATTTTTTGTATCTTAACTTTACCACAGAATGCTTTCAAGAAAGGGCAAGGGATGTTTATGGAGTGGGAATTACTCAACGTCGTCGGGACGATCGCGTTCGCGGCGAGCGGCGCCATCATCGCGATGGACGAGAAATATGATATTTTTGGGGTATGGTTGCTCGCCTTTACGACAGCCTTCGGCGGCGGAGCGATTCGAAACGTCTTGCTCGGCAACCCCGTCAGCTTGATTTGGCAACAAAATGATCTCTTCATCCTTTGTTTTCTTGTCGCATTGCTCATCTTCCTGCTGCCGAGCGTCGTTTTGCCCCATTGGGAACGCTGGGGTGTCATCGTCGATGCGATTGGGCTTGTCGCCTTTTCGTTTCAAGGCGCACAAGTCGCCATCAAGCTCGATTTACCATTATCGGCAGCGATTGCGGCTGCCGTCTTGACAGGTGTCGGCGGGGGTGTTGTCCGTGATTTGTTGGCCGGCCGTAAGCCGCTCGTCTTACAATCGGAAGTATATGCGATTTGGGCCATCATCATCGCGGTCGTCACGTATTATTTCCGGCTCGAAGGTGGGCTTGCGGTGTATGCGCTATTAATTGTCGTGGCGACGCTTCGAGTGATATCCTACTATCGAAAGTGGAATTTACCTGCACGCAAAGTGCGATAAGGGGGAAACTAGTATGAAAGTATTGCTGATCATCGGCGCTGCCTTGATGGCACTCGGCGTCGCGTTCGGTGCGTTCGGGGCCCACGCCTTGAAAGAACGTCTGACACCGAACATGCTCGCGAACTGGCAGACAGGCGTGCTCTACCATATGATTCATGCCATCGGGATTATCGCCTTGGCGAGCGTCTTGATGAAAGTGAGCATCAGCCAGTTCAGCACGGCAGGCTGGCTCATGTTCGCCGGAATCATCTTCTTCTCGGGGAGCCTTTACGTGATGGCGCTGACCGGAATCACGAAGCTCGGAGCGGTCACACCGATTGGCGGCGTCTTGTTTATCGCGGCCTGGGTGTTCGTCATCATTGGCGCGCTCAAACTGTAATCAAACGTTAACACCTGATTAACAGTCCTCCTGTATCATTCGGAGTGTGAGACCCCTTGTCTCCACACCAACGAACAATTGGCCCGTTTAGCCTTTTTCGCCTGGAGCGAGAGACTAAACAGGCCCTTTTTACGTTTTTTGGAAATGGTTAGACTTAGAAAAATACCTGGATTATACTTTTTTAATATAAGGTCAATAATTTCCTATTTTCATCTATTATTACAACTATGTTTCGAGAAAAGAAAAGTGAAAAAATGTTGAAATATAAAGGGGTGGGGAGCCGTATAAGGTTTCCCACCCCTTCGTCGTAATAAAAGTGAAATATAACTTTAACAGGAAAACATTCGACACTTCGATATAATTAGTCGTGTTGAAACTAAAAAATTAATCGTTTTTGTTACATAGCAAAACGACTGACCTTTAAATAGTACGTGAACCCTAACCCCATCAATAGAAAGGATGTCCCCATTGATCAATTGGAAACGCACCGTCTCGACACTCACGCTTAGCGCGCTTCTTCTTGGGACGCACTCGGTGGCTGATGCCTCGACGTCAATCAAGGAGAAACAAGAGCAGCAGAAGAAAGTGCAAGAGCAACGGAATAACGTCAAACAGAACCAATCGAATACGTCTTCGAAAATTAAGCAAAATAAAAATGAAATCTCGAAAGTTCAAGCTGAAGTCAACAAGATGGATGCCCAGCTTCAAGACATCATCAATGATGTCGCAGCGAAACGCCAAGAAATCAAGCGTACTGAGTTGAAAATTGAAGACCTCGAAGCTGACATTAAAGGCTATGAGAAGAAGATGAAGGCTCAAGAAGCAATGATGAAAGAGCGTATGGCCACGATGCAAACGAATGGCGGCGGCTCAATCAATTGGGCTGAGTTCATCTTCGGTTCGAAAAACTTCTCGGACTTGATCACACGGATGATCACGGCCGGAACGATTCAACGAAGCGACCAAGAGTTGTTTGAAGACTATGAAGCGACGCGTCAATCGTTACAAGAAGCGCAAGCATCACTTAAAGAAGAACGCACATCGCTCTTGAAGCAACAAAAAGCGCTAGAAGTACGTCAAGCTCAACTCGAGAAGAAGATGAAACAGCGCGAAGCTCGCATCAAAGAGCTCGAGGACAAGAATATCAAATTCGAATCGCAAATCTTCGACCTTCAAGAAATCGAAGCGACGTTAATCGCGCAAGAAGAAGCGATTGCGGCTGAGATTGAAGCGCAACGTCGTGAGGAAGAAGAAGCGCGTCGTCGTGCTGAAGAGGCGGCTCGTCAAGAAGCAGCCCGTAAAGCTGAAGAAGCTCGCCAAGCAGAAGCGGCGCAAGCAGCAGCGGCCCGTCAAGCAGAAGAAGCAAGAGCGGCAGCGGCTAAAGCCGAGGCAGAACGAGCAGCAGCTCAAAAACAGCAGAACAATAACAATAATACCCAGTCGTCTTCATCTTCAAACCAGACGACACAAAATAGCACACCGGCACCGAAACCGGCTGCGCCAACACCAAAGCCGGCGCCGGCACCAGCGCCTAAACCAGCTCCGACGGCACCGACCACATCGGCACCGGCACCATCGGGCGCAATGTTCATTCAACCGACAACGGGACGTTTCTCACAAGGATGGGGACCGGCAAGCGGTCAATTCGGCTACTCGTTCCATAACGGCGTCGATATCGCTGGACCTGTCGGAACACCAATCCGTGCCTCGGCAACGGGAACGGTCATCCGTGCAGGCTGGGGTGGCGCATATGGGAATCACGTCATGATCGCCCACGTCATCAACGGACAAGTCTGGACGACGGTCTATGCACACTTGAACTCGGTCTCAGTAAGCGCCGGTCAACGTGTGACGCAAGGGTCGAACATCGGTGGACTCGGCAACACGGGTAACTCTTCAGGCCCGCACCTTCACTTCGAGATTCACCAAGGAAGCTATTCATATTCAGGAACGAGCGCGGGAAGCACAGTCAACCCACGTCAGTTCTTCTGATATTCAACGAGGACCCGTCAATCGTGACAGGTCCTCGCTTTGTGTCCCAGCAAAACTAAAAACAAGCGCCTATCCGTTGCGGACAGGCGCTTGTTTCAGTTGGCTTGCTCGATGTCGTCTGATTGATCCTTTGCTTTGCGGAACCGCTCACGGACGAGATAGATGACGGTCAATCCGACCAACCATGGAATCCCGAACTTGAGCAGAATATTGAAGTCGGTGAACCATGTTGTGATCATGAGGCTGAGCAATAGTCCGGCACCGAGTAACGGCAAGAACGGGTAACCGATCATGCGGACCGGTAATTTGCGTCCTGTCCACTTCTTACGGAAGAACAAGTGGGAGACGAATACCATGAACCATGTGAAGATGGCTCCGAACATCGAGATGCCCATCAAGAATGGATACGATGTTTCCATGAACACTTGAAGCAACGCCGCGAGAATGATCCCGCCTGTTGAGACGAGCAAGGCGGGCATTGGAATCCCGCTAGCGCTGACTTTTTTAAAGATGCGCGGAGCATCACCGGCCTCGGCGAGGGAATACATCATTCGCGTTGAAGCGTAGAGCTGTGCATTCATCGCCGACAAGGCGGCGATCAAGATGACGAAGTTCAAAATTCCAGCGGCGCCAGGCACGTCGAATTGTTGCATGACGAGAACGAACGGGCTTTGATCGATGCCGGCCTGTTGCCATGGGATGAGCATGAGCATGATCCCAATCGTAATGAGATAAAAGAACGTCAGACGGAACACAGTCGCGCGCAACGCTTTCGGTACGGCGCGGTCCGGGTCTTTCGCTTCGCCGGCCGTGACGGCGACGAGCTCGGTCCCGAGGAAACTGAAGAGCGAGATGAAAATCGTCACCCACATCCCGTAAAACCCGAAAGCGAAGAAACCTTCATCGCCGGTCGTGATCGATTCGATTGGTGAACCGGGTTGACCGAACAGCGTGGCGGCACCGAGGACGATAAACAGAATGATGGCCGTCACTTTGATGAACGATAACCAGTATTCGGTCGTCCCGAACGTATGGACGTGCCGGGCGTTGACGTAAATGAGCAACCCGCCAAATACGGCGACCCAGACGAATCCGTTCACGTCGGGGAACCAGTACCGCATATAGATGGCGATTGCGCTCACTTCGACGCCGATGGCGAGGACGTTGGCGACCCAGTACGAGTAGCGGACCAAAAAGCCGGCGAGCGGATGGACATAGCGTTCGGCGATCGTGCCGAACGAGCCCGAAGTCGGATGGGCGACGGTCATTTCAGCCAGACAGCCCATCAGTAACAGGACGATGAACGCCCCGATGGCGTAACTGACGAGCACGCTCGGTCCTGCCGTTTGGATGGCGAGCCCGCTTCCGAGGAAGAGGCCCGTCCCGATGGCGCTACCGAGCGAAATCATCGTCAACTGCCGCGTGGACAGTTCACGTTTTAATTTGCTAGTTTCCAAAGTCAATTCTCCTTTAGTTGAGTGAAGTGTTGTTGGGGACGACTATAGCAGACAAAAAAATCAAGTGTCAACTCGCGAAATCGTAAAAGACGGTATCGATTCGGCCGCACCTATAGAAGCAAAGTTTTTTTACATGCTTTTGTTTGACAGGAGGTTTCTCGACCTGTATAGTACGAGTTAACTTAATTGAAACGAATAAAGGCGTCGACGAAGAGAAGTAACGACGGTCCCCGTATGACAGAGAGCTGATGGTTGGTGTGAATCAGTATGCGGGACGTCGCGAATGGACTTCCGAGCTCTAAACCGAAACTTTTAGTAGGCTTTAGCGGGTCACCCACCGTTACCATGGGAAAGCGGATGTTTGTCCGTGAAGTGGGTTCTACGGAACCAACGAAGGTGGCACCACGGGGTTACTCGTCCTTCTCATAGCGCAAGCTATGAGTCGGGCGGGTAACCCTTTTTCGTTTCAACACATCATAAATCAGTGATTGAGAAGAGTAGCGTGAACAAGTCTCGTTCAGAGAGCCGGGGGTGGTGGGATCCCGGCCGAGGCCATCATGTGAATGGGCTCATGAGAGCATGGCTGAATCAAGTAGGTCATGACGGTTTCCTCCGTTATCGGGATACGATGTGATAGCATCGGAAAGTGGGATCAATCGATCCAACGAGAGGTGGCACCGCGGTCCATACCGTCCTCCATACGACAGACGTCGTATGGAGTTTTTTTATACCCAAAATGCTTGAGGAGGAACGGACATGTTAACACGACTATTGACGAACCCATTGACGACGAATGAAATGAAACTGGCAGCGGCCGAGCTGTTCCAAGCCGATGAAGCGCAAATCGCCGAGGTGTTACTCGCCATGAAAGCGCGCGGTGAGACGGCTGAGGAGATGGCCGGACTCGCTGACTATATTCGTGAGGCGGCAACGTTCCCCGAGACGACGCTCCCTGTGCTCGACGTCTGTGGCACAGGCGGTGACGGGGCGAACACGTTCAACATCAGCTCGACGGTCGCGTTCGTCTTAGCGGGGCTCAACATCCCAGTCGCCAAACATGGGAATCGCAGCGTGTCGAGCCGGTCAGGCAGTGCCGACGTCCTCGAGTCATTGAATATTCCGATTGTCCAAAGTCATGAGGCGATGCTCGCCGACCTCGAGCGGACGAACTTAAGTTTCTTGTTCGCCCAACACATCCATCCGGTCATGAAACATGTCATGCCGGTCCGGAAACGACTTGCAACGGCGACGATCTTTAATCAAATCGGCCCGTTGACGAACCCGCTCAAGCCGAAGCGGCAATTGATCGGCGTGTACCATCCATCACTCATCGAGAAGATGGCGACGGCGATGCGCCACCTCGGCGTCGAGCGCGGAATGGTCGTCCATGGGGCAGGCGGGCTGGATGAAGCGAGTCTCGCTGGGAGAAACGACGTCTTGTTCTTCAACGGCGACAAAGTGGCCCGCTACACCGTCGACCCGCGCGACGTCGGATTGATGCGAGCTCCGCTGTCGGCTCTCCAAGGCGGAACACCAGCTGAGAATGCGGCGACGCTCCTCGCCGTCTTGAACGGAGAGAAGGGACCGGCGCGAGACGTCGTCTTATTGAACGCCGCGCTCGCCCTCTGCACGTATGGGACGGTCCAAACGCTTCGCGAAGGCGTCGCTGTGGCAACGGCAAGCATTGATGAAGGGCACGCCATCCGCGTGCTCAAGCAACTACAACGAACGGAGGTTGGCGCATGAGCTACTTGACGAAAATCATCGGAACGAAAATCGAAGAGGTCAATCAGATGGAAGACATCGAGGTGACGCGGACGACAGCCATCTCATTACCGCTTTTAATGAAGGACGGCTTTCATGTCATCGCCGAAATTAAGCGGTCCTCCCCGTCAAAAGGAGTGATTCGCCAAGAAGTGGACGTCGTGAGCCGGGCCCGCACGTATGAACAGGCAGGGGCGACAATGATTTCCGTTTTGACGGATACGACCTACTTCAACGGTTCGTTCAACGACTTGCGTGATGTCGCGGCCGCTGTTGAGATCCCAGTCCTCTGCAAAGACTTTATCATCGATGAACGACAGCTCGACCGGGCGAAGGAAGCTGGAGCGAGTGCGGCACTATTGATTGTTGCTGCGCTCCATCCGAGCCGGCTTCATACGTTAAAACAGTATGCGCGGTCCATCGGCCTCGACGTGCTTGTCGAAGTTCATGATGAGGCCGAGCTCCAGACGGCGCTCGAACTGGGCGATGTGTTGATTGGCATCAACAATCGAAACTTGAAGACGTTCGAGGTCTCGCTCGACACGTCGGTCGACTTGATGACGAAGTATCCAGATGTCGCGTTCGTCAGCGAGAGCGGCGTCAGCACAGGCGAGGCGGCCCGTCGGTTACAGACGGCCGGGGCCCGAGCGATTCTCGTCGGGGAGGCGCTCATGCGACAGGACGACCCGACAGCCTTGATTGAGGAGTTGACATCATGTTCGTTAAAATATGTGGATTGACGACGGAAGCGAGTGTCGCGACGGCGATCGAGGCCGGAGCGGACGCTATCGGATTCGTCTTTGCGAACAGTTCGCGCCAAATCGACATCGCGACGGCGCAACGGCTTCGGGGGTTCATCCCGGAAGATGTCCGAGTCGTCGGCGTATTTCTCGATCCAACAATCAAAGAGGTCGAAGCTGCCGTCGCTTGCGGGTTGACCGATATCCAATTACACCGCCGGACACGGCCGCTTGAAACGTTCCGTCAGTTCGGTCTCCCGATCATCGAAGCGGATCACGAGTCGGAGGCCGACATCATTTTACTCGACGCGCCGACGCCGGGCAGTGGGCAGACGCTTGATTGGGCGACGCTCGAACGGCCGGAACAGACGTTTTGGCTCGCCGGTGGATTGAATGTCGACAATGTCGGTGCGGCGATTCGCGCCATGCGACCGGACGGCGTCGATGTCTCGAGTGGTGTGGAGACGAACGGACAGAAAGATCACGATAAGATTCGCGCGTTCATCCGACGCGCCAAGGAGGAAACACAATGTATACACAACCAGTGAACGGAAAGTTTGGACCATATGGCGGAAAATATATCCCTGAGACGCTCATGCAAGCAGTCGAAGAGCTCGAAGTGGCTTACGAGGAAGCGAAACAAGACCCTGAATTCCAGGAACGTTTCGCTGATCTCCTCAGTGAGTATGTAGGACGGGAAACGCCACTCTATTATGCGGAGAACATGAGCCGCCGCCTCGGGACGAATGTCTATTTAAAACGAGAAGATTTGAACCATACCGGTGCCCACAAAATCAACAACACGATCGGCCAGGCGCTCCTTGCCAAACGAATGGGCAAACAAAAAGTCGTCGCCGAAACAGGCGCGGGACAGCACGGGGTCGCTACGGCGACGGTATGTGCGCTGCTCAATCTCGAATGTACGATTTTCATGGGTGAGGTCGACGTCGAACGTCAAGAATTGAACGTATTTCGAATGGAGTTACTCGGTGCAAAAGTCGTTCCTGTTAAGTCGGGGAGTCGAACGTTAAAAGATGCCGTCAACGAGGCGCTCCGTTACTGGGTCAAACATGTCGATGACACGCATTACGTGATGGGGTCGGTGCTCGGACCGCACCCGTTCCCGACGATGGTCCGCGATTTCCAAAGCGTTATCGGGACAGAGACACGTCGTCAAGTGCTCGAGAAGACAGGTCGTCTCCCTGACGCGGTCGTTGCCTGTGTAGGCGGCGGTAGCAATGCGATGGGCATGTTCTATCCGTTCTTGAATGACGAAACAGTCGCCTTATACGGTGTCGAGGCAGCAGGGAGCGGTGTCGACACGGACAAGCATGCGGCAACGCTCACGAAGGGCGAGGTCGGGGTGCTTCACGGGTCGCTCATGTATGTGCTCCAGGACGCAGCCGGGCAAATCCAGGAAGCCCACTCGATTTCGGCCGGACTCGATTATCCGGGTGTCGGACCAGAACACAGCTTCTTGAAAGATATCGAACGGGTCCGCTACGCGGCGGTCACGGACGAGGACGCACTCGCAGCCTGCATGTCGCTCAGCCGTCAAGAAGGGATTATTCCGGCACTTGAGTCGTCGCATGCGCTCGCTTATGCGGAAACGCTCGCCCAAACGATGGACGAGGACGACGTGCTCGTCATCTGTCTATCTGGTCGCGGGGATAAGGATGTTCATACGATTCGAGAAAGGGTGACTCAATGATGAGATTAGATGAAGCGATTCGACAGCGGAGTGAAGGGACGGCGTTCGTCCCGTACATCATGGCCGGGGACGGCGGACTCGATCACTTGATTCCGACGATTGAACGGCTAGAAGCGATGGGAGCGACGGCCATCGAACTCGGGATTCCATTCTCGGATCCGGTGGCAGACGGTCCCATCATCGAGGCGGCTGGAATGCGCGCCCTCGAACAAGGTGTGACGTTGACGGACGTGTTGGACCGTTTAATAGAAGGAACGGGTCGTTTTTCGGTGCCGATCGTCCTGATGACGTACTTGAATCCGGTGTTCCGGTTCGGGGTCGAGCGCTTCTTCGAGCGAGCGGCAGCGTCTGGGGTCAGCGGCGTCATCATTCCCGATTTGCCGTTTGAAGAGAGCCTCGATTTGTTCGCTGGCATCGATCGTCACGGAGTCGCGGTCGTACCGCTCGTCACGTTGACGAGCAGTCAGACCCGCATCGACACGATTCTGGATCAGGCGGAAGGATTCGTCTATGCGGTGACGCTCAAAGGGACGACTGGGAAGACGGACGTGTTCCCGGATGAGTTACTTGAGCACTTGCGTTCGTTGACGGCACGTTCGCCCGTACCGGTGCTCGCCGGTTTTGGTGTCCATCGCACTGATCAGGTCCGGACGCTCGGGTCAGCCTGTGACGGGGTCGTCGTCGGTAGTTTCATCGTCGAGGCGCTCCATGCGGGACGTGAACAGGACGTGGCCACGTTGATTGCATCGGCGCGGACGGTCAACGCAAAAAAATAAGGGTCGTGCCTCGGCACGATCCTTATTTATTCTTCGATTTCAATGGTACGGGTGCTCGAGCCGTCATCGGCTTTCGGTACGGTCAAGTGGAGCACGCCGTCTGACAGTTTCGCTTTGATGGCATCTTCTTTCACGTTCGGTAGATAGAGTGAACGTTGCATCGATGTGACGCGGCGTTCCCGATAGACGTAGTCTTTGTCTTCTGCTTTCTCTTCACGTTGGTCGACCGAGAGGATGAGATAGTCTTTGTCGTAGCGGATGTGAATGTTATCTTTTTTGATGCCTGGCATCTCGGCCTCGATGACGTATTGGCCGTCCTGGTCCCGGACGTCGAGTTTGAACGAGTCGAGGAACGACGTCGCGCCGTCTTTCGGATCGAACAGTTGATTCATCCGATCAAAGACGTCGCCGAACAAATCTTTGCGCAATCGATCGAGCTCGTTCTTCCGGAATGGCGTCAAATCGAACATACAAATTCCCCCTTCAAAAAACGGACAGAGTAGAAGTGTTGTCACTTTTACTCTCTCCGTTTTTAGCTAAGGATAAACGTAATTGACGTGACAGTTCGATGAAGAAAAGAGGGTCACAATTCGACGCGTTCTAACCCGTCTTCCCCGAACTTGCGGTCGAGTTGGTCGTGGCGATACGTCGAGGCGAGGACGTATAACAAGTCGCCTGGCTCGATTTTCGTCTGGCCCGTCGGCGGGATGAGATAGTCTTGACGGACGATTGCATTCACGACCGTGTTCGGTGGCAAGGTGATATCGGCGAGCGTTTTGCCAATCATTGATGATTCTTCGGTCGCCACGTAAGGGACGAGCTGATGTTGCGATTGCTTGCTCGAGACGAGTGCGATCGTGTATGGTGAGCGGATTTTATCCGGTCCGAGCAAATCGAGTTTCGCCGCGAGCGGTGTCAATGTCGTTCCTTGAATCAAGGCACTCGTCACGACGACGAAGAAGACGGCGTTGAAAATCAATTGGGCGTTGTCGATGCCTGCGATGAGCGGGAACGTAGCGAGGACAATCGGCACGGCGCCTTTTAGTCCGGCCCACGAGATAAACAGTTTTTCTTTGTGGGTAAACTGCATCTTGATTGTCGATAAATAGACGGCAATCGGCCGGGCGATGAACATCAGGATGAATGAAATCAATAACCCTTTCCAGATGAGCTCGGGGTCAAGCAACTGTCTCGGGAAGACAAGCAGACCGAGGATGACGAACATGATGATTTGCATGATCCAGGCCAAAGCCTCAGAGAATTGAACGATTGTCACTTCATGGGCCGTGTGCGCATTCCCAACAATCATCGCGGCGAGATAGACGGCAAGTAATCCACTGCCTGCAAAGTAAGCAGCGACCCCATAGGTCATGAAGGCCATTGAAATCATGAGGACAGCATGCAGACCACTCGACTCGAGACGCAAATGGTTAAGCATGAGTCGGGACAAGTTTCCGAGCATGTAACCGACGAACGCGCCGACAATGATTTGCAGGATGAACATCCAAATACCGTCCCAAATCGTCGTGTCGGGTTTTAACATGAAGTCGAGGGCGAGAATCGTCAAGAACATCGCCATAGGGTCATTCGTGCCGGACTCAGCTTCGAGTGTCGAACCAACTTTCGGTGAGATATTCTTTCCTTTGAAGGCGGCGAAAACAGCAGCCGCGTCAGTAGAGCCGATGATGGCGCCAAATAGGAAAGATTCCACCCAGTCGAAGCCAAATACGAAACGAACGGCCACAGCGATGAGCCCGGTCGTCAACAGCACGCCAATCGTAGCGAGTGAAGCGGACGGGGCGAGCACGCTCCGGATTGACGACCATTTCGTCTGTAAGCCACCTTCGAACAAGATGACGACGAGGGCCGCGACCCCAATCATTTGAGCGAGATTGGTGTCATCGAAGAAAATCAGCCCAGTAATATCGCTGCCCATCAGCATGCCGATGCCCATGAACAAAATCAGGGCAGGTAAGCCGAAACGCGTCGATACGCGTGTGGCCAACACGCCGGCGACAAGTAGCAGACCGAATAATAGAATCAAAATATCAGTACTCAAAATCGGTGCGGTCAAACACATCACTTCCTTTTTCACGTTGATATTTACATGTATTATTAAGTTCATTATACCATGAAATGGTTATGAATTAAGAAATGACGCATCGAGAATTATGCACATTGGAATAATCGGATATAGATGTGGTACAGTAGGGGCATCAAAAAGGGGGATTCACATGACTAAAATTCACGTGCTCCATGAAAACAACGAATGGACGAACCATCTCGTCCGACGACTCGAAGAATTATCATTGCCGTATGAACTGTGGCACCTCGATCAAGGGACGATCGACTTGGCGAGCGAACCGCCGGAAGGTGTGTTTTACAACCGGATGAGCGCGTCGTCGCATACGCGGGGTCACCGCTACGCGCCGGAACTGACGGAAGGGGTGCTCGCATGGCTCGAAGCGAACGGACGGACCGTCTTCAACGGGACGCGGGCGATTCGGCTCGAAGTGAGCAAGGTCAATCAGTATACGGCGCTTCAACGAGAAGGAATTCGTGTACCGAAGACAGTGGCAGCCGTCGGGAAGAAGCAAATCATCGAGGCGGCCGAGAAGCTCGGGATGACGCCGTTCATCACGAAACATAACCGAGCCGGCAAAGGACTCGGTGTTCAACTGTTCCATTCGATCGATGCGTTGAAGGCATACGTCGAGGGTCCGACGTTCGAGGAATCGATTGACGGGATAACGCTCATCCAACAATATATCGAGGCGCCCAAACCGTACATCACACGCTGTGAGTTCATCGGTGGTAAATTCGTTTACGCGGTGCGTGTCGATACGTCAGACGGTTTCGAACTCTGTCCGGCCGACGCCTGCTCGATTGAAGACCAGTTCTGCCCGGTCGGCGAGACACCACCGGCGAAGTTTGAAATCGTCGAAGGATTCAATGACCCAATCATCGAACAGTTGGAAACGTTCCTCCAGAAGAACGAGATTGCGGTCGCCGGGATTGAAATCATCGAAGACGCGGACGGGAACGTCTACGCGTATGACGTCAACACGAACACGAACTATAATTCTGACGCCGAAGCGAAAGCGGGGCAGTACGGTATGCTCGAACTTGCGACGTTCCTTGGGGACGCCTTGGCGGTCACGACGAAATAAAGACAGAAGAAAGGGTCAGGCTTTTGCCTGACCCTTTCGCTGTGTATGTTGTAATTGTTGTTCAAATCGAAGTTGGACTAATTCTGCTGTCGGTGCCATTCGTTCGATGAACGAATCTAAACGTTTCGCAGTGTCTCGATCTGATTCCTTGAACACGCGCATCGTTGTTCACCTCATTGATCATTGTTATGTTGCTTCTACAACAATGATTCCCGAGGGCATGATAGCGTAAACCTCGATTACCCGAGGAATGTGCCGAGTTCTTCTTTTGGAAGGATGTTCCCGACATAAAAGTCGCCGAACTCGCCATATTTGGCACTGACTTCATCAAAACGCATCTCATAGACGATCTTTTTGAATTGGAGCGAGTCTTCCGCAAACAAGGTGACGCCCCACTCCCAACCGTCAAAACCGGTCGAACCGCCGATGAACTGTTGAATCTTGCCGGCGTAGCTGCGGCCGATCATGCTGTGGCGATACATGAGGTCTTTGCGCTCATCCATCGACAACGTGTACCAGTTGTCCCCGTCGCGACGAGCCTTGCTCATCGGGTAGAAGCAGATGTGGGCCGCTTTCGGGAGTGTCGGATAGAGGCGGGCCCGAATGTGAGGGTTCTCGTACGGGTCACCGTCTCCAGAACCTCGATACATGCCGAGTTCGATGACAGACACGTATGAATAGCTTGGAATCATGTAATCGTACAATTTCGTCTTCCGAAGAGCGAGTTCGACTTGCTCGAGCTCTTTGAACGTCGGACGAAGGACCATCAAGACGACGTCCGCCTTTTGACCAAGGATCGAGTAAAAGGCATGGCTTCCTTCACCGCGTGTCTCGACCTCTTCGAGTGAGCCGAGGAAGGCGACGAACTCGTCAATCATCTCTTGACGGGCGGTTGGGTCGACTGCTTTTAAACGAGTCCAATCGATGGAGCGGAAATCATGGAGCGTATACCAACCGTCTAACGTGGCGGCTGCGTGTTGCGTTTCGGTTGTCGGTGCTGGACGTTCTGACATTAAAAAAACTCCTTTCGAGACTAGGCTTCGCTGACTATTTTACCATACACGTTTGACCGTCTGGCAAATTTGACGCCGCCGTGAGGATAGTCACACTCCGGGCGGGGTAAAGAGATAGGGAGCAAGATTTTTGAAAACGGCTTCACAATGGGCTGTATCAGTCGGAAATGGTAAACTGTTCTATTCATATAATGATTGATTTCAAGCGATTTATGACGAAATGGGCAGAATAGTTTATTTTAAAAATCGTACTGTGTATAATAAAACTCGCATATGGACGAGAGCGTCCGAGAGAGAAAAAATCCGATTTCTTCTAATCGAAAAGGAGTTCATTCACTATGAAACTATTTGACACGTTGAAACAAAAAGTCAGCCCGATTCGCCCGACCATCGTCTTCCCAGAAGGGATCGATGAGCGCGTCCTCGGTGCCGCTGTCCGTTTGAAAAATGATGGCATGGTTGAACCGATCGTCATCGGACCAAAAGCTGAACTCGAAGCGGTCGCTTCGAAGCACGGCTTTGACATCTCAGGTTTGACGCAATACGACCCAGCGACGTACGAAGACATCGATACACTCGTCGAATCGTTCGTTGAGCGCCGCAAAGGTAAAGCGACACCGGAACAGGCACGTGAATTGTTGTCGTCAGACGTGAACTACTTCGGTACGATGCTCGTCCACACAGGAAAAGCAGAAGGTCTCGTCTCAGGTGCGATGCATGCGACTGCCGATACGGTCCGTCCGGCCCTTCAAATCATCAAGATGCAAACAGGCATCAAAAAGACGTCAGGCGTCTTCATCATGGTACGTGACGACGAGCAGTACGTCTTCTCGGACTGCGCCATCAACATCGCACCGGATGCGGCTGACCTCGCCGAGAACGCCTACTTGTCAGCGTTGACAGCGAAGACGTTCGGCATCGAGCCGCAAGTCGCGCTCCTCAGCTTCTCGACAAAAGGATCAGCGAAGTCGCCAGAGACAGAAAAAGTCATCGAAGCGACACGTCTCGCCAAAGAGAAGGCGCCAAACCTTCCAATCGACGGCGAACTTCAATTCGATGCGGCGTTCGTACCGAGCGTGGCGGCGAAGAAAGCACCAGGCTCTGAAGTAGCCGGAAATGCGAACGTCTTCGTCTTCCCAAGCCTCGAAGCCGGAAACATTGGCTACAAGATGGTTCAACGTTTCGGCGGATTCGAAGCGATCGGACCAATCCTTCAAGGTCTCAACAAGCCGGTCAACGACTTGTCGCGTGGCTGTAACGAAGAGGACGTCTATAAATTGACGCTCATCACAGCGGCACAAGCCATCGACGAGCGCAACGAAGCGTAAGTCGCAGCATCCTTCCTGAGCGGAGGATGCTTTTTTTGTGGTCACATTGTAAACTATTGGAAAAGGGGGCGAGGAAATGGATGAAGAGGAAGGCATCATCACATTGCCGGAAGGGCATCGGTACGCCATGTTCGGTGGCGGGGATGATTATCCAATTAAAACGTATTACAAAGGGGTGTTCGAAACAGTATTCGTCGTGTTTCATCCGTTTCTGGTCCCGAAAGACGACCCGACCGCGGTTGACCGTTATGTCGAGTTGGATAAAAACGAGGTCGAACAGCAATTTCGGGCCATAACATGGGCAGATATGCGCCGCCGACTTGATTTCGATGACATCAAACGCATCGATCACGCACTCCGGACGATGATTGCGGCGCTGAAACCGCACGCCGAAGATCAAGAAGGTGCGAATCGAATCATCGAATTTTGCAATCGCGAGAACGTACTTCCACCAGGCGAAGGGGAGCTGTCGAATCTTTTAGAGAATCAGGTGTTACGAGCACTTCTTGAGATGGGAGAAGAGTGGATGTGGAGCGGAGACGAGTTCTGCACGGAACGGCATCTCATCAACATTCGGGAGACGCTAACCTCCGATACGTGGGGGATGCGTCATCGGACGTTCTTCGGACATCAACATGATTGGCTCATCGTACCGCCTTGGGATAGCCATTTCACGTTGATTTGTGGCAGCCGAGCTTGGGTCGAGCAGGTGGTCGAGCGGTGCGAACTCGAAGGCTTCTATTGTGATGAAAACACGACAATCAATTGGAGTTTGCTTGATCGAAAACTGAGGTAAACTAGTAGGGGACAACACTATTAAGGGGGAACTACCATGCAAAACATCCATGCAACTGAATTACGTGAAAAGCTTGAGAACGGCGAAACGCTCCATATCATTGACGTGCGCGAACAAGACGAGTACGACGCGGGCCATATCCCGCACGTGCCGCTCTATCCGCTGTCTGAATTTCCTGGCGTCACGGACAAGCTCGCGAAAGATAACGTTTATCACGTCATCTGCCGCTCAGGCGGCCGCAGTGTGACGGCATGCGACTATTTGGAGTCGGAAGGCTATAAGGTCGTCAACGTCGAAGGCGGCATGCTCGCGTGGGACGGCGATATCGAGGCGTGATGCTCGACAATCCATGGGTCGTCATCCCGCTGTTAATCGCACTCTATTTGACCGTCTATACGTTCGTCAAACGAGTCGATGGCGATAAATGGAGGCTCGTCTGGGCTGTCTGGCTCATCGTCATCGTCATGATGTTGACGATTCAGCTCGTCCAAAGTCTATAAAAAACGAGTGAAGTAGACTGACCTAGCTATATGAGACACTAATAAAAACACCTTGATTAGGCTGCCGCCACACCATATTTTATCGGTGTGAGGTAGCCTAATTTTTCTTGGATACGTTCTTCGTTGTAGTAAGTTAAGTA
>NZ_JACSLT010000008.1:0-162770 GCF_018618275.1 Exiguobacterium sp. s194 | reverse complement strand
CGAAGTACAAAGAAGGGGTCCGGTCACCGAAAATCGGTGACCGGACCCCTCTTTTTGATTGAAATACTTTAGAACTGGCTAGTTATGTCCCAGCCTCGTCCGGTTATTGAATGCGGAACGATGCGACGTCGCCGCCGATCGGTGTCATCTCCAAGAATAATGCTTTTCCTGCCGGTGGTTCTTCATCCATTAAGACACCAAATGTGAAGCTGCCACTTGTCACTTCGGCCGCACCTTGGGCATATAGATTATGACCGTCCGACACGCTCCATTCGAACTCTTCGACGTCCGTGTATCCAGAAACATCAATCGCGTTACCGTTCAATTTGATGGCCACATCGCGGAACGAACCGTCCGTTTGCGCGGGTTGGTCGCTCGGCTCTTCAACGGGTTCTTCTGTCGTTTCTTCGGCCGGCTCTTCCGGTGTTTCTTCAGTCGGCACCTCGGAAGCTTCAACGGTCAGCGACTGTTGATCGGTGACCGCCATCTCAGGTGCACCTTCGACTTGGGCCAGACCGACGAAGTCCACCGTGTACTCACCCGCTTCGAGCGTGAGTGGGAATACTTCATCGAACACTTTCTTCTCACCTGGTGCCCACGTCTCTTCGATA
The DNA here is from genome assembly GCF_018618275.1 of Exiguobacterium sp. s194. NCBI lineage: Bacteria > Bacillati > Bacillota > Bacilli > Caryophanales > Exiguobacterium > Exiguobacterium sp. s194. The sequence goes on along the minus strand of NZ_JACSLT010000008.1, from coordinate 162,159 downwards.
ATCGATTCTGTGAACATATATTCACTGCCATAGTCGAAGATGGTCGTATCCCCGTTCATCACCGTCATCTGAAAGCGTTGCGACGAATTGAACGTCACGTTGACGGGCTCCTCGTTCGGATTCGTCATCGATACCGTCGCCGACAACTGTTTGGACTCGGCATCGTAGCTCACGTCCGTCTCGAGTGTCAATAAGGCAGGCGGTGTCGACGCGTTACCGTCCACATCGCTCGGGTTCGCTTCTTCTTTGCTGCAAGCCGCGACGACCAACATCATCGCCGTAACGATTGCCAATAACCAAGTTTTCTTCACGTATCCCACTCTCCTCTGAAAAATAAAAAAACGTCTATAGCACTAGTGTAAACGTTCGTGCAGACGTTTGTAATGGGTTTACGGATATTATTCACCTTTATTATGAAACTTGGACGTTTTCCACGTATTGCTGCCATCCTGTCATGAACAACGCGTCAGCGACGTCGATATCGGACCGAACTTGTGCAGAGATCGAGAACGTCTCGCTGTGAATCGACTCAAAGATGACCGTGATCATACCATCGACGACTTCCTTATAGGCTACGAGTTCTGGTGTTTCTGCAAAAAGCATCATGAGTGTGGCTCCTTTTCGGTTATAAGATATGTATAGTGTATCAACGATTATATTGAGAATAACGTCCCATCGTTCGACAGGCCAAAAGACCCGTTTACCCAACTGTCGAATTGCTGGTATCGATTGTTAGTCATTTGGATGAATTATCAAATTATTCGTGCAAAAAGAGAGACGAATCGCAATCCGATTCGTCTCTCTTCCTGTAACTGTAAATAAATTAAATTCATGATTGTCGAATGATTTGTTACTTCGTTCGGTTTGAAATTTGTTGCCACACTGTCCCGAGTGCCGTTTCCCCGCTCGTGATCCGTTCTTTGGCAAGGCGTGCCTGCAACGACACCTCGAACTCACGATCGTCTTCGGCGATTTTGAGGGCGGGTACGGCCTGTTCATCTCCGCAGTCGAACAAGAATCGAGCGGCCCGCCACCGGACGAGCTTGCTCTTATCCTTGAGCGCCTCAATCATCGACGGTTGCGACTGCGGCAACGCCCAATCGGACACCGTGTCGCCGGCCGTACGCCGTACAATCGGTGACGAGTCGACGAGCGCCTGTTCGATATACGTGACATACTCTTCCCGATTCTCTTCGAACATGCCAATCATGACGACCGCTTGTCGACGGATGGCCATCACCTTGTCCTCGAGGGCGCGGCGGAAGTACACCATGTTGTCCGGGGTAATCTCGAGCTCGTCCAAGAACGCCAAACGTGCTTTCCAATCGTCTGATTGCAATTGGTTCGCATTGGCTTCATAGTCGGCTTCCCGACCAAACGCCCGAGCGACGATGCGAGCAACCCGCTCTTCAGGATACGCCGCCTCGAGTTCTTCTTGCGCGACGACACTCACATCCTCGAGCTCACCGTAACGCGGGGCTTGTTCGACCCAGCGTCGGTCTTGGATGACGTTTTTCACTTGGGCCTGCACGTCAAGTGCGGCGTCGACGAACCGTTTTGACAGGCCGACCCGTTTTTCCGAGTCGCCTTTGACGAGTTTCAATTGCATCGGCACATCGAGGACGAACTGGACCGAGACGTGCACCGGTTCGTAGTCCGCCGCCATTTGGCTTGCCTCGACTTCCGGCACGTCTTCCCCGAACGCGCGGCGAATCTCGTTCATGACGTCGTGCCAGTCATGTTTCGGATGGCGTTCGACGGCGAGGAAGTCGGAGACAGCGTAGACCGACTTGACCCCGCGTAAGCCGACGATGTCTTCAATGATCGGCGGCATATCACGGCTCGCCTTGTCATACGTGACACCACGGCCCGTGAACGCCGGTTCGACGATAATCTTCAAGTTATTTGGACTTGGAGTTGGTTCGATTGCTACTAATTTCATTCTCATCACCTCACTCTCAATCGTGACGAAAACGACAAAAAAACGCAAGCGAGTCGCTTGCGTCGTGAACAATCAAAATAGGGCGATGAACTGTTGGAGCGAATACTCTTCTCCTTCGACGATGAACGTATCATCTGCTGACACAGGCTCAAGGAAGAAGCGCTTCTCCCCATTGACTTTGACGTATCCGAAGATATGGCTCGTTTGATAGAACAATTCCACAATCGTCACCCGGCCGAACGTCATCCCGTCATTGATGATCGCCCGGTCCTCCAACTCGCCGCCATTATATAGTTCAATATACGTTTGCATGTTTGTCGTCGCTCCCTTTGTGTTTGTTTTCACAATTCATTTCTATCAAACAATCAGGGCGACTTCAAGTTAATTTTTTGCGTGACGCTTCCAAAAATCAATCCAGTTATAATACTCAGATAACACTCGGTCGATTTGTTGCCGAGACTTTTCATCGTGTAATCCAGTATCATCAATCTTTTCTTTACAATGCGTGATAAAGATTTCATTTCCTGGTAAAACGTTAGCACGATTTGTGGCAAATACTTGACGGAGATGAATTTGACATCGCGCCGTCCCAAGCATACCCGGAGACGCCCCGGCAATCATGACCGGTTTCTCACGGAGCGGCGTGCCTGGTTCGAGCGACAGCCAATCGATTGCGTTCTTCAACACACCCGGGATGCTGTGGTTATATTCCGGGGTGACGACGAGCAGACCGTCCGCCTCACGCACGGCTCGTTTGAAGTCGCGTACGACTTCGGGTTCATCCGGGTCGATCAAGTCGTCGTTATAGAGCGGCATCTCAATCGAAGCAATCTCGACGTCGAACCGATCTTGGCCAAGCTCGATGATGGAATGGAGCAGCGCCGTGTTGTATGACGCCTTACGAAGACTTCCTGATACGGCAACGAGTTTGAATTTAGACATCCTGTACCTCCTTGAGCCAATCATTGATGAGTTGCGCTTCTCGTTCTGGCTGTTCCATCATCCCCATATGGCTAGCCGGTACCGTCTGTTTCGTATGACGGTCCGCCCCTAGGAAAGCGCGTTCCGCATCCATGTTCGGATCACTAGATCCATAGAGGAAGAGACCGGGCAAGTTCGTCGACCGGACCGTCTCCGTTTCATCGGCACGGTCGCGAATGGCCATCTGCGCGGAAATGATTCCTTCTTTTGACATCTCGTAGCCGATCTGCTTGGCACGTTCAATCAACGCGGTGTCGGAATCAGCGGCAAACACACCCGGAATCATCGTGTCGATGAACGGATGTACCCCTTCTTCCATCACTCGTTCGATGGCTTCATTCCGCTTCACTTTGGCCGTCTCTGGATCAGCCGCCGCCGTCGAATGAATCAATCCGAAACCGGATAGCGCGTCCGGATGACGGCGGACGAGGTTGGTCGTGATGTAGCCCCCGAACGAATGACCGAGCACGATTGGACGCTTGAGATTGCGCAGTTTCATCTCAGAAAGTACCCAATCCGCAAACTGATCCATCGTCTCTGGTCCGGCCTCCGTCCCGGCATGTCCCGGTATTGTCAGCGCGTATACGTCCGCGTCCATCAATGGGATGAGTTCCTCAAAATAGTCAAGTGATCCACACAATCCATGTAACAGTACAACTTGTCTCAACGTCATTCCTCCCTTTCGTTCCATTCGTCTTTCAAGAGACGATACATCGTCAAATCCATGAAACGTCCGTGACTATAGGCATAGTCATGGAGCAATCCTTCCTCCGTAAAGCCGAGCTTTTGCACCAACCGGTTCGACCCTTCGTTCCCTGGAGCGACGAGCGCCGAGATCCGATGAAACTTGAACTCGTCAAACCCGTATCGAATGACGGCAGACGCCGCCTCGAACGCAACACCCCGGCGCCAATGGCTCGGCGCGACCTCGAAGCCAATTTCGGCCCGAAAATACTGCGGGGTCCAGTTGTGAAAGCCGATCGTCCCAATCAGTTCGTTCGTGTCGCGGTCACAGATCGCCCAGCGAATCGCTTTTCCTTGCTGAAATTGATCTTTGAAATAAGCGATGACGTTCTTCGCCTCATAGACGGCCAGCAAAGGATCGGACCCGTAATAACGCATCACTTCCTCGGTCGAAAGAATCACATAGAGCGCCCTCGCGTCACGGGGTTCGAGTTCCCTCAAAATGAACCGGCTCGTCACGAGCTCGGGAAAGCTTTTTTTCAACCCCCACATATGGAATCCGCCTTTCTGCTTCTTTTCCTCAATTATAACCATTTTCCCAAAAAAACCATCATCTCAATCCTCTAGAACCGCTCAAACATGGCGCGCCACGAAGGGATTTGCTAAAATCAAACTATAGTGACTTCGAACTGAGGGGATAATTATGTCAAAACAGTTGTTCTATATTAAACAAGACCGAGAACTGCAACGTTTTACACTGCATGGCGTCACTTTAAACGATGTCACCGAGGCGTTATCACTCGCCCGCCCGATGATTATTTGTCGGACGGACATGAAAGGGATGAGACAGTCGTCCCGGACCCGGTTCCGCTATATCGAGGCGCACGAACTGTCGACGTTCTCGACCAAGTATTTAAATAACCAAACGAGTTTCACCGCCATCGACTTTCCTGACTATCATCTGCTTGAATCGCTATCGGATCACGAGATCGCTGAAATCTTGTTCCTCAGTCATATGGAACGCGGCTTAAAAGGGCCTTTCCTGAACTCGATTCAAAACGAGATTGCCTTCTTCAACGAATCGAATGATCGTCATAGCAGCCTGTACATAAAAGACTGGTCGACGATCTCGCACTTCTTGCAGAGCGTGCTGCAAAGCAAGCTCGACCGCGACATTCGCAACATCAGTTTCGTCCCAATCCCGCTCCCGGTCATCGATGAGATTTTGGCGTTATCACCGCAAGGGTTGATTATCGATTTCGATCATACGAAGCGGAGCCTGTTCAATCGGCAAGTCTCGATTGCCTTCTATGTCGCCGGGCGTTACGAGGACATGTCGGTGCTCGAAGAAGACTTTGATGCGAAAAAAGAATCGATCGCGTTGAAAGGACAATTGACGTATCGCCGTCGTACGTGGGAGATTGAACGATTTTGAGTTCACCCGTGCAATAATCTTTATCGAACCTGAGCCAATCAGGTTCTTTTTTGTTATCCCGCTCATACGGATTACGTTTCAAATCCCATCACCAAGCGCCTGAGACACTATTTTTATAAATTGATAACAAATTGTCTTAATTTTTCGTTAAATTAACTCTTTTCTTTTATCGCGAGGAGGGTATACTAGGAATAACCTTCTGGAGGAATGGAAGGCAATATAGAGAAAGCGAGGTGAAAATCTATTCATCACGCGGATGAATAGATACACGAGATGGAACAACTGAAAGTACAGGGAATGTCTTCGTTCACCAAGTTTGCGACGAATGGAAAAATGCTGAAACTAAAAGATGCAGTAGCCGGCGAGCAACGGATTTCGCTTCAAGAAGCGACCGATATTCAAGTCTCAATGCTCGACGAGGACCATTCGCGCTTCACTATATTCGGTCAGTCACACCCACTTGTCGAACTGACCCTTCCTCACCATTCTTGTGAAGTGTTACATGCCTGGTTATTACACAAGTTAAAACGACAAAAAATCAAATTGGCTTCTAACGCCTAAACGAACAAAGCGCGTTCCTCTTATGAGGACGCGCTTTGTTCGTTTTTCCGATAAATCGTCACGCCGCCGTGTTTCGCTTCACCGACGACTTCAAACAGCCAGCCCTTGTCGACCAAGAGCGAACGGACCGTCAAAAAGTCGTCTTTCGGGACGATGAGTTCGTCGACCGTCCCGTCGAGAAGTTCTTGAATTTTTGGTTCCCACTCGTTCATTTCACTTCATCCCTCTCCGTTTGTTGTCGGTTTGCCCAGGCGAACAATCGTTCACTCGTCTGCATCACATTTTCCGGTACGAACACATCTTCCGGCACCTGAGGATGCGACGCGACCGGCTCATCGATGGCGAGCACGACCGTTTCACCGAGTGCCCGTTCCACATAATCGGCTACAAACGCGAGCCGTTCACCGTACGTTTTTGGCGCAGCGTCGTCGAGGGCAACCGCATAGGCCGCATCCACTTCGTTGTCCTTTAATAAGACTCGGCCCGAGTCAAGGATGGCGAACGGCGGGACCGCGTCTACATGAAACACTTCATAGGCTCGATACGCCGTCTCATCGCACGATAAGAGCGGCACGAAGCGGCGTTGCCCCGTCCACTTCTTGAGTTGGAACAACGTTCGCATCGCCGTGAATGACTTGGCCCCGGACGCATCTTTTTCGACCAAAATCGTCGGTGCGTCGGCCGCGTCCGCTCGAGTTTGATCCATGAACAACCATGTTTCGACTTGTGAGACTAAAATCAATTTCGTTTCCTCCTTATTACTTCTGACCCTGCCACGATGACGAGCGCGACGAGCCACCCGCCGATGACGTCACTGAAATAGTGAACGTTCAAGATGACCCGGCTGAACGAGACGGCCAACACCATCGCGACAAGCAAGCCGAACCCGATCAAGTTTTCATTGCGGCGGTACATCAATATCGCCAGCATACCGTACAAGGCGAGTGATCCAGAGGCGTGACCGCTCGGGAAGCTATAAGTCGTCGCGTCGAGCGCGGCATCGATTGACGGTCGGTCAACCCCGAACACGAGCTTCAACACTTGTGTCACGAGAAGCGTGGCGATGACGACAATCGGCAAACGGAACGCCTCAAAGCGGTTCCCTCGCCATAAGAAATAGAGCATGCCAATAAAGGATAGACCAATCAACACTTTCACACTGCCGAGCTCGGTCACATAAACGAACAATGGTCCAGCGAGCGGTTCAAGCGAAGCCGTGACGAAGCGGTCGACCGGTACGACCCAACCTAAAACGACGACCACCGAGAAGAGAACGAATCCAATCGTCCCGGTGATCGCCAGCTCTTGTGAGCGAGAAGTCATCAATACAACCCTTTCCGTTCCCGCATCTCGTCTTCGCCGAAGTCGGTCATGTCACGCAGACGGTGCGCCAACCGACCTGAGGCGTTCGCCGCGATGGCACCGACGAGGTCATCCATGAACGTATGGACTTGGCCGTCGTCCATTTTCGTGTCGAGCTGTTTGATGATCCCGATTTTCGCTTTGTCTAAGTATCCGAACGTCGTCACGGCAATCGAACCATATGTGTTGACGGCCCCGATCGCAATCGTCTCATCGACACCGAACAACCCTTCATCCGACGCCACGATCGACAAGAGCGGCTCCGACAATTGCCCGCGCTCGGCGAGCATGTCGAGTTCCGACCCGACGAGAATCGCGTGTTGGAGCTCACGTTTATCTAACACGGCCTCGACCGAGTCCATGCAGTCTTTCAATGATAAGTGTGGCGAATACGGTGCTTGCATTTGATAGACGATTTCGGCGATCGATTCGATCGATACGCCCCGTTCAATCAAGCGAGCCCGTGCCGCGTCGCGTACATCGCGTGAGTGTGGTACATGTTTCATCATAGATGCGGGAACATTCCCGCTACACATCCTTTCATCTCGAGAAGAGCTTCTCGAAGTACTCAATGTCTATTATACTGAAAACTCGAAAAAAAGACTAAGCCCGCTTTGACTTCATTCATTAAATCGGTCATCATAAAAAAGTAGACCACTTTATAAAGGGGGAACTGGAATGAAGATTGGGGTAGTCTTATTTCCATCAAAACAAGTTCAAGACTTCGCCAACTCGTATCGGAAGCGATACGACACGAAGTATGCGTTGATCTCACCTCACGTGACGATCAAGGAACGCACTGAAATCGACGAGGCCGATTTGCCGAAAGTGCTCGAGTATCTCCAGCAAGTCGCAGACTCGACCAAACCGGTTCAATTGAAAATCGACGGGGTCCGCTCGTTCGCACCGACGAACAACGTCCTCTACTTAAAAGTATTGCCGACGCGCGAACTGTCAGCGCTTCACGACAAATTGCACGACGGTCTGCTCAAGCAGCCTCCGAAATACGAGTTTCTGCCGCATATCACCATCGGTCAAGATTTGACCGATGCCGAACTGTTCGACGTGCTCGAACGGATGCGAATGGAACAAGTGCATTTCGAGGAGACGATCAATCGCATGGCCGTCATGTATGAGCTCGAAAACGAAACATGGAACGTCTATGAGACGTTCCGGTTCCGCGGATAAGATTACACGCTCCGGTCGACGAAACGACCGGGGCTGTTTTGTTGTTCGGCTTCTAACCATTCTTCTTGACGGGGCCGGATTCGTTGGACACGTTGAATGCGTGTGACCGGCTCGATATTCGCCCGTTCTGTTGGTTGAACTTGGCGATTTCCATATTGGACGACTGTGAAATCAATCTGATAAGGACCCATGATCCAACCTCCTTCACAAGTCCTTACCCGAAATTCTTCAACGATAATACAAAAAAAGAGCGTATCGCTACGCCCTTCCCCATCTTTATAAAATATGATAACCGCTATCGACGTGGATGACTTCACCTGTTACGCCACTGCCCATGCTCGACAAGAGGAACAGGCCGGTCGAGGCCACTTCTTCTACCGAGACGTTGCGGCGCAATGGCGCTTTTTGCTCGAGTTCAGACAAGATGCTGTTAAAGTCGCCGACTCCTTTAGCCGACAACGTCCGAATCGGGCCAGCCGAGATCGCATTGACGCGGACGCCGTGTGGGCCGTACTCGTTTGCCAAATATTTGACGCTCGAGTCGAGCGCCGCCTTGGCGACACCCATCAAGTTATAGTTCGGGACGACGCGTTCGCCGCCGAGATATGTGAGCGTGATGACCGATGCATCTTCTGCGAAGTACGGTTTGGCCGCTTTGACGACAGCCGTCAAGCTGTATGCCGAAATATCGAGTGCTTGCGCGAACTGGCCGCGTGTCATCTCTGAGAATTCACCGCGGAGTGCTTCTTTGTCTGCGAATGCGATCGAGTGCGCAATCCCTTGAATCGGGCCTGCTTGTTCATGAATCGTACGGAACGTCGTGTCGATGGCTTCGTCGTTCGTGACGTCACACTCTAACAGCAAGGCTTCTCCGTTCAAGTCGGTTGCAAGCGACTCGAGTCCTGACTTGAAGCGTTCGCCCGCATATGTGAGCACGAGCTTCGCGCCTGCTGCGTCGAGCGTCTTCGCGATTCCCCAAGCGATCGAGCGTTTATTGGCGATTCCCATGACGACATACGTCTTATTCGTTAACGTTGGATAGATTGACATCGTAAACTCCCCTTTTTTAGTACCTGGTGATAATATCTGTTATCAGATTACAGAATGGTGTCTGTTTTGTCAACTAGCGCGTAACGTATTGCGATTTTTTTAACTTACGGTAAGATAAAATACGTAGAGAAAGGGTGAGACGACTTCATCATGAACCGCATTCAATCTTATTTTAAAAGTTTAGACACAACACTTTTGACAATCGTCTTTTTCTTGATGATCATCAGTTTAGGTGCCATCTATACGGCCCAACCGATGTTGCCGACGCGATTGCAACATATTAATTTCGCATTTGACCAAGGAATCCGCTACATCATTGGGTTCTTCGCCATGTTCGCCATCATGACCATCGAATATGAACAGTTGCGAAAAATCCACTGGTATTTGTATGGCTTCGGGTTATTGCTACTAGCCGGTTTGATTCCGCTCCGCGATACGACTCTCGTTCCGAACATCAATGGGGCGTACGGCTGGTATAACGTTCCGGGCTTCAGTTTCCAGCCAGCCGAATTCATGAAGTTGTTCTTACTTATTTCCATGGCGACGATCGTCTATGACCATAATAAACGCTACGGTTCGTCCCAACAGGACACATGGCTATTAATGAAATTGGTGCTTCTCGCCATTCCGCCTCTCGCGCTGATTGTGACGCAACCAGACTTAGGCACAGGGCTCGTGTTGATTACGATGCTCGGAGCGATTATCATCGTGTCTGGTATCGGGTGGAAGTGGTTGCTCGGATTGTTCAGCGCCGCTGCCTTAACGATCGGTGGCTTCATGTATTTGTTCTTCTCGCATTTCGAGTTGTTACAAAGTTTCGTGCCAGGCCACGCCTTGAATCGATTCCAAGCTTGGATTTACCCGTATGAGTATTCCGATGACCTGGCGTTCCAGTTAATCAAATCGCTTCAAGCGATTGGGTCTGGCCAAATGTTCGGGGCCGGCTATGGACAAGGGCTCGTCTATCTTCCTGAGTCGCAAACCGACTTCATCTTCGCCGTCATCGCCGAGCATTATGGCTTTATCGGGGCAGCGATCGTGATTATCGTTTTCTTCTTGTTCTTGTACCGAATGATTCATATCGCCCTCGAAGCGAGCAGTCCGTTCGGAAGTTACATCGTCACGGCCGTCATCGCCATGTTCACGTTCCAAATTTTCCAAAACATCGGGATGACGATCGGCGTCCTCCCGATCACCGGTCTGACGTTACCGTTCATCAGTTATGGTGGGACCGGGATCATCATGAACATGATCGCCATCGGGCTCGTCATGAACGTCGCCTCTAAATCAAAAACGTATATGTTCGACGACGACTAAACAATAGTCCCGCACTCATCCGAGTGCGGGACTATTGTTGTTACAGGATGAATTGGAAATCAGCCGGGTCAGGGGCTTGGATGAACAGCTTCTCGCCGGTCAATGGATGATTAAACGCCGCCGAAGCGCTATGGAGCGCATGACGGTCGAGAACAGTCTTGCCACCGTACATCGTATCCCCGAGCAACGGATGGCCGATATGGCGCAGATGGACCCGGATTTGATGCGTCCGACCGGTCTCAAGGGCAATCGATAGTGCCGTATATGCGCCATGCGCCTCCGCTTCGAGAATATGTGTGACAGCATGCTGTCCGTCCGCTGTCACGATTCGCTCCATAATCGAATCGGGGGCGCGGCCGATTGGGGCATCGATCGTCTGTGGTTCAAGCGGCCCTTCGACTAACGCGAGATACGTCCGCGACAAGCCGCCAGTCTGTTGCAACTCGCTAAAGCGATGATGCACGTATGCATATTTTGCGAACAGGACGACCCCGCTTGTGTCACGGTCGAGCCGGTTGATGACGTGAATCGCCGACTGCAATCCAATCTGTTCATAATAGCCGAGCACGGCGTTGGCGAGTGTATCATCCGGATGGAGCCGGGACGGGATTGTCGCAATGCCTGCCGGTTTGTCGACCGCGAGCAAATAGTCATCCTCAAATAGGATCGTGAGCGGCCGCTTGGAACGGACCATCGTCTCTGCGGGCTGTTCGACCGGGAAGTGGACGGTCACTGCCTCCCCTGCTCGGATGTCATAGCGGACGGTGCGAGGCTTGCCATCGACGAGGATGAGGCCACCTTGTTTGATTTGGGTCAACATCTTTCGTGAGATGCCACAGTCTGTCATTAAAAAGTCGCGCAACGGGACGGTTGTCTCCGCGACGCGACGCAATGTAAATCCGTACATCGGTTACTTCCCTTCTTCAATGAACGATTCGCGGACCCGTCGCCAAAATGGGAACGGCCGGAACCGGGCAAACGTCACTTTTTCTTTCGCGACCGCACAGCGGATGGAGCGCACGTTCGACCACGACAACGCTTCTTGATGATCGAACGCAAGTTCAAACTCGGTTTTCGTGTGCGGAGCAATCTTCACTTGATGATGTTTCGGCAATAAGAGCGGTGACCCGATCGTGCGGTACACCAAGTTGTTAATCGACGCCATCTCCGTCACTTGAATTGCCTCGATGGACGGATGGACGATGGCCCCGCCGAGCGCTTTGTTATAGGCCGTCGACCCGGACGGCGTCGAGATACACAACCCGTCGCCCCGGAACGTCTCGAAGTAATCATCGCGAATCGATAAGTCACAGACGAGTGTGCGCTTATAGTTTTTAATCGTACATTCGTTCATGGCGAGCTGTCGATCGGTCGTCCCATCCTCGTAATCGATGAGTACCTCGACAAGCGGGTATGACACCGGTTCGAACGACTCGCTTGTAATCATCTCCGTCAACTCATCGAGTTCATCCGGTTGCCAGTCGGCGTAAAATCCGAGATGGCCTGTGTGGATGCCGACGAGCAACGTCTGATCGAGCCGGTCGATATACTCGTGGAACGCCTGCAGCATCGTCCCGTCGCCTCCGACTGAGACGACAATGCGTGGCTCTTTCGAAACCGAATGCCCCGCTTCGGTCAATTTATTCGTCAACTCTTGCGCGATGTCAGCCGACCGCGCGTCTCCCCGTGCTACAATCGCAAACTGCATGCCGTGGCCCCCTAGTCTTGGTCCGTCTGGACGTTCATTTCTTTATCCCGGAACACTTGCTGTGCATCTTGAATCTCGACGCGAAGCTGGCTCATCTCGGCATCCAGCAAGAACGCCGCCTCGGCCGCTCGCCGCAGACGCTCTTGAACTTCGAGCGGCATATCCCCGTCGTATTTATAGTTAAGCGAATGCTCGATTGTTGCCCAGAAGTTCATCGCGAGCGTCCGTACTTGGACCTCGACGAGTGTCGGGAACTCGCCATGAATCGTTTGCACCGGGTACTCGAGAATCAAATGGTACGAGCGATAGCCCGATTCCTTTTGGTTCGTGATATAGTTACGTTCCTCGACGATCTTAAAGTCGGTCCGATGATGGAGCAGTTCGAGGACGTGGACGATATCGTCCACGAATTGGCACATGATGCGGAGTCCGGCGATATCTTGCATCTCCGTCGACAATTTATCATAAGGAATCTGCTTTCGCTTCGCCTTCTCGAGGATGCTGCCGACCGGCTTCACTCTTCCGGTGACAAACTCGATCGGAGAATGGTCATTTTGAGATTTATATTGCTTTCGAATCGCCTTGAATTTCACTTTCAGTTCATCGACCGCGATTTGATACGGCACTAAATATTGATCCCAATCCATGGATTGCATATGCTGTCACCACTTTCGTTCGTATCGGAAAGCCCTGCTTTTTCCGTATGTATCCGATTGTATGGTATCATAAACCAACAATTGTTCATAGAATGGAGCGATGATTTATGACCCAAGAAGTGGAAATTGAATTTAAATCGATGTTGACAAAAGACGAGTACGAAATGTTGCTCGCCGCCTACGATTTGACAGACGAAGTGAAATGGCAAGCCAACGACTACTTTGACACGCCGACGTTCGAACTGAAGAACCATGGTGCCGCCTTTCGCATCCGTGAGAAAAAGAACGGCCAAGTGCTGACACTGAAGCAGCCGCATGAAGTCGGCTTGCTCGAGACGCACGCCGCCATCAACGAAGAGGAAGCCGAGAACTTGTTCAAATACGGCATCATCCACGATGATCAAATGACGGCCGCGCTCGCTCCATTCAACTTGTCTGGACCGCTCGAACACCTCGGCCGTCTCGAGACGAAACGGGCCGAAATCGCGACACCGGACGGCCTACTCGTCCTTGATGAAAGTCATTATTTGGAGATTCACGACTACGAAATAGAATTTGAAGTGACCGACGAGGCGAGAGGGAAAATCGCTTTCGAACAGCTCCTTCGCGAGCATGGCATTCCCCTTCGTCCCGCTAAAAATAAAATCGTTCGATTCATGGAAGAAAAGGTGCGTCGAAATCAAGGTTGAGCAGATACGTTGCCAACCTTTTTTTTTCGTTGCTACAATGAGCATACGATATATTTGATTTTTGTTTACGAGAGGAGGCGACACAATGGAACTAGAACAATGTAATGAGTCATCCTGTTCACTTGAAGAATCTCCTATCCAAGCAACCTATAAACCATTAGAGTTATTCTATTTCATGGACATTTCTGATCCAGATGGACTTCATGTGATGACGCTCATTAAAAAGCTCGAACTTGAATACGGGCATTTGATTCGTTTCCGTATGGTTTCGACGGTTCCTAGTTGTGTTGGCGGATGTCAAGAAGAGGTTCGCCTTCTCACGATGATTAAGGCTATGGAGTTACAAGGGAAACGTCATGCGATGCGCTTCTTACGCCATCTGCATATAAACGATATCTTTTTGAAGGATGGCTCTAGCGACAGCGACTTGTGGGAAATTGCCCGCTCGTTCGTCGATTACGGGCTCGACATCGAGGAGTTGGCGGCCGATATCCAATCCAATCAACTGCTCAGCGCTCTAGCTGTTGACCATGAGATCTTAAAAGATTGGGAAATTGAGTCACTTCCTGCTTTGACGTTCGTCACGCGTGACGAAGCACTCAAAATCGAAGGATTGTACCCGTACGACGTCTATCAGGCCGTCATGGCCGAACTACTCGGTTACGTCCCAACCCGGGAGTCCGAGTGGAACGTCGAGAAAGTATTGGGGCGCTACGATGCCTCGACCATCACCGAGCTCGCCTTCATCTTGGAGCTCGAGAAGCCGGTCATCGAGAGAGAACTGAAAAAACTGTCACTCCAGCAACGGTGCCGACCTGTCCCAGGTTGCAGCGGACAAGCTTGGGCGACGAATAAATGACACAACAAAACCCACGGCCGGGGAGCCGTGGGTTTTTTGCGATGTTCTCCGCGGGGACGGAAAACATCACGACCCGAGTATCTATACAGATCACAGGTTGGGAGAAAGTTTACGGTCAATAAAGGGGTTTGTGATTGATTTCACACTTATAATATACCGAGACGGGCGCACCGTGACAAGCACTTTGTTCATATTGTCACATAATGTTCACGCCATACTTCTTATTGAAATAATAACGTCTCCATTTCGTCGAGGACGGCCTCGAACTGATCGAGTGCTGCGAGCACCGGCGCTTTCGTCGTCATATCGACGCCGGCCGCCTTCAATACTTCAATCGGATAGTCGCTCGAACCGGCCTTCAAGAACTTGTCGATGTAACGACGGACAGCTGGTTCGCCTTCTTCCATGATCTGTTGCGACAACGCGGCCGATGCTGAGATCCCTGTCGCGTACTGATAGACGTAGTAATTGTAATAGAAGTGCGGGATACGGGCCCATTCAAACGCAATCTCACCATCGATAACGAGTTCGTCTCCGAAGTATCGCTTGTTGAGCTCGAGATACGTCTCATTCAAATACTCAGGTGTGAGCGAAACGCCTTCTTGGGCCGCTTTATGAATCATGTGCTCGAACTCGGCGAACATCGTCTGACGGAACAGTGTGCCCCGGAACGTTTCGAGCTGATTGTTCAACAGATAGAGCCGCTCCTGGCGGTCCGTGCGCGTCTTCAACAAATAATCGTTCAAGAGCGCCTCGTTCGTCGTCGAAGCCACTTCGGCCACGAAAATCGAGTAGTCCCCGTACGGATACGGCTGCGTCGCCCGCGTATAATGGCTATGGACCGAATGGCCGAACTCATGGGCGAGCGTGAACAAGTTGTTGACGTTGTCCTGCCAGTTCATCAAGATGAACGGTTGCGTGTCGTACGCGCCTGATGAATAGGCGCCACTCCGCTTGCCACGTGTCTCACGAACGTCGACCCAACGTGAAGCAAGTCCGTCTTTGACGATTTGGACGTACTCGTCTCCGAGCGGCGCGAGCCCCTCGACCATCAAGTCTTTCGCTTCGTCATACGGAATTTTCATGTCCACGTCTTTGACGAGCGGCGTATACAAGTCGTACATATGCAACTCGTCCACACCAAGTGCCCGTTTCCGGAGCGCGACATAACGGTGCAACAAGTCGAGACGTTCGTTCACCGCCTCCACGAGCCCGTCGTATACGGATTCTGGGATGGCATTATGGTGAAGCGCCGCTTGGCGGGCGCTCTCGAACTTGCGGACCGTCGCATAGAAGTTGTCTTTTTTCACGCTACCCGACAACGTCGAGGCGAACGTGTTCAAATATTGCTCGTACGTCCCGTACATCGCCTTGAATGCGCCTTCGCGGACACTGCGGTCACTTGATTCGAGGAACGTGATATAGCGGCCATGCGTCAATTCGACGTCTTCGCCTTTCTCGTTCTTCACTTTCGGGAACTTCAAGTCGGCGTTGTTGAGCATGCCGAACGTCGAGCTCGACTGCCCGAGGACGTCACCGGCTTGGGCGAGAATCGCCTCTTCCGCTTCCGTCAACACGTGCGGACGTTCTTGTGCCAACTCGTCGAACGCGTGGCGATAGACGTTGAGTGACTCGTGCTCACTCATGAACGCCTCGATTTGGCTTTCGTCGATGGCGAGCAGCTCTGGCGTCATGAACGCGAGCTGAGCCGAGATTTGGGCAGCGAGCGAACCGGCACGGTCGTTCAGTGCCTGATAATGGCTGTTCGACGTATCCTCGTCGTAGCGCATATGGGCGTATGTATACAGCTTATGCAATTGACGCGAAATGTCGTCGCGTAGTTGCAGACCTGCGAATAAAGAAGCCGCGGATTCTCCGAGTTTCCCTTTGAACTCGACCAAGGCCGGTACGCTTGCTTTTAGCGCCTCAAAATCTTGTTCCCAAGCTTGATCGTCTGCATAAATCGTCTCTAAGTTCCACGTCTCCTCGACGGGTACTTGTTGTCGTGTAAGTACTTCTGACATATGTCCACTTCCTTTTCTTAGTTTGTATACGATTTCGCCATGAATCGCTGAAACCCTTGAAAGTATCGAAAATCGTGAAGCAACGCCGTGTCTAACGTCTTAGGCACGTGCCAATCGCGCACCGCCTCCGTCACGTCGAATACGTTCAACAGCTGTCTCCATTGTACTTCAAACGCTTGCAGAAAGTCGCTTGTCGGGGTCACGTCGAACTGGCGGCACGTCTTCTCGATGCTCCAATTGACGGAGTCTCCGGGGCAATCCCGTCGATTCAAGTAGAGCACCGTCTGGAACATGAACGGATGGACATGGACCCCCCACAGTGACGGCAACGGCAAATAACAGTAGCTCGGTAACAACGAGGGCAACATCCCGAGCGGATACAATCGATTCAAGATGCGCCGGCGATACTGTGGCGTCGGATAAGGTGGCGTCATCCGCCTCCGCCGAATGACTTGGGTCCAACGATGGGCATCGAAGCCATAATATGCCGCGAACGGCGAGACATCGAACGAGGTCGCGACCTGCCATTGCCCGACGCCCGCTCGGATGGAGACCGGAAAGCCGACGAAGCGGTATAACGCCTGTCCGGTCGGGACGACCAGGCTATGTCGTCGCGCCAGTTCGGCCCGCATCCACGGTTTGAACGTCGTCACACCCCCGGGCTGCAGCCCGCTCGCCAGCCAGACGACGTCAAGTCCATTGTTGCGATAATGTCTCGTCCGGTCGACGTAAGACTCGATTGAGAGCGTGGACGCCTGGATTTCGACGACGAGCCGAGTATCGTCGCGTACTGCCACCAAATCGGCACGACGTGCGCCGATGACGACTTCTTGCTCGACTTCATACCCTTGCCCTTGAAGCCATTGCCGCACTCCCCATTTGTCTTCATGGTGTCCGGTCGACTCGCCGCATCCGCAAGGATTGACGTGGGCGAAATGGAGACGCCGTTTCACACCTTGCTTGACGATGACCCGTTCCCCGCATTCTGGGCACGAAAAAGGGGCAAACGGCTCAATCCGCCCCCGACTGAGCGTAAGGGCATCCACATACCCTCCAGTTCGACCGATGGCAAATCGCATTCCGCTTCCCCCTCATAATAGTGGTGAAAACATTCGGGCCAATGATTCGACGAGTTTGATGAAGTAGGATCGTTCCGAGAACGCCCGAATCTCCAACTCGTGTGACCCTTCAAAGTCTTTATACAAATCTTGTTTGAGCTGATGGACGGAGTTCGTGTTATACAAGAGCGCGTTCACCTCGAAATTGAGGTGGAAACTTCTGAAGTCCATATTCGCCGTTCCGATTGTCGCCAACCCATCGTCGACGACGATGACTTTCGAGTGCATGAACCCTTCCTCATACAAGTAAATCTTGACCCCGGCGCTGAGTAGCTCCTCAAAATATGAGCGGCTCGCATAAAAGACGATTTTATGGTCCGGATAGCTCGGAAGCACGATACGGACATCGATGCCTGATAACGAAGCGGTCTTGAGCGCGCTCATGATGTCCTCGTCTGGAATCAAGTACGGGGACGAGATGTATACCGACTTCTTCGCCGCATTGATCAGCGCGAAATAAATCGATTTCATCGTCTCGTACGGCTCATCCGGTCCGCTCGCCACAATCTGTACGCCGCCGCTCGCACTTCGCACCGTCTCGAGCGGCTCGAGATAGAACGGCGTGAATAGACGCTCACCCGTCATGTAGTACCAGTCCTGCAAGAAGATGAGCTGGAGTTCCGACACCCCTTCCCCTCTGACGTATAGATGCGTGTCACGCCAAAAACCAAACTTCGAATGCTCTCCCAAATATTCATCTCCGACATTCAACCCGCCTGTGAACGCCTCTGTTCCATCGATGACGACGATTTTCCGATGGTTCCGATAGTTCGTCTTACTCGAAACGAGCGGCAGGACGACCGGGAAGAACGCTTTGACATGGACGCCTGCTTGGCGCATCTCGTCAAAGAACGTCCCGCTCGTATGAATCGAGCCGACCGCGTCATATAGAAAGCGCACCTCGACCCCGGCCTTCGCCTTCTGAATCAAAATCCGTTGAATTTCCCGAGAAATACGATCTTCCCGGAAAATATAATATTCGAGATGGATGTGGCGGGTCGCCCCTTTCAAAGCGGGCAACAACTTCGAGAACTTCTGTTGTCCGTTCGTCAGCACTTGCGTATACGTGTTTGACGAAACGGGTAATTGATTCAGAGACGACGTCAAATGGAGCAACTTCTCATAATCGTCATGGGAGAACATGAGCGACGGCGACAACGTCATCGCCTTCTGTCGATAAGCGAGGTACGTCTCTTCGTCCAACATGGCCTTCTCTTTGAACATGCGCTTCCGGCGATAGTTCTGTCCGAACACAAAATAGGCGAACAGCCCGACGACCGGGAAGCCGAGCATGACGATGGCCCAAATGAGCGTCCGCTGCGGATTTCGATTCTCGAGCAGGATGACGAGCAGGATGCTGAACGTCGTCAAAAAGACGAGCACCGAGAACAACCCGATCACTTGCGAGCTCCAGTAATACGATAATACGGCAATGAGACCTGCGAGCAAAATCAGGGATAAAAGTACTTGTATGCGTCGCAACATATTATAAACTGACCTCGTTTCTGTCTTGTATTATCATAATTATACAACTTAACACCATCTTTTGAGGGGAGCGAACAAAATATGGGCACATTTTTGGTTACAGGAGCGACGAGCGGGATTGGACGGGCCGTCGCCCTTCGTTTGGCTGAGGACGGACATGACGTCATCGGCATCGGCCGCGACGAGACACGAGGTGCCGCACTCGAAGACGCCTCACCACGCATCACTTTCCTTACATGTGATTTAGCCGAATCCGAGCAAGTTGAAGCATTGATGGACCGCTTGAGCGAGGACAAGGTCGTCCTCAACGGATTATTCAACAACGCCGCGACGTTCGGTCGTCCCGGGACACCGGAGCGGTTGCCGGCGACCGCGTTTGACGACGTATTCGAACTGAACGTGTTGGCTGTGAACCGGCTTATCCAACGCGTCATCCCGCTGTTGGCGACGGGAGGGAGCGTCGTCAATAACGCTGCAATCGTCGGCCACGTCAAATTTCCGCCGATGCTCGGTCCATACGCCGCCTCGAAAGCGGCCGTCATCGCCTTGACGAAGACGTTCGCCCATCGGATGAAAAGCAAAATACGTTTCAATGCGGTCTGTTTCGGTCCGGTCGATACGCCACTCAGTCATAAACTGTATGGCGGTGAGGCCAAATTCCAAGAGGCGATGACCCATCATTTCCGGGGACATGCCGCCAAACCGGAGGAAGTCGCACCGGTCGTCACGTTCCTATTGAGCGAAGCGTCAAGCTATATTAACGGTCAAGCCATCACGGTGGACGGTGGTTATACACTCTCATAAGTACCAAAAGGGAGGGGTCTCGAGTGACCCCTCCCTTTTACGTCTGTACTTTTCGGGCACGCATCATCTGATTCGTCAGAAACGCGCGTTCTCTCGGATGCAACTCTTCAAAATCGAGCGACTCCTCGAAATAGTCGATGAACCCCTCGAACGTCTCTTCGTGTGAGGCATGTGCTTCCAGTCGGGCGATTCGGATCGCCTCGAACACGGATGCCATCACAAAGATGTCATGGCTCGCATACGTCTTGATTGGAGTGAGCGCCTCGAACAACGTCGTCTCCATCGGTTTACGTTTGGCGTGCCAGTCGCTCTTGTCATTGGAAAATAAGAAATCCCCTTCAGGTAATCGGCTCAGTTCTCGCAAAATGTCGCCGATGTAATGAATGGCGTGAATCGCAGTATTCGGATCGTTAATCCCGGGCGAGATGCCTTTCAACGCGATTTCACTCAATTTCTCGATGACGAAGGCCGGGTCTTGAATCGAGGAGCGAATCTCCCCAATTTGGAACACGTCGACATCGAGCGCTTCTTCTCCGAGCCAATAGCCGAGCAAGTCTCCTTTCGCCACGAAATCCCCGACGGCCACGACCGACTCGAAATCGACATCATGGCTTTCTTGTTTCTCGCTTGCGAACAATTGGATATAGCCGGTGCGCGGCGCATAGATGGCCTGGCCCTCGAACGTGTGGACCGAACGTTCGGGAACGATGTGCATCTTTCCGTCCTCCACCGCTTGCTGTTGCGTCTCGATGACGGACAACGCCTCGCGATGCAGGGCTGACAAGAGACGTTCGGCTTGAATTGAGACGCTTATCGTTTGTATGAACTTGACGAACGCCCAGATGGAACTGACGACGAGCAACACGCTGACGCCCGAGGCGAGTACGACATCCTCATCCGACGTCCGAATTAAAAATAAGTTCGTGATCCCGTACACCGTCGTCATGATGAACAAGCCGAGCGTATGTTTCGATGCCGAGTTCGTCAAAAAGTTATTGATTGTTCGTGGTGAGAACTGTGACGAGTACGTCGTCAAGACGACGAGAATCGTTGAGAAACTAAACGTCATCATCGTCATCAGACTCGTAAAGGACGAGGACAGCACTGTTGCTGCCGAATCCTTATCTAAATAGACGATTTCGGGCAACAGTTCCCGAAAGAAGTTTCCGAAGTATTGGGTCAGGAACGTCAAGGCAATCCCCCCGACCCCATATAAAAACGGGACAAACCAGGCACTATCGGCCAACATCAACTGCAAACGCTTGAACATCACGACACCTCGTTTATGTATTAGTTAGAAAAAAATCGCCTGTCCATATGAACAGGCGATTGGGGTTTAGAAATAGTGACGTACTTTAGCGAAGACATCCCCATCGAGGATAAGCTTGCCGTATTCTTCGAGCATCGCTAACGTCTGCGTGCTGAACGTCAAATACTCGGCCAAGAGACTCAATACGTTCTCTTCTTCCTCTGGTTCCATCTCTTCCGGGAAATCGATCCACAAGTAATACTTCTGATCGTAGTGGAACAGTTTGAGGTCGACGTTGCTTAACGTCTCTCCCGCCCGTTTGCTGAGCGAGATGATCGCCTCAAAGTCATCCGTTTCCATAGCGAGCGGAGCCCACGCCTCCTGCTCGGTTTCTTCATCGAGTTCACTCAACTGGTCGAGCACCGATTGTTGATCGCGTGCCTCATCGATTGCCGAGCGTAGGAGTGATCCGAGCTCAGAATCGTCTTCGGCGCCAATCACGTTTTTCGCGATCGTCACGGTCACTTCGAGTCCTTTTTCAAAAGCTTGTACTTGTATCCATAGTGGACCATCAAACGAGATATCTTCTCGTTCGTGCGCTTCGTCCATCATCTGCCAGAACAGCTGCTCACCACGTTCTCGGTTATACCAGATTTCATCACGAGCGAAACCGCGTTTTTCGATATCGACATACGTAATGAAAAATTTGACGGTATTGTCATTGATGCGCTCAATTTTCACGATTGTCCACTCCCTTCTCACCTCACTCCTACTTCAACAATTAAGGAGGAGAGGGGAAATTGTCTTGTTATCATAGTACCCTTTTTTTAACGTGTCAATCTATTGATGATGGGGTTGTTACTATTATTTTATCGGAAAAACGGAATAATAAAAAGCACACTGCTTAGACAGTATGCTTCCTCACTCGTTGACGAGTCGTTGCGCTTCTTGAAGTTGGAACGTCCGGACCTTGCGCGGCAAGAATCGACGAATCTCATCTTCGTTATACCCGACTTGAAGACGTTTTTCATCAATCAAGATTGGACGGCGAAGCAATCCAGGATACTCTTGAATCAAATCGTATAGTTGTTGAAGCGAGAGCGCATCGACCGATACGTCGATTTTAGAGAAAACTTTAGACCGGGTCGAGATGATTTCATCCGTCCCGTCCTCTGTCATACGTAGGATTTGTTTGATCTCATTAAGTGAGAGTGGTTCTGAAAATATATTTCGTTCCGTAAATGGGATATCATGCTCTTCAAGCCAAGCCCGTGCTTTTCGACACGATGTGCAGCTCGGAGACGTGTAAAGTGTGACCATTTTCGTTCCTCCCTGATCAAATGTTCGTTCATCTTTTTCAAGTGACTCTATTTGTATACCCAAAAAATCGTTCACTTAATTATAATAATTCTTATCAATTGAAACTTCAATGATAACTTTTCTCACTCGGGTAAGAAAAGAGGACGCATTCTCGAGAATGCGACCCTTGATCGACCGTTCTAGGACGCCGGCATTCGAGAAACCGGTTGTGATACCGTCTCTTTGCCTGGCTTCACTTGCAAGTCTTTCAATTTCTTCTTGAGGACTTCTTTTAGAAGTTTCTTTTTCTGTTGCAAAACTTTATTACGTTCTTTCATGGTCTCTCACCCCCAACGCCAAAAGGACCGGACCGACCGTTACTGAATCTGAAAATCTTGAACTTGCACTAATCTACATTTAAATTATAGCACATTCTTATGAAAATAGTTGAACAATCTCCAAGTTTTTCATCATTTCACACGTTCCAAATTTGCTTTTCCTATCTCATTCCCGTATAGTTAATAGAAATAACCTTTGAAATCACCAAGGAGGAGAGCGATGATGAGAATTACGTTAGAGACGATTATGCAACACCCGGTCACCCAGAAATACTTGACCCGTTCTGGCTTGAAACACGCCGTCGATGTGTGTGAACGCGCTCTCGAATTGGCGACGCGACGAGGCCTCGATACGGATTTAGCGACGAAAGCCGCCCTGCTCCATGACATCGGTCATTATGAATGGTACACCGAAGGAAAATGGAATTATGATTTGTATCGTCAAAACGATATCCATGCCATTAAAGGCGCCGAACGTGCCCATAAGCTGTTGATTCGTCTCGGCGAAGACCCGGCCCGCGCGAAAGAGATCTCGGTCATGATATTGCTTCACACCGACTCCTACTTGCCGCCCAACCGGATTCAACGGACGCCGCTCCAACAGCTCGTTCACGATGCGGACACGTACGTCGAACAGCCTGGTGGATTGCACCACTATGAGACGATGGATATCGAAGACGCCCTGGCCCGCGTCCGCTTGATTGACGCGGTTGTCGACCGGCTCTCGAATTTGCCACGCATCTCAAACGCCTGACACCGTCATTATGGACGGTGTTTTTTTTGTACGAAAAAAGTCCCGAATCCATCTGGATTCGGGACTTTCCTATTATACGAGTTGTACTTTGTAAGCTTCGTACTCTTCGTCTGTCATTGAGACGAAGTGGCCTGGCTCGACTTCGCGGAGTGGCGGGATACTTGAATCCTCATCCGAACGTCCGACGGCACCGAGTGACTTCGACTCATACACAATGCGTTTACGTGTCCGCTCATGCTCAGGATCCGGAAGTGGGATTGCTGAGAGGAGTGACTTCGTATAAGCGTGGAGTGGGTTCTCATACAGGCGCGCTGCAGGAGCGAGCTCGACGAGGTGACCTTGATACATAACACCGATCCGGTCCGAGATATACTTGACCATCGACAAGTCGTGGGCGATGAACAAGTACGTGAGGTCACGGTCGCGTTGCAATTCTTTCATCAAGTTGACGACCTGGGCTTGAATCGATACGTCGAGAGCCGAAATCGGCTCATCAGCGATGATGAAGTCCGGTTCGACTGCGAGAGCGCGGGCAATCCCGATCCGCTGACGCTGACCGCCCGAGAATTCGTGCGGGTAACGGCTCGCGTGCTCTTTTGTAAGACCGACTGTCTCGAGAAGGTCATAGACGCGGTTCATCCGGTCTTCTTTCGTCTTGGCAAGACCGTGGATATCGATGCCTTCGGCGATGATATCAGCGACGGTCATACGCGGGTTTAGGGATGCGTATGGATCTTGGAAAATCATTTGCATCGCTCGGTTGAACTTCAATTTTTCAGCGGTGCTCTTCTTGCCGTGGACGTTCTCACCTTTGAAGATGACATCCCCGTCAGTCGCATCGTAAAGTCCGATGATGGTACGACCTGTCGTCGATTTCCCACATCCAGACTCCCCTACGAGTCCGAGCACTTCACCTTTATAAATATCGAACGAGATGCCGTCGACCGCTTTGACGACGCGGCCTCGGCCGATTTTAAAGTGCTGCTTCAGGTCTTTTACTTCGAGTAATTTCTCGCGTTCCATTATTCAGCACCACCTTTCAAAATCGATTTCGCGAACGCGCTGTCCGGACGATACTTGAGCGCAAGGTCACGGATCGCTTTCGGCGGGCTCACTTGCGGGGCTTGTGGGTGCAATAGCCAGCTCGCCGCATAGTGTGTGTCGCTAATTTGGAACATCGGTGGTTCTTTTTCAAAGTCGATTTTCATCGCATACGGGTTACGTGGTGCGAAGGCATCGCCTTTTGGCGGACTGAGCAAGTTCGGCGGTGTACCCGGGATGGCCGGAAGCGCCTCGTTCGGGTCATCGGATGGGCGCGGCATCGATCCGAGTAGTCCCCATGCATATGGGTGACGCGGCTCATAGAAGATCTCATCGACCGTTCCCTTCTCGACGATTTTACCAGCGTACATAACAGCAACGCGATCTGCCATGTTCGCAACGACACCGAGGTCGTGCGTGATGAAGATGATCGCTGTGCCCGTTTTTTGCTGGATGTCTTTCAATAACTCTAAAATCTGAGCTTGAATCGTTACGTCGAGGGCCGTCGTCGGCTCATCGGCGATCAATACTTTTGGGTTACATGCGAGCGCGATCGCAATAACGATCCGCTGACGCATCCCGCCTGAAAGTTGGTGCGGGTATTGCTTGAGGCGTGCCTCAGGGTTTGGAATCCCAACGAGTGTGAGCAATTCAAGCGTACGCTTCTTCGCATCCTCACCCGTGAGTCCTTGGTGTTGCTTCAATCCTTCGGCGATCTGTTTGTAGATTGTCATCGTCGGGTTGAGCGATGTCATCGGATCTTGGAAGATCATTGCGATATCGCGTCCACGAATCTTAAGCATTTCTTTTTCCGACAACTTCGCCAAGTCTTTGCCTTCGAACAAGATTTCTCCGTTCGTGATCTCACCTGGCGGGTTCGGAATGAGACGCATAATCGCTTTCGATGTGACGGATTTACCAGAACCCGATTCACCCACGATGGCGAGCGTCTCGCCTTTTTTCAAATCAAACGATACGTTGCGAACGGCTTGTACCGTTCCAGCATACGTATGGAACGAGACCGCTAAGTCTCGGACAGATAAAATCGTTTCCATGCACGAGTCCCCCTGTTTCTATAATTATTTACGCATTTTCGGGTCGAACGCATCACGCAAGCCATCGGCGAGCAAGTTGAAGCTGACCATGAGCAAGACGATGATGATTGACGGGATCACGAGCAAGTACGGGAACGTCCGTAGCTCTTTGTATCCGTCGTTAATCAACGTACCAAGTGATGCTTGTGGCGGTTGAAGTCCGATCCCGATGAAACTAAGGAATGCCTCGAAGAAGATGGCAGATGGAATCGTGAACATAAGTGTGATGATGATGGCGCCGAGCGTGTTCGGAATCAAGTGTTTGAAAATCAAACGAGTACTTGAAGCGCCGAGTGTACGGGCAGCCAAGACGAACTCTTGATTCTTCAATTTCAAAATCTGACCGCGGACGAGTCGACTCATCCCGATCCAGCCGGTGATGGCCATCGCCAAGATGATGGTGAAGACACCTGGGTCAAAGATCAAGATGAACAAGATAATCAAAATCAAGTTTGGGACACCAGTCAAAATCTCAACAATCCGTTGCATGATGTTATCCGTACGGCCTCCGAAGTACGCCGAGATACCACCATAGGCGACACCGATAACCGTATCGACGATTGCGGCCATTAAACCGATGAAGAGTGAGATACGTGTACCTTCCCAAACACGTGACCAAAGATCACGGCCGAGGTAGTCCGTACCGAACCAGTAGTTCTCTTCGACGTTCTTTTGTTCATAGAAGTCGATTTCACGGCCACCGAGGTTAGCCATCCCGTCGAACCCTGCCCACTCAAGTCCTGTGACTTTAGGTGGAAGTTTCGCTTGCGAGATGTTTTGCGTATAAGCATCACGACCAGACAGCATCGGGCCGAATAGAGCGAGCAAGACAAGAATGACGATAATCGATAACGACAAGATGGCCGCTTTGTTTTTCTTTAGGCGCATCCAAGCATCTTGCCAGAAGTTTAGACTTTTACCAGCGATTCGTTCAGCGAGCTGTTCGTTCATTTCGACACGTTGGAACATGTCTTGGTCGAACTGCTCGAAATTCTTTTTGTTTTCAATCATCAGTTATTCCCCCCAAGACGAATACGTGGGTCAACGACTCCGTAGAGCAAATCGACAAGTAGAATGATAATAATGAACAGGCCAGAGAAGAAGAGCGTCGTGCCCATGATGACCGAGTAATCATTCAACGTAATAGATGTGACGAACAATTCACCTAAACCAGGTACCGCAAAGATTTTTTCGATGACGAACGTACCCGTCAATAGACCGGCCGTCATTGGTCCGAGGATTGTGATTGCTGGAATCATCGCGTTACGCACCATGTGTTTCCAGACGATCGCATTCCCGGTCAACCCTTTCGCTTTCGCGAGCGTGACGTAATCTTGTCCGGTAACTTCTAACATCTCGGTCCGGACGAAACGAGCGATAGACGCCGTGACCCCGAGTGAGAGCGAGATGGTCGGTAAAATCGTATGCGCCGGGGAATCCCAGAACGCAACAGGGAGCAATTGCAACTTAACCCCAACGTAGTACTGGAGAAGTGCTGCAAAGACGAACGATGGGACAGAAATCCCGATTACCGAGATGAACATCGAACCATAGTCGATGAACGTATTATGACGAATGGCTGCCACGATCCCGAGCAACAATCCAACAAACGTCCCAAGCACAAGTGCTTGAATACCTAGTTGAGCTGAAGGACCGATTCGTTCCATGATCAAATCCGTCACTGGCCGGTTGGCCGTACGGAACGATACACCGAGGTCCCCTTGCACAAGGTTTCCTAAGTAGGTCGCATAACGAACTGGAAGCGGATCATTGAGTCCGTAGCGGTCGTTCAAGAGTTGAATTTGTGTCTCTGTCAATTTCTCCTGGTTTTGATACGGCGAACCTGGAAGCAGGTCCATCAGGAAAAACGTGAACGTCGCAATCAAGAAGAACGTGATGAGGCCGTAAGTCAGCCGCTGAAGAATATAACGTCCCATAAATAAATACCCCCTGTTTTTCTAATGTGTCTATGCTTGCACCAACAGCGTCACTATGACATATTTCCCTTTTCATGAATTCACAAAATGAAAGGAATTTTCTGAAAGAATAGGTCAAACGTCATCTCAAGGCTCTTAGCACAGCACATGAAAATCGAAGAATCCTTAGTTTGTAAAGTATTCTGAATTTTCACTGTTACTACATTATACTTTACCAACAAAACTTTTGAATAGTTTTTTCTCTAATTTCTGATTTTTTTTTAGAAAAGGGGGGACATGCGTGGTGCATGCCCCCTTCTCATTTAGTTGATATCGACGTATTTGTACTGGTAGTCAGCACCGAATAGTTGACGGTTGAAGTTTTCGACGTTCGGACGGAGCAAGTAAGCGACACCCGCTTGGTAAAGCGGCATGATGGCTTGGTCTTGTTCAATCAAGAGCGTTTCTGCTTCTTTAAACTTGTCATAACGCGCATCGATTGCTGTTTCAGCTGATGCTTCATCAATCAACTTATCGTATGCTGCCGACTTGTAGTTGATGTCGTTTTGACCGTTGTCAGATGTGAAAATACCAAGGTTCGTGAGCGGATCTTGATAGTCAGGTCCCCAAAGGGCGAATGACATCTGATACTCTCCGTTCGCTTCGAGTTCGAGCTTGTTGTTGAACGGTTGTTGTGAGATGTTCACGGTCACGTTCGGCAAGTTCGATTCGAGTTGGCCTTTCATGTACTCTGAGATTTGTTTTGCTACTTCGCTATCGAATGAGAGAAGTTCGATCGTGACAGCTTCGCCGCCAGTCGCTTCTTCCCAAAGTGATGCCGCTTCGTCAGCGTTCGTCTCAAAGTGTGTTACGCCTTCTGCATAATCCGTTCCGTCTTCATACTTGATGAATTCTTTCGGGACGAACGAAGTCGTGGCGATTGAACCGTTGTTCAACAACTGATCGATAATCCCGGCTGGGTCGACCGCACGAGCGACTGCTTTACGGGCGTTGACGTCAGCAAAGAGTTCATCTTCATGGTTGAACTTGAAGTAACCGACTGTTGAACGAAGACCTGTGCTGTAGTCGTCGTTTTCTTGGAACGCTGCAACTTGTTCAGATGAGAGGCCGGCGTAGTCGACTTCTCCTGCTTCATACAAGTTAACGACTGTCGATGTGTCTTTGACGACGCGAACGTCGACTTTCTCTAGAGCTACATTCTCAGCATCCCAGTACGATTCGTTTTTCGTCAACACGTATCCTTGCTCGCGATCCCACTCCGACCATGTGAATGGACCGTTGTAGATGTGGTTTTCTGGAGTCGTCGAGAAGTCTTCGCCTTTTTCAGTCGCAAAAGCTTCGTTAATCGGTGTGAACGTACCGAACGATGTGAGCGAGATGAATGATGGGTCTGGACGCTCGAGTGTAACTTCAAGTGTCTTCTCATCGATTGCCTTCACACCGAGATCTTCTTTAGGAAGTTTACCCGTGTTGATGGCTTCGGCATTTTTAACTGTGTTCATGATGTACGCGTATTGTGAACCTGTTTCAGGATCCACGGCGCGTTGCCAAGCGTAGACGAAGTCGTTCGCTGTGACAGGTTCTCCGTTTGACCATTCCGCGTCACGAAGTGTGAACGTGTAGACCGTTTCGTCTTCACTCACTTCTGGTTCTCCTTCAGCGATGGCTGGAACGGCATTTCCTTCCTGGTCAAGACGATAGAGACCTTCCATCGTGTTGGCGATCAAGTTGAACGCCACAGCGTCCGTCGCGAGCGCCGGGTCAGCTGTTGTAATGTCAGACGTGTCCGTCAAGCGGAGAATCTTTTCTCCGTTCGAAGACGAACCGCCGTCAGAGTCTCCGCCAGTCGAGCAAGCGGCGAGCACTGAACCGAGTGCCAAGATGAGTGTCATCATGAGCAGAATCGATTTTTTCTTCATTGCGATGTCCCCTTTCTGAATCGTGAAGCATGGCGTTTCGTCGGACCGTAACATCTTACTTTTTCTTTAATTTTCTGAATATTTCATTTTGTATCCGACGAAAGAACGTTAGGGCTATTGTAAAAAATTTTTAATCAAACTGTCAACTCCCCAATAAACCGCTGTCATTTTTAACACGAACTTCTCGCCATATATGTGGCACAACAGGTATCATAGAGCCATAAGGCGGATGACTCGATGGAGCGCATCCACGCTGAAAGGAGTTTGTCACATTGAAAAATTTTAGAAGTATATTAATCGTTTGGGGAATTGTCACAATTGCCTACACCGTTTGGTCGAACTTGTCATACTACCAAGACGAGACGATCGGGTTCCATTTGAGTGGCGGCTTGTTCGTGGCCGGTATATTCGTCTTCGCGGTCGGGATGTTCTCTCATATGGGTGCCACCGGATTATTTGACGGGTTCATGTACGGGTTCAAACGCAATCGTCGGGCCAAGTTGAAAGAAATCGACCCTGACTACGAAGAAGACGAAGAAGCCTCACCAGAAGATCGAGCCAATCAAAAACGTTCGGCGTGGCGTTGGGTCTATGTCGGTGTCACGAGCGTCGTTCTTTCTTACGTGATCACCCTCGTTTGACCTTCCGATTTCACTGTCGATATGCTACACTATGCCTAGAACAATAGGAAACACAATGAAGAAGACAAGTACCTCGAATCCCCTTTCCCCCAGAGAGTCTACGTTGCTGCGAGTAGATGGAAAGCGTCGAGCGAATGGACTTCGGAGTGGCTCGCCTGAACGATAGTACGGCGAGACGGTCACGCCCGTTAACGCGATCAAGTGGCATGAGTTTCATGCAAATTTGGGTGGCACCGCGGTTATTCGTCCCGATTTATCGGGCGGGGAACCGCGGTTTTTTTATATTCTCTGGAGGTGCAATCATGGCAAAAATCTTTTCTGGCATTAAACCGACCGGCGTCGTCACGCTCGGCAACTACTTAGGCGCGATGAAACAGTTCGTCGAGCTGCAGGAAGAACACGAAGCGTTTTACTGTGTCGTCGATCTCCATTCAATCACGGTTCAATTGGACCGCGTCGAGTTGATGGACAACACGCGCAAACTTGCGGCACTCTATCTCGCTTGCGGTCTCGACCCTGAGAAATCGACGATTTTCGTCCAATCGGAAGTGAAGGCGCACGCCCAACTCGGATGGATGTTGACATGCATCGCCGGCATGGGTGAACTGAGCCGCATGACGCAGTATAAAGACAAATCACAGAACAGTGAGAATATCGGCGCTGGCCTATTCGTCTATCCGACCTTGATGGCAGCCGATATCCTCTTGTACGGCACGGAACTCGTCCCGGTCGGCGATGACCAAAAACAACACGTCGAACTGACGCGTGATTTGGCCGAACGCTTCAACAAACGATACTATGAGACGTTCACGATTCCTGAGCCGCTCATTCAAAAAGAAGGCGCGCGCATCATGAGTTTGACGAACCCAGTCAAAAAGATGTCGAAATCAGACGCGAACGCGAAGGGCTTCATCTCGATGCTCGATGAGCCGAACGTCATCCGTAAGAAAATCAAGAGCGCGGTCACGGACTCGAGCGGTGTCATCAGCTTCGACCGTGAGAACAAACCGGGCATCTCGAACTTGCTTGAGATTTACTCGCTCTCGACCGATACCCCAATCGATGATCTCGTCGAGCGCTACAAGGATTCGAATTATGGAACGTTCAAGCAAGACGTCGCCGAAGCGGTCGTCGCCATGCTTGAGCCAATCCAGAATCGCTATCACGAACTCGTCGACTCAGCTGAGCTCGATGCCATCCTCGATGCGGGCCGTGAGAAAGCGGAAGCCGTCGCCAACAAGAACCTCGCCAAAATCGAGAAAGCGATGGGACTCAACCGGAAACGGGCCAAAGTGAAGAAATAGCGTTTAGCCGCCCTTTGCATGCAAGGGGCGGCTTTTTTTGTACGGTATATTAACTTCATCTGAAGGCACAAAAAAAGAGACAGGCGTCCCTGTCTCTTTTCGTATGCATGTTGTTTCTTATTGCTCTTTGCCTTCGATGAATGCCCACTTGTACGAGTAGTCAGCGCCGAACGCGTGTTCAACGATTCCTTTAACGTATGGCTTCGTGAGGCGAGCCGATCCACGTTGGTAAACTGGCGAGATTGCGTTCTCTTCAAGAACGATTTTCTCTGCAGCTTGAAGGTCAGCCCAACGCTGTTCAGCATCTGTGCTTGATTTCGCAGATTCGATGAGTTTGTCAAATTCTTCGTTCGACCACTTACCACGGTTGTATGGTCCGTCAGTGACGAAGAGGTCAACGAATGTCATTGGATCCTGGTAGTCAGGGCCCCATCCAGCGAATGTCAACTCGAAATCACCTTTGTTCTCAAGGTCAAGTTTGTTGTTGAACGGTTGTTGCTTGATTGTAAGTGTGATACCTGGAAGGTTCTTCTCAAGTTCACCTTTGATGAACTCACCGATTTGCTTCGCAGATTCTGAGTCGTAGTTGAGGAGCTCGATTTCGACAGAGTCTTGACCGATTTCTTCAAGTCCTTTTTCCCAAAGTTCTTTCGCTTTGTCCACGTCGTAGCCGCCGATGTCGCCGTTAGCTTCACGGAAGTCCGCGCCGTCTGGTCCAGTTACGAAGTCTTTTGGTACGAGGTAGTTGGCAGGGATTGAACCGTTCGCAAGGAGCGTTTCAGAGATCGCTGCTTTATCGTAAGCCGCGTCAATCGCGTTACGGATGTTTTGGTTGTCGAGTGCTTCAACCGCAGTGTTGAACTGGAGGTAGAAGAGTGTTGGCTCAACGACAGTAGAGAAGTCTTCGTTGTCTTGGTATTGAGCAACGAGTTCAGAAGTCAAACCAGTACGGTCAACGTCGCCGTTTTCGTACAAGTTAACGCCTGTTGAAACTTCTTTAACGACTTTAACGTTGATTTCGTCAAGTTTGACGGCTTCAGCATCCCAGTAGTCGTCGTTTTTGACCATTTTCCAGCCTTGCTCGCGCTCCCAGCTTTCGAGTTTGAACGGTCCGTTGTAGAGAGTTGTCTCTGCAGATGTACCGAAGTTCTCGCCTTGCTCTTTGTCGAACGACTCAAGTTTAGGCATGAATACGCCGAAGCTTGTGAGACCGAGGAAGTACTCAGCTGGTGCAGTCAATTTAACTTCAAGTGTCTGCTCATCAGTAGCTGTGACGCCAACAGCGTCGCGCTCGCCTTTGCCTGTGTTATAGGCTTCAGCACCTTCGATGATTGACATAACGTAAGCATATTGTGAAGCGTTGTCCGGGTTAAGGACTTCTTTCCAAGCGTATTCGAAGTCGTTTGCAGTTACAGGCTCGCCGTTAGACCAAGTTGCGCCTTCACGGATTTTGAACGTGTACGTTTTACCGTCTTCAGAAACTTCGTGTGACTCCGCGATCCCTGGTGTTGGGTTATCTTCGTCGTCCATACGATAGAGACCTTCGTTAACGTTGTTCAAGACGTTGAATGAAACTGCGTCTGTTGCAAGCGTTGGGTTAAGTGAAGGGATGTCTGAGCTATCGAGCAAGTTGAGGACTTGCGCTTCATCAGCATTTTCTGATGCGTTATTGTCAGTTGTTGCTCCCTCTTCTTCCCCTGTCGAACATGCCGCTAGGAATGCGCTAGATAGAAGTGTTACCGACGTTGCTAAAGCAAAACCTTTTTTCTTATTCATTGCGATGACCCCCTGATTTTTTTCGTTTTAACGAAATGAACGATGGTAGAAAATTCTGATAGTTCACTTTACAAAATTTGTTACCACAATCCCGTTGAAGCAATAATACAATATTCTGATAATTTTGCAAAGTGTTTATTTTGATTTTTCTAAAAAATTTTTACTATAGGCTAAAAGCCCGCCTAGGGAGACGGGCTTTTAGCTCATTTTTCATAAACTTTAGAAAATGTTAGGACGTACGAAGGACCGATGACCGGAAAACCGATTTCCGCATATTTGGAATCAACCGTGTAAGATCTTCCAGCTTGGTAGATTGGAATAACGACAGCTTGTTCCAACAATCGTTTCTCGGCTTGTCGATACGTCTCGTTCCTGTCTGTAACCGCCTCGGTCGTACGTGCCTGTTCCATCAACCAATCGAACGGTTTATCGGCAAATCCGCTCGAATTCAAATAGTTATCTGACTCGAATTGAGTCAAATAGGCGCTGAATGCCGGGTAGTCCGGTTGCCAACCGGAAAGGGACAACGCGTACTCGCCTGCGACTTCTTTCCTAACTTTGTCCCCAAGTGGGAGTTCGACGACATTCACTTGAAGACCCGGAAGTTTTTCCAGTTCCGTTTCAATCGTCTGGGCGATTTGACGCGCTTCCTCATCGACAAAACTGAGCAACTCGATTTCAATCTCGTCTTCCTCGAGCCGCTCGAGCACTTCCTCGAACAGTGCGGTTGCTTCCCCATCGATCGAAATGTCGAGTTCCGCTTCGTCGGTGACGAGCAATCGTTCGGTCGTCACTTCAGCCCGTGCGAGCGAATCTTCCACTGTTTCCCGATTCAAGGCGAGGGCGAGCGAGCGCCGGAAATCGGCATCATCGAACGGATACTCGTCAACATTCGGTTTCAAATAGAAGACGCCACTTCGCGAGACGTCGACGAGCTTCCCTTCGAGCGAGTCGATTGTCGCCTCGTCCGTGCCGTATGGAATCGGATGGATACCATTAGGTTCTGAATCCAGGCCTTCATCCGCCAACATCATAATCTTTTCAAGCGTGACACGATCGGCGTCATAATACGCCTCGTTTTTCGTCAATGTGACTTGAGCCGCATCTAACGACTCAATCTGAAATGGGCCGTTCGCATCAAGCTCTTGCCATTCACCGACCATCGTCTGCGGCAAAAAGGCCGGCATCGCTAAAATCTGCTCGAACCCTTCCATCGGTCGTTCGAGCGTCAGTTCAAGTGTTTGCTCGTCGATTGCCTTCACGCCGAGCGTCTCTGGTTCTTTCGTCCCGAGGCTGATCGCTTTTCCGTTCAATACGTCCTCAAGGAGGAAACTGAACGGAGAATTCGTATCATCATCGGCGAGCATCCGGAAATGATTGACGAACGTTTCGGCCGTGACCGCATTCCCATTCACAGTTTGACTTTCTTTCAACTTGAACGTGTATGTCGCCCCGTCTTCTGATCGAGTCATCGTCTCGACGAGTCCAGGTTCGATCTCCCCGTCCGCACCGAAGCGATACAACCCTTCATAAATATGCGATAACACAGTTTGTGAACTCGGGTCGATGGCGAGCAGCGTATTCGGTTGCTCCGGTAACGGCTCCCCATGAATCGTCACGATTTGTTCTTCAGGTGGTACTAATTCTCGTGCCTGCTCTCGTTGTCCATACCATATAACGAAAAAAAGGATAAGGACTGAACCCAACAAGGCGGCACCGATGAAAAATCGTTTCATCTGGCATTCTCCTCTCTGTTAGCTCAACCCTTATACCCTACCCGTTTTTGCCACTTTTTTCTACTATTAGTCGTTTACTTTCGCGAACGCGAGCGTCGCGTTATGGCCTCCGAAGCCAAGTGAGTTGCTGAGTGCGTACTGGATATCAAGTTCCCGATTTCCGTCACGGACATAATCTAAATCGCAATCGTCTGCCGGTGTCTCACAGTTGATGGTCGGATGAATCCGTCCCTCATGAATCGATAGCGCCGTGATGACGGCCTCGACTCCGCCGGCAGCACCGAGCAAGTGCCCGATCATCGATTTCGATGAGTTGACAGCCAAGTTGTGCGCGTGCTCCCCGAAGACGTTGTGGATGGCTTTCGTCTCCAACATATCGTTGAGCGGTGTGCTCGTCCCGTGAGCGTTGATATATTGAACGTCTTCTGGACGAATCCCCGCGTCCCGAAGCGCCTCGTTCATTGCTTTCGATCCGCCTTCCGCTTCCGGTGACGGTGCCGTGATGTGGTAGGCGTCCGAGCTCATGCCGTACCCGACGACTTCCGCATACATTTTGGCTCCGCGCGCTTTCGCATGCTCATATTCCTCGAGAACGAGCACGCCCGCACCTTCACCCATGATGAAACCGTCGCGGTTCGCATCGAACGGACGGCACGCCGTGTTCGGGTCCGGATTCGTCGACAACGCCTTGTTGGCACAGAATCCTGAGAACGAGAGCGGTGTGATCGGTGCCTCGGCTCCGCCCGCGAACATGGCGAGCGCATCGCCACGTTGAATGACTTTGAACGCTTCCCCGATTGAGTTCGTCCCAGAGGCACAAGCCGTGACCGAACAGTTGCTTGGTCCTTTCGCCCCGAGATAAATCGAGACTTGACCGCTCGCCATGTTCGGAATCATCATCGGGATGAAGAACGGGCTGATGCGGCGTGGCCCACGCTCATGCAAGATGCTCGCTTGTTTGTCGATTGTCTCGA
This sequence comes from Exiguobacterium sp. s194, assembly GCF_018618275.1. Taxonomy (NCBI): domain Bacteria; kingdom Bacillati; phylum Bacillota; class Bacilli; order Caryophanales; genus Exiguobacterium; species Exiguobacterium sp. s194. The sequence goes on along the minus strand of NZ_JACSLT010000008.1, from coordinate 126,234 downwards.
CACCACCGATGCCACTTCCAATCCAAATCCCGACGTCGTCCGCGATTGCTTTCACATCTAGACCGCTATCCCGATGTGCGGCGTCAGCGGCTAAAATCGAGTATTGGATGAACGAATCCATCTTACGCGCTTCTTTCGGTTCGACCAAGTGATCGATGTTCCATTCCTTGACTTCTGCCCCGACTTTCGCCGGATACTGGCTAATATCAATCTTCGTTAACGTATCGACTGCATTTTCCCCGTTCAACAGTCGCTCCCACATTGCCGTAACGTCGTTCCCGAGTGGGGAAACGACTCCTAATCCTGTGATGACTACTCGTTTCATGCGTTAATCTCCTCCGTGATGTTAGCGTTATTCCATGTTAGACAACTCGCTCCCCATGTGAGCCCGGCGCCGAATCCGGCGACGACGACCGTCTGACCGTTTGAAATCTTACCGTGCTTGACCGCTTCGGCCAAAGCGAGCGGAATCGAAGCGGCTGACGTGTTCGCATGGTCTTGAATCGTGACGACGACTTTTTCTTCTTGAAGCCCTAGCCGTTCAATCGCCGCGTCGATAATGCGACGGTTGGCTTGGTGCGGCACGAGAACGTCCAGGTCATCAATCGATTTCCCGGCACCTTGTAGCGCCTCTAGCACGATATCTGGCATTTTACGAACGGCGAATTTGAATACTTCACGTCCGTTCATGACGATTTTACCTTCTTCATTCTCATATAAGAACTTTCCGCCTGTCCCATCACTGCCGAGCACGATCGACTCGATGGCGGCCACTTCGTCTTCACCGAGGACGACGGCACCTGCCCCGTCACCGAACAAGACGGCGGTCGAGCGATCGTCCCAGTCGATGAGGTTGCCCATCTTCTCGGCCCCGATGACGAGCGTCCGTTTCAAGCCTTTCGCGAGCATCATGCTCTTCGCCGTATCCATCGCGAAGATGAAGCCGCTACAGGCGGCACTGACGTCGAAAGCGACCGCTTGCTTGGCTCCAAGGTTGGCCTGGACGAGACAAGCCGTCGCCGGGAACGATGGCGCCGTCGCCGTCGCGCAAATAATCGCATCGATGTCTTCAATCGAGACACCTGCGCTTTGGAGCGCCCGCTCGGCAGCGTGTGTGGCCATATCGGCGACACTCAAGTCGGCGTCGGCCAAATGTCGTGCCTCGATCCCGGTGCGGGTCCGAATCCATTCGTCGCTCGTATCCATTCGTTTTTCCAAATCGATGTTCGTGATCCGGTTATCCGGAAGGAACGAACCGATCCCAATGATTCCAATGTTCATATTGATGACCCCTATTCTTAGTATCTGGTACTAATATAAGGGAATAAAAAAGGGATGTCCACGCATCCCTCTCGATTATTCACTTTGACCGAGTCGTTTCGTGACGGCCATGACCATTTTCGCCGAGTTGATCGATGCCGTCTCCAAAAATTCGTCGAACGACAAGTTCGCTTCCTCATCGGCGCTGTCCGAGATCGAACGGGTCACGACGAACGGAATCCCGAACTGATAGCACGTCTGTGCGATCGGTGCGGCTTCCATCTCGACGGCCGCGACGCCTTCGAAATGGCCAAGGATGTCGGCGACACGCTTCGAGTCGTTGATGAACGAGTCACCCGTCACGATAAGCCCCGTGTGGACGTTCACATCATGGAGGCTCTCAATCACTTCTTTACAGACATCCATCAAATGAGCGTCAGCCGTGTACGCTGCCGGCATGCCTGGCACTTGTCCGTACTCGTAGCCGAACGCAGTCACGTCAACGTCATGGTGCCGGACTTCGGTCGAGACGACGACATCGCCGACCTTCATCCCTTTTTTAAAGCCGCCAGCTGAACCCGTATTAATGACGACATCCGGTTTGAACTTGTCGATTAATAGTGTCGTGCCGATGGCCGCGTTCACTTTCCCGATTCCCGACTTCAAAATGACGACTTCGACGTTGCCGAGGTAGCCTTCATAGAAGTGATAGTTGGCGATTTCAGTGTCCGTGCGTTCTGTCAATTCGTTGCGGAGCAAGTTCACTTCTTCTTCCATCGCTCCAATGATTCCGATTTTCATTATAATTGCCTCCTCAGAAAGAGAGCGACATCCATGCGGAAGTCGCTCGTTTGTGTTACTTGATTTCTTTGATTTCGACGACCATGTCGCCGCCTGGCGTTTGGACGTTGACAACGTCCCCGACCGTACGGCCGAGGAGCGCTTTCGCGATTGGTGATTCGTTCGAGATTTTCCCTGTGAACGGGTCAGCCTCGGCGCCACCGACAATCGTGTACGTCTCGTTCTCGTTATCTTCTTGAATGAAGAACGTCACGGTCTTCCCGATCGCGACCATCGAGTTGTCAGCCACATCATCTTTGATGATGACTGCATTACGAAGCATCTCTTCAAGTTGAGCGATTCGTCCTTCGACCATTGCCTGCTCTTCTTTCGCTGCATCATATTCAGCGTTCTCAGACAAGTCTCCGAAATCGCGGGCAATCTTAATATTCTCAACGACTTCTTTACGGCGCACCGTCTTCAGTTCGTTCAATTCATTTTCGATTTTCGCTTTTCCGTCTAACGTCATGTAATGTTGTTTTTCAGCCATTTCTGTCACTCCTTCATTGTCTCCTAGTATATTACAGCTAGGTTAAATTGAAAACGATTTATTTCCCTTACGCGCGGTTACGTTCTGTGAGTACCCAGCGAATCTTCGTCACGAGCAAATCGATGGCGACAAAGTTCTCTCCGCCTTCAGGCACGATGATATCCGCGTAGCGTTTCGTTGGCTCACAAAATTGAAGATGCATCGGCCGGACGACGTTCGTGTACTGGGCGACGACCGAGTCGATTGACCGGCCCCGCTCGTTCAAATCACGTTGCATCCGGCGCAAGATGCGGACGTCCGCATCCGTGTCGACAAACACTTTAATATCCATCAAGTCGCGGAGACGATCGTCCTCGAGCGCCAAAATACCTTCCACGATGACGACATCGACCGGTTCGATCAAAATCGTCTGATCCGAACGCGTGTGTGCCGCATAGTCATAGACGGGCTTCTCGATGGCCTTATGTTCTTGCAGTTGTTTAATCTGTTCGATCAATAAATCGTTATCGAACGCGAATGGATGATCATAGTTCGTCTTGTACCGTTCTTCCATCGTCATCTCTGACTGGTCTTTATAATACGCGTCTTGCTCGATCATGACGACCGATTGTCCTTCGAACGCATCTACGAGTGCGCGGGCCACGGTCGTCTTGCCTGATCCGGTCCCCCCGGCCACGCCGATAATGACGGGTTTATGTTGCATCAAAGTTAAGTCCTCCTCATCGTAATTTACGACTGATTGCTAGGCCATCACCAAGGGGCAAAATTGCAGTATGATAATCGGTCCGTGCCATCAATTGCTCAGTAAACTCTTTCACGAGACGGACGAGACGGCGACGACGACGGTCAAGTACCGACACGTCTTCGAGCAGGACGTCCCCTCGTAAAAATAAATTATCGCTGTAAATCGTACCACCAATTGGTACTAAAGCGCCATACCCATCAAAGAATTTTTGATACTGACCTTTGGCCGCATCGATAAAGACCGCATCGAATTCTCCTTCGATCGTCCCGATTAACTCGACCGCATCCCCATGAATGACGGTGATTCGGTCCGATACGTCCGAGCGTCCGATAAAACTGAGCGCCTCTTCGTGCCGTCGCGCATTCCGCTCGATCGTGACGATTTCAGCGTCCGGTAACAGTTCGGCCATGCGAATCGCGCTGTAGCCGATGGCCGTCCCGACCTCGAGGATGCGCTTCGGACGTTGCATCGCGAGGAGCGACAGCAGCACTTCTGAACCGGTCAAGTCCATGATTGGAACGTGATGTTCTTTCGCGAACGCCTCCATCTCCGCCAACAGCGGGGACCGTGGCGTGACCAAGTTCTCCACGTAACCTTCATAGGATGAATGTTCCACGTCGTACACCTCAACCTCTCTATTCATTCAAACGACCGGAAGCCAAGGCTTCCGGTCGCATATCCGTCAATTGTTGTTTGCTTCTTCGAACGCTTCCCACTCCGGACGGTACTTGTTCACGTTTTGTTGGTGCGCCTCATATTCCACTTCGAACAAGACTTCCCCGTTCGGGAACCCTTCGCGCGGTGGTCGAGCGTAGAAATAAACGTTATCCGTATCGTTCGGATTGAGTGTAGCGACGAGTGCGTCACGACTGACCGAAGCAATCGGCCCAATCGGGATGCCCTCGTAGCGGTACGTGTTATAGAGCGAGTCGTTTTCAAGGTCGTTGAACGATGTGAAAATTGACGTCTCCCCGGTGCCGTACCAGACTGTCGGGTCAGACTGCAACTTCATGCCATCGGCCAAACGGTTTTCGAACACGCCGGCAATCTCTTGCCGGTCCTCTGTCGACACGGCCTCTTTCTCAACGACCGAGGCAAGCGCAAGCGTCTCATGGAACGTACGTCCCGACGCTTTAACCGCATCCCCATACTCGAGATAGAGCTGTTCGGTCGGCTTCAACATCTCATCGATGATCTGTGTGAGTGTGACACCTTTGTCGAACTCATACGTGGCCGGGAACAAGTAACCTTCGAGCGGATGGTAAATCCCATCAGCGAGTACTTCGTCGGTCAACATCTCATGCTCATTGACGAGCGAGCGGATATACTCTTCGTCGCTCAGTTGGGCCGAAATCTCTTCTTTCGGGATTTCTGCAACTTTAGCGAGACGTGAGATGACCTGATCGATTGTAAAGCCTTCCGGAATCACCAATTTGATATCCGGGACAACGATGACTTTCCCAGTTTTCAGCGTGGCGATCAACTCGTCAAGCGACTGTGACGGAGACAATGTATACGTCCCCGCTTGGAACGATGATTCATTTTTAAATCGTGTATAAAAACGGAAAATCGTGCTATTCCTCACGAGCCCATTCTCTTCGAGTAGTTCGCCAATGTACCCTGAACCTGCACCGAGTGGAACCTCGACCTCGACCGATTCGGTCGAAGACGGGTCGACGGGTTCGAGCGATCGTTTCACGAACGCATACGACACCGCGGCACCTGTGGCGATAACTAGAAGAAAGACAGCAAGGATGATGACCGTAATTCGCCGAACGATCCGGTTACGTGCACGCTTCTCATCAAACATCGATGGATGGTTCATGCGCATTTCTCCCCTGTTCTTCTGTTATGAAGATGGGCGACGAGGGTTTCCCCCTAGTCGCCCGCCCACGTATTAGTCTAATCCAACTTCGTCATTGACGATATCGAACGCTTCCATGACTTCCTCGAAGTCAGCGTCGTCTTCGACGATCTTCAAGACGAACTCTTCATCTTCAAGTTCTTCGATTTCGAACGCGTATACTTCGATTGTATCTTCGTCTTCCGTCTCCGGGTTGCCGACCGGCTCAAGAACGACAAACGTCTTGTTCGTGCGGTCACTCGTCATCCGGAAAATTTCTGCGAATAAATGCTCGTCTCCATTTTCATCTGGAATTCGGTACATTTCTTCTTCGTTACGGCTAAGTTCTGCCATACGTAATTCCTCCTTATTTGCCTGCGCGATCCAGGTAGTTTTGTAAAATCATGACGGCTGCCATCTTATCGATGACGGCCTTTCTCTTTTTTCGGCTGACGTCTGCTGAAATCAGCATCCGCTCCGCTTGCATCGTCGTCAAACGCTCGTCGACGAGAACCGTCGGCAAACCGGTCGCCTCGGTGAGGGCCGCGGCAAACGCCTGTGACGCCTCGCCCCGAGGTCCGATTGTCGCATTCATGTTTTTCGGAAGACCGACAACGACTTCTTTCACATCGTACTGCTCAATAATCGGTTGAAGCAGGCGGACGGCTTCGTCAAAGTCCGGCTCGGTCCAGTAGACCGTCTCCACACCTTGTGCCGTCCATCCCATGAGGTCGCTCACGGCGACCCCAATCGTCTTCGAACCGACATCGAGCCCCATGACTCGCTTCATATTAATCCTCTCTACGATCGTTCAAATACGATTTGACCAGCTCTTCGAGCAGCTCATCTCGTTCGATTTTGCGAATTAAGTTTCGCGCATCGTTATGACGCGGGATGTAGGCAGGGTCACCTGACAACAAGTATCCGACGATTTGATTGATCGGTTGGTAGCCTTTCTCCTCGAGTGCTTGATACACCGTGATCAGCGTTTCCCGAGTGTTGGCTCGATTATCATCTTCTGGAAAATTGAATTGCATCGTGCGATCCATTTGGCTCACAAGAATCCACCTCTTTCCGTTTGCACTTCACATTCTATTATGCCAGTGATTGAACGTAATGTGAAGCAAACTTCAATGCTTCGTCCAGTTTTGTCGCGTCACGGCCTCCGGCTTGTGCCATGTCAGGACGGCCTCCACCGCCACCGCCGCAACGTGTTGCCACTTCTTTAATCAATTTCCCGGCATGGAAGCCACGGTCGTTCAAGTCTTTCGTCACCCCTGCGACGAGGTTAACCTTGTCGCCGTTCGCCGAACCGAGCAAGATGACGGCTGAACCGAGCTTGCCTTTCAATTCGTCGACCATGCCACGGAGCGCGTCCATGTCTTGTCCGTCGACGCGTTTGGCAATCAATTGGACATCGCCGAACGTTTCGATGGCGTCAGTGAGGGACGACGCTTCGATGTTCGCAAGCTTCGCTTTGAGCGATTCGCTCGCGCGTTCGAGTTCTTTCATTTCAGCTTGAAGCGCTTGGACACGTGTCGGCACTTCGAGCGGTTTTGTCTTGAGCAGTTTCGCTGCCGTCTCGAGCGTCTCAATATGCTGGTTCATCACTTCGTAAGCCCCAGCGCCTGTGACTGCCTCGATGCGACGTGTACCGGCCCCGATTCCTGACTCCGACAAGATTTTGAAGAGTCCGATTTCAGCCGTGTTGCCGACGTGACAACCACCGCAAAGCTCGACCGAGTCACCGGCCGCGACGACGCGGACGACGTCCCCATACTTCTCACCGAAGAGCGCCATCGCACCTTTCGCTTTCGCGTCGGCGATGTTCATCTCTTCGATATCAACAGCGATTGACGCCCAGATGCGTTCGTTCACTTGACGCTCGATCGACTGAAGCTCTTCAGCTGTCACTTGACCGAAGTGCGAGAAGTCGAAGCGGAGGCGATCCGGTGTCACGAGTGAACCCGCTTGGTTGACGTGCTCACCGAGCGTGTCTTTCAACGCGCGATGCAACAAATGCGTCGCCGTGTGGTTTTTGATAATCGCTTGACGTGAGTCGAAGTCGACTGTCGCCGTCACCGCGACCTCTGCCTTGGCGACACCCGATGTGACCGTGACCGTATGCAAGTTTTGGCCGTTCGGTGCTTTCGAGACGTCTTTCACGTGAAGGACGAAGTCCGACCCGACGATTTGGCCTTTGTCACCGATTTGTCCGCCGCTCTCTGCATAGAATGGCGTCTGGTCGAGGATGACTTGCGCTTCTTCGCCTGCTGCGACGACGTCGACGAGCTCACCATCGTGAATCAAGCTGATAATTTTTGCTTCCGTGCCGAGGTTCGTGTAACCGACGAATGATGACGCGAGCGTGATGTCTGCGAGTACGCCTGACTGGATTTGCATCGACTCGACGTCGGCGCGGGCTGTCCGGGCACGTTCGCGCTGGGCGTTCATCGCTTGTTTGAAGCCGTCCTCGTCGACTGAGAGGTTATGGTCTTCAGCATACTCAATCGTCAACTCGAGCGGGAAACCGTACGTATCGTAAAGACGGAATGCATCTTCTCCGCTGATGACGTTCGAACCGGCTGCTTTCTGTGCTTTCGCGACTTCGTTCAAAATGGCAAGACCGTCATGAAGCGTCTCGTGGAAACGCTCTTCTTCGTTCTTGACGACCTTCTTGATGAAGTCTTTCTTCTCACGGACTTCCGGATAGAAGTCGACCATGATGTCACCGACGACGTCGACGAGCTCATACATGAACGGACGTTCGATCCCTAGCATCTTCGCATAGCGAACGGCACGGCGGAGCAGACGACGAAGGACGTAGCCACGGCCTTCATTCGACGGGAGGGCCCCGTCACCAATCGCGAACGATACGGTCCGGATATGGTCGGCGATGACTTTGAACGCCACATCTTTGCTGCTGTCGGCGCGATACGCCTCGCCGCTGATTTTTTCTGTCTCACGGATAATCGGCATGAACAGATCGGTATCGAAGTTCGTCGGCACGTCTTGCATGACGCTCGCCATCCGCTCGAGACCCATCCCTGTATCAATGTTTTTCCGTGGGAGCTCGGTGTAGTTCCCGTGCCCGTCATGGTTGAACTGACTGAAGACGATGTTCCAGATTTCAAGGTAGCGTTCGTTCTCGCCGCCTGGGTATAGTTCCGGATCCGTCGGGTCGTCGCCGAACGCCGGTCCGCGGTCGAAGAAGATTTCCGTGTTCGGGCCAGACGGGCCTTCCCCGATTTCCCAGAAGTTCTCTTCAAGTGGGATGATGCGGTCAGCCGGAACGCCTAGTGCGAGCCAGATTTGTTTCGCTTCTTCATCTTCCGGGTGAATCGTCACCGACAGGCGGTCCGGATCGAGTCCGTACCACTCATCGCTCGTGAGGAGTTCCCAGCCCCATTTAATCGCATCTTCGCGGAAGTAGTCCCCGACCGAGAAGTTTCCGAGCATCTCGAAGAACGTATGGTGACGAGCCGTCTTCCCGACGTTCTCGATGTCGTTCGTCCGAATCGACTTCTGCGCATTGACGATGCGGGGGTTGGCAGGAATGACGCGGCCATCGAAGTATTTTTTAAGCGTCGCGACACCTGAGTTGATCCAAAGAAGCGTCGGATCCTCGACCGGTACGAGCGAGGCACTCGGCTCGACACTGTGTCCTTTTGATTTGAAGAAATCTAAATACATTTGGCGAATCTGTGCGCCAGTTAATGGTTTGAGCGGTTTCATCAACAATTCCTCCTTCAGTTTAAACGAAACGAAAAAAAGCGATGCTCATCCCTGTGGAAAGGGACGAAAGCATCGCTTCGTGGTACCACCCTCGTTCGCACGGCAAAGCCGTGCCTCGAACATCCGATAACGCGGATGAGGCGCCCAGGGTGAGTGGGGACTCCAGACTAGCTTCGGTCGACCGGACCCCCATCTTCTCACAGCCTAGGAAGATGTCTCTGGTGAGGCGGTTACGACGTACTCATTTCCTTCATCGTCTTTAATCGTTTCAGTTTTCTATTGGTCATTATCACACGTCAATCGGGAGACGTCAAGACTTGCCGCCTAGCCGCTCGACGAGTTTCGTCCGGCGCACCGGTTCCTCTTCCCGTGTCGCCGCCTCGAGCGCACGCACGTCCCCGAACAAGAGCAGGCTCTTCTTCGCCCGCGTGACGGCCGTATAAATTAAGTTGCGCGACGAGCGGAAGCCACCGTTAAAGAAGACGGGCATGAGCACGATCGGGAACTCGGACCCTTGCGACTTATGGATGGTGATGGCGTAGGCGTGGGTGAATTGGTCCCATTCGCTCCGGTTATACTCGACCTCGGTTTGATCGAAACGGATATAGATTTTATCGACCTTGTCGACGTTTTCTTTGGCGTAAAAGATATTCGTGATTTCGCCGATGTCGCCGTTGTAGACGTTCTCCTCGGCATTATTGACGAGTTGGAGCACTTTATCCCCGTTTCGATACGTCCGGTTGCCGTGCTTCACTTCCCGGGCCGCCGATTTCGGATTGAACACGTTTTGAAGTGCCTCGTTCAAGCCGTCGATGCCGCATACCCCGCGGTACGTCGGCGCGAGCACTTGGATATCGAACGGTGAATAGCCTTTTCGTAGCGCGGCCCCTGCCATTTGGCAGATGGCTTGAAGCGCCGTCTCTTGGTTAGCCGTATAGAAGCGGCGGTCCGGCAGCGCCGCGAGCAAATCGTCTGGCATCTGTTTCGCGTTGAGCGCGTGCGCTAGGCGCAGGATGCTCGACTCGGACGCCTGCCGATGAACGACATCAAGGCGGACGACCGGGATGCCGTCGGTCGCCATCAAATCGGCGAGCACTTGGCCCGGTCCGACCGAAGGCAATTGATCCCGGTCCCCGACGAAGAGAATCTTCATCCCGTTCGGCACGGCCCGGAGCAGACTTCGGAACAAGAAGATATCAATCATCGACGCCTCATCGACGATGAGCACTTTTCCGACGAGCGGATTCGTGTCATCGACTTGAAACGAACTGCCATCGAACTTCAAGAGGCGGTGAATCGTCGACGCCGGTAAGCCCGTCGACTCACTGAGCCGTTTCGCAGCTCGTCCGGTCGGTGCGGCGAGCACGAACGGGAACGGTTGATTCTGTACCGGTTCGAGCTTCCAATCGAACACATCGCTGAGCGCGTGGATGATGCCGCGGACGACGGTCGTCTTCCCGGTACCCGGTCCACCGGTGAGTACCATGAGCGGCGACTTCAAAGCGAGTTCAATCGCTTCTCGTTGTTGTTTCGCATACTCAATCGAGAACATCTCTTCGACGCGTCCGACCGCATCGAAAATCGTCGTCATATCGACGTCTTCTGTCGTCGAGGTCGACATGATGCGCGCGAGTTCTTCGGCCGCTTTTTGTTCGGCCCGGTACACGCGCGGATGATAGACGACCCCGTCTTCGACGATGACTCGCTCATCGTTCGCGAGCGTCTCGAGCGCCGAGACGAGTGCCTCACCCGGGTCGCCGCCGATGATGCGCGGCATCTCGTTCGCGAGTTGGTCGGCCGTGACGAACAGATGCCCGTTTCCTTGCTCGAGCTCGAGCACGTATAACACGGCCGCAGCAATCCGTTCCGGATGAATCCCTTGAATTCCGAAGTGAGCGGCGATGGCATCGGCCGTCTTGAAGCCGATACCAGGGACATCATACATGAGGGCGTATGGATTTTTTTCAATCGTCTCCATCGCCCGTCCTTCATACTCTTTATGAATCTTTGAGGCGAGGCGCGGTGTCACGTCGAACGGCGCCAAAAACAATAGCAACTGGTCGACCCCATACAAGATGTTCAACCGTTCGGTGATGACGCGGGCTTGTTTCTCTTTCAAGCCGTCGACGTTTGACAAAAGGCTCGGATGCTTGACGATTTGATCGATACAGTCGTCTCCGAGTGCGTCAGCAATCTTCTGGGCCGTCTTTTGTCCGATTCCAGGGAACGAACCGTTCGTTAAAAAGCGGACGGCCGCGCGCTTCGTCATCGGGACGACACGACGAATCCACTCGGCCTTCATCTGTTTCCCGAACCGGGGATGGTCGACGAGACGCCCGTGCGCTTTGTATGTCTCACCTTTTTCAATGCCGACGCCGACACCGGCGATGACCATCTCGGTCTCGTCTGTCTCAAAATTCTTTTCTTTTATACGTACGAGCGCGATCGTGTGCGCTTCTTCTTCCGATTGAAACAGGACGCGGATGACTTTTCCTGTCAACTCGTAAGGTGCTGCCATCATTCGAGCCACCTCCAGCTAGTTTTCCATCCCCCATTATAGCCCGAGTTGAAACGATAGGACAAATCGCCTAACTGAACAGGTTCAAGATGCGCTCAAGTTGATCGAGGTCGACCCGTTCCAAGATTTGAATGAGTTGATCGAGATCGATTCGGTTCAAGATCCGTTCAAGTTGATCTAAGTCCACGGTTTCAAGCAACCGTTCGAACCGTTCCAACTCGCCCGAATTGACATACCCTTCGAGCCGCTCGAACAGTTCGGTCCGCTCGATGCGGAACAATTGCTCCAAAGATGGCCGCTGAATCAACAACACGAGACCTGCGGCAACGACATGGACGCCCCAGTTGAGCACGACATGACCGAGCCGCACCGTCTGTCCGACGAACGGGATGAGCGGGATGAACGACAACTGCAACACGATGATGGCGAGCTGGATGTATGGATTTGGGATGAACCAAGCCACAATCGCGAGCAGGGCTGGTACGACCCAGGCCACCCCGACCGTCCCGAGCGTTACGGACCAAGAGCGATGAGTCGACAACACCCAATGCATGATGATACCGAGCACGAAGAACGTCGCGAATAAGACTAACAGGACGGTCGACGCCCGCTCCGACTCGACGACGACCCGGAACAACAGATTGTTTGTCCATTCGCCCGTCGCTAAACGTTCGTCGATGGCGGCAAACAGACGACCGAGCATAAACCATTCGATGATAAAAAAAACAAGGACACTGACCAGACTGATCAATCGCATACACTTCTCCCCTCTCAATTGTTATTCCATTTCCCGAACAATTGGACGGCTATGCACGTTTTTCGTCGAATCAAAGCGGGAACTGTTCGAGTGAACCTATGAAGGAGGGACTATGTATGACGAAACGTATTCCAATCAGTGGCCTGTGTGAACTCGTGTTAGAAGTGACCGATATGGCGGAGGCCGTCGACTTTTGGCACGGCAAGCTCGGACTTCCCGTCGTCGAACAATGGGTCGGTGACGATGCCGAGCCGAGCGAAGCACAGGAACAGGCGGACGAACCATGGGCGACGTGGCTCTATGTCGGGGGGAACACCCGTCTCGGCCTCTGGCTGAAACGTGATTTCACATCGGAAGAAGAATCGAATCGGCAAGAAGAGGTGACCGAGTGGGATACGCTCTATGATGAGGGCGGCGCCCACGTCCACTGCGCGTTCTATGTGCCGATGGACTCGTTCGACCAAGCGCTCGAGGTATTAGAGGCGTCAAACATCCCGACGAAGCTCCGGACGTGGGACGAAGACGAGACGGTCAACGGCAAAGAGCGCTCGGCCTACTTTAAAGACCCGAGCAAGAACGTCATCGAGCTGTATACGAAAAACATGGACGAGGCGTACGAGAAGTTCGGTGGCGAGCCCGTAAAAATCACGACGAAGCAACTCTGATTCACGTATACGCTCGACAACCCCACATGATACGATGAGAGAAAATGGAAAAGGTTGTGTTTTATGCGTTTCTTCCCAATTCTGATCATGACTGGGTTAACCGTTCTCACGCTCGGACTCTATTTCGTGTTCGATGCGTTTCCTACGCTCGACCGGCCGACTTCGTTTGCCGCCTTATCGTTTTTGTCATTCGGCGCCATGTTGCTCATCTTAACGGATGGGGTACGTCGGACCAAATCAGGAACGGGCGTCGTGTGGAGCTATATCGCGCTCACCGGCGCGTTATTCGTGACGATTTTTAATGTTTCGGTTTGGATCATCGGGGAGGTGGCGTCATGACGCTCATCTTACCAGAATGCATCACCGGCTTTTCATACGGCGACTGCCCCGCCCCCGAGTTCGATGATCAATCGTTCCGAACGGTTTGTTTCGATTACGCCCGTCGTAAAGGTGGGACGTGTAGCATCATCCTCGGGGACTCGGTCACCCCGAACTATGACCAAGCGACCATCACCATCCGTGGACGTAGCATCTATGTGCTGCTCAGCAGAGTTTATCCCGTCATCGGCATCTCAAAATATGAACCGTTTCAGTACGAGTATATCGATGTGCCCGAACTGACCGATTTGTTTCCTGATTTATATCAAATCCCATCAGCGGCGGAGTTGAATGAGCGGTTCGATTTGTCGCTACAGCCGTTTCTGAACAAGGCGGAACGCGGAGAAATCGAATATTGGGAACCAGAAACAATTGGTAACGTCATCTTCCATTATTGGGACTAACAAAAAGCGCCTCTCGCAAACACTGCGAGAAGCGCTTTATTGATTTAGTTACCGAGCAGCTCATCCATTTTCGCTTTCGCGTCATACGCGAGCGCATGGTCCGGTTGCAACTCGAGCACACGCTCGAGTTCAGCGTACGTCTTGTCTTGTTCACCGAGGAACGCGTAAGCGATCGCCAAGTTGTAGCGGGCGTCCGTATGGCTCGCGTCGAGGTCGAGCGTATGCTCGAGCGCTTCAACGGCCAGATCGAGCTGTTCGTTCTGTGCGAGCGCGAGCCCGTACTGGAACGAAATCTCGACGTCTTCCGGCGCCTGCTTCATCGCCTCGCGAAGACGTGGCAACGCCCGGACGAAGTCGCCCATCGCCTTGTACGTCAAGCCGAGCATGAAATGAAGGTCGGCGTCGTCCATCCCGGCAAGGAGTGCCTGACGAAGCGAAGCCTCCGCCAAGTCGAGCTGTTCGAGTTCATAGGCGAGCGCTCCCTTCGCATAATGCGCCGCGCCGAACGCGTTGTCGAGTTCAAGCGCCTTATCGTAAAAGACGACGGCCCGTTCATGGTCACCGATCGCTTGCAGGAGCGTACCCATATTGACGTAACCAGTCGGGTCGGTTGAGTCCGCTTCGATGGCAGCGTTGAACTGCTTGGCCGCCTGTTCAAACTCACCTTGTTGCATCGCTTGGATGCCTAATTCGTTTGCGTTCAAAATCATCACCTCATCCGATATAGTCGAGTCGTTTTCCGTTTCGATACGCTTCGTCAATCGTCGCACCGCCGAGGCAGATGTCGCCGTCATAGAAGACGACCGCTTGGCCTGGCGTGATGGCGCGTTGCGGCTCATCAAATTTCACGAGCACTTCGCCATTTTCAAGTGGTGCGATCGTCACCGGTACGTCTTGTTGACGGTAGCGGAATTTCGCCGTCGCCCGGAACTCACCTGTTGGGACGGCACCTGTCCATGACAACTTCGAGGCGAGCAACGCGTCCGAATAGAGCGCGTCATGATGGAACCCTTGGCCGACGTAGAGGATGTTTTCTTCCACGTTTTTGCCGACGACGAACCATGGATCCCCGTCGCCACCGATACCGAGACCGTGGCGTTGACCGAGCGTGTAATACATGAGTCCGTCATGGTTTCCTTTTTGTTCCCCCTCGAGCGTCTGCATGATGCCTGGTTGTGACGGCAAATACTCCGAGAGGAACTCTTTGAAGTTGCGCTCTCCGATGAAGCAGATGCCGGTCGAATCTTTTTTCTTCGCTGTCGCGAGTCCCGCTTCTTCGGCGATGACACGGACGTCTTTCTTGTCCATATGACCAATCGGGAACATCGTCCGCGCGAGTTGGTCTTGTGACAACTGGTTCAAGAAGTACGTTTGGTCTTTATTGTCATCTTTCCCACGAAGGAGTCGATGCTCACCGTCGACATACTCGACCCGTGCGTAGTGCCCGGTTGCGACAAAGTCGGCACCGAGACGAAGCGCGTGATCGAGGAACGCCTTAAACTTGATTTCCTTGTTACACATGACGTCCGGGTTCGGCGTCCGTCCGAGACGGTACTCGGCCAAGAAGTATTCGAATACGCGGTCCCAATATTCTTTTTCGAAGTTGACCGCGTAATAAGGGATTCCGATTTGGTTCGCGACCGCGATGACATCTTCATAGTCTTCGGTCGCCGTACAGACACCGTTCTCGTCCGTATCATCCCAGTTTTTCATAAAGATTCCGATGGCGTTATAGCCCTGCTCTTTCAGCAGATGGGCCGTCACCGATGAATCGACGCCGCCTGACATCCCGACGACGACCGTCGTCTCAGCAGGGGCTTTTGTGCGTAAGTTCATTCGTTATCTCACTCCGTTCGTGAATGTCGAGACGACCTCAGAGAGTCGTTCGGCGAGCCGTTCCACGTCTTCGACCGAGTTGCCGTGTCCAAAGCTGATGCGGACGGACTGTTTCGTCCGTTCCGACGTCCCGAACATCGCCGTCAATACGTGTGACGGTTCGATCGACCCGGCCGTGCAGGCACTGCCGCTCGAGATGGCAAAACCGCGCATATCCATCATGATCAGGAACGGTTCGAGCTCGATGCCCGGGAGATACAAGTTGACGATGTGCGGCAAGCGATTCGCCCCGTTCACGTCATACTCGACTCCAAGTTCATCGAGTCGCCCGAAGAGCGCCTCAGCCATTTGCTGATACGTGCTCACCCGTTCGGCCTGTTCGATTTTGGCCAGTTCGGCCGCTTGTTGGAACCCGACGGCACCCGGAACGTTTTCCGTGCCGGCTCGACGTTTCCGTTCTTGTTGTCCTCCAAAAGAACGCGTCGCTAATTTTACACCTGTTTTCATAAAAAGAAAACCGATACCTTTCGGGCCGTTGATTTTATGGGCCGAGGCCGACAATAAATCGACACCGAGCGCCTTAACGTCAATCGTTTCCGTACCGAGCGCTTGGACCGCGTCCGTATGGAAATAGGCCTGATGGTCGGCGAGGAGCGCCCCGATTTCCGCAATCGGTTGCAATGTGCCGACCTCGTTGTTGCCGTACATGACCGAGACGAGAATCGTATCGTCCCTGAGCGCAGCACGAACGGAGTCAAGCGTCACCGCACCCGTCGCGTCGACATCGAGATACGTCACATCAAAGCCTTCCCGTTCGAGTTGCTCCATCGCGTGCAAGACGGCGTGGTGTTCGACTTTCGTCGTAATCAAATGTTTGCCTTTATGTTGATTCGCGTACGCCGCGCCGAACAACGCATAGTTGTCCGACTCGGTCCCACCCGACGTGAAGACGATCTCGTTCGAGGTCGCCCCGATCCACGTGGCGAGTGTCCGGCGTGAAGCGTCTAACGCGGCGCGGGCCGTCCGTCCGATGCCGTGGATGCTCGACGGATTACCGTATTGTTCGAGCAAATACGGCGTCATCGCCTCGAGCACCTCCGGACGCATCGGTGTCGTTGCGGCATGATCAAAGTAGTTCATATTCGTTCACCTCACCTTTAAATATAGAACATATAGCCGTCTGAATCTTCTTCAGCAAGATCGGCAAGTGTCGTCTCTTCGAGCACTTTCTCGATTGCGGCTTTGATTTTATCCCATAGCTTCCGTTTCACGGCGTCATCTGCCTCTGAATCTTCGACAATCGTGAGCGGGCCTTCGAGCAGACGGATGATTTCTCCAGCCGTGATGTCCGTCGCCGGTTTGACGAGCTGATAGCCGCCATACGCCCCGCGCACGCTCTTGACGAGACCACCGTTGCGGAGTGGACCGATCAATTGCTCTAAGTAATGTTCCGGCAGTTCATGCCGGGCCGCAATCTTTTTCAAGCTGAGCGGTTTGTTGTCCGTTTCCCGAGCCAGTGCGATCATGATCGTCAATCCATAACGACCTTTTGTAGATATTTTCATCTTCATGTCTCCTTCTGCTATACTAATCGAACAAACGTTTGTCGAAAGGAATGTGTACGTATGAGTGATTTATTTCAGCAATCGAATAGCGGCCCACTCGCCAATCGGATGCGGCCGGAAACGTTAGACGAAGTCATCGGTCAACGCCACATCATCGGCGAAGGCAAATTGTTGCGCCGGGCCATCGAGGCCGACCGTCTCGGCACGATCATCCTGTATGGACCGCCGGGAACGGGCAAGACGACGCTCGCCCGCGTCATTTCAAATTATACGAAAGCGACGTTCGTCCAATTGAACGCCGTCACGGCCAAACTTGATGAACTACGAAGTGTCATCCGTGAGGCCGAGTCCCGGTTCGACTTCGAACAAGAACGAACGATTTTATTTTTAGACGAGATTCATCGTTTCAATAAATTGCAGCAAGACGCCCTGCTCCCGGCACTCGAGGCCGGAAAGCTCATCTTGATCGGGGCGACGACCGAAAACCCGAGTTTCGAGGTCAACGCGGCGTTGCTGTCGCGCGCGACCGTGTTTCGGCTCGAACCGCCTGGACCAGACGAACTTCGTGTCGTTTTGGAACGGGCTCTAGCTGATAAAAAAGGACTTGGCAATTATCCGGTCAAGATTGAGGAAGCCGCCGTGGAGCATTATATCAAAATGGCGGACGGTGACTACCGCGTGCTGTTGAACGCGCTCGAACTGGCCGTGTTGACGACACCCGAGATTGACGGCAAAATCGACATCACGCTCGAAGTCGCCGAAGAGTCGATTCAACAAAAAGCAATCAAGTACGACAAGACGGGCGACCGGCATTATGACGTCATCTCGGCGTTCATCAAGTCGATTCGTGGCTCAGACCCGGACGCGGCTCTATACTGGCTCGCCGTCATGATCGAGGCCGGTGAATCACCGCGCTTCATCATGCGCCGGCTCTACGTCCATGCGGCCGAAGATATCGGGCTCAGTGACCCGAACGCGCTCGTCATCGTCGATGCGGCCGCCCGCGCGAGCGAACATGTCGGTTTCCCGGAAGCGCGCATCCCGATGGCACAGGCCGTCCTTTATCTTGCGACGGCACCGAAATCGAACGCGGTCATCACCGCCATCGACAAGGCGATTCATCACGTCCGTACCGTCGAGGGCGGTCCGGTCCCGGTCCATCTCCGCGACGCCCATAGCCCGGGTGCCCGTGAGCTCGGCAACGGTGCCGGCTACAAATACCCGCACGACGAGAAAGATGGCTACGTCCCGCAAAACTATTGGCCCGAGAATCTGGCCCGGAAACGTCCTAAATATTATACGCCGACGAGCCGTGGCTTCGAGCAACAGCTGCAAAAACGGCTCGACTATTGGGAAAAACGACGCTGACTCTGATGAGCCGGCGTCGTTTTTTCATTTCTGGATGCGGTTGATCTCGACACCCGCTGTCTCGAGCATTTGATTGATGACATAGCCCGCAGCGACGAGGCCTGCGACCGACGGGACGAACGCGTTCGAACTCGGCGGCATCTTCGCTTTACGGATCGGGGCATCTTTCTTCCCGACGACCTCGTTCACGTCTTCGCGTGTCACGATCGGTGACTCGTCCGAGAAGACGACCGGGACGCCTTTATGGATACGCTCTTTACGGAGACGTGTCCGGACCATCTTGGCGATCGGGTCGTACGTCGTATCCTTGATGTCGACGACTTTGATGCGCGTCGGGTCCATCTTGTTGGCCATGCCCATGCTCGAGATGACCGGGATGCCCCGGCGTTTGCACTCGACGATCAAATGAATCTTATAGATAATCGTGTCCGAAGCGTCGATGACGAAATCGAGGTCTTGGGCGAAGAATTCTTCGAACGTCTCTTCCGTATAGAACATTTTCAGTTTGACGAGCTCGAGCTCCGGGTTGATGTCGAGGAGACGTGTTCCCATCGCTTCGACTTTCGGTTGCCCGACCGTCGACAAGAGCGCGTGGATTTGGCGGTTGACGTTCGTGATGTCGATGTCATCCTTATCGACGAGGACGATGCGTCCGACTCCGCTCCGGGCAAGTGCCTCGGCCGCGAACGACCCGACACCGCCGACACCGAGGATGGCGACCGTCTTACCTTTTAATGCTTCTAAACCTTCTTGACCGATGGCCAACTCATTACGTGAAAACTGGTGTAACATACTCTTCCTCCAAATGAATCCTATTTTCTCACACTATTTTACTCGGAATTATAATCAAAAAAAAGACGTCTAGCGACGTTTTTACAATAAAATCGATGGGACCCGGAGTGCCGTGACGATGCCCTGCTTTTGAACCTGCTTAAGCAGGTGGGTGACCTAGCATCCCCTTCACAAGTCCTCCTGCACGTGATGAGGCAGTTGATCTGGATGGCAGTTCGGTCTCCCGTATTCAAAGTGTTGGCTCAAAATAACGAAGGCGGCTCTCGTACACCTCAGGTATCCCATCTGTTGCCCTTACTATAGCACTGTCTGTAAAAAGAAGTCAATCAGAAACGACGACTTCTTATGACAGTTTCGTCACAACCAGCTGTTACGAAACGCACCGGTCGGGTCGTACGTATCTTGTTGCCGCGTGACGTTGAAACGGCGATCTCTCGAGTCGTTGCCGACGCCGGCCTGGTACGCCCAATTGCCGGTATTGCTGGCAACATCATAGTCGATCAGCATCGATTCGAAATACGACGCGCCGATACGCCAGTCCTGCCCGAGCTCTTTCGCAAAATAGCTCGCGACGATTTGACGCCCCCGGTTTGACATCCATCCCGTCGCGTTCAATTCGCGCATGAACGCATCGACGAAGTCGACGCCCGTCTCTCCCGCTTGCCAACGCCCGATGACGTCATCGTCCACGCGCCATGTCTTCTGTTTCGAACGGATGCCTTGGGCGCGGAACAGTCGTTTCCCTTGCTCGAGGGCGACCCATTGGAAGAACTCGCGCCAGAGCAGCTCGAAATAGAGCCAATACGTCGACTCGTTCGCCCCGTGTGACCGCTCATGTTGCTCGAGCTCGTGCAGCACCCGGCGCGGTGACAACGAGCCGTTGGCAAGATAAGCCGACAGTTTCGATGAGTCGTCGACCCTTAAGCCGTTCCGTGTCTCTTTATACGTCCGGACCGGACCGGCCAAATATGCCGCGAGTCGCTCTCGCCCCGCCCGTTCCCCGCCTCGAAACGGAAACGCAGTCCGTGCGTCATGCTCCGGCTGTTCATAAGCGACCGGAAAATCGACCGCATACGGTTCCTTCGCAGGTGAGCGCTCAATCAAGCGGTCCGGTCTTGCATCGGCTTCCATCGCTTTCCGAAACTCGGTGAAGAGGAATGGTAGTTTCTCGAACGGAATCTCGTCGCGTGGATAGAGCGTGAACCCGTCGAACGCTTGACAATCACCCCGCCACGCGTTCATGACCTCACGTTCGCGCCTCCGTTCGTTATAGCCGATCGACCGTTGGAACAACAGGCGGTCAGTCGGTTCGAACATGTCGAGCGGATGACCGACATGGACGAAGATCGGGATGCCGAGCGCTGCAAGCGTACCGGCCAAGTCGTCGAGTGACTCGTTCAAAAACTGAAGTCGCCGTGGGCCGAGCGGCGTATGGCCGAACCGGTTTTCAATGAGCTCTTCTTGTGGAATGATGTAGTGACCTTCAATCGGATCGTCATGCCGGAGCGCCTCCTCGAGCGGACGATGGTCGTCGACCCGTAAATCATTTTGATACCAGATAATCGTCTTCATATAGTTCGCCTCCTCCCCTCATTATGGAACATGAATCCCGGTGTTCGCTTAGACGAAACTGTACGAAACATGTTTTCATTTCTGGAACGGGTGGAATATACATCATTAGAACAGAAAGGGGTGCAGCAACATGGCTAGAAAAGGTAAATTTGGTACACTCATTAAAGTCGCGACGGCGGTCGCACCGTTTGTCTACGATTACTATAAAAAGAACAAAGCAAAAAAAGCATCGACACCTAAAAAGTGAGCCAAGCGCTTCGGACCTCGTCCGAGGCGTTTTTTTCTTGTCGTGAAACCAGATATGATATGATGATGGAACATTTTAGGGAATCGAGGCGACCATCATGCACGCGGTATGGGTACAATCTTTACGAATCAGTTTGAAGTGGGCGTTATTCATGGGTGGTCTATTCTTGCTCGCCCTCGGATCTTCGATGATGATCACGGCCGATCTCGGCGTATCGACATGGGACGTGCTCCATCTCGGGCTCGCCCGTCACACCCCGATTTCTGTCGGGACGATCATCTTGCTCGTCGGTCTCTCGCTCGTCTTCTGCAAGTACATACTGGACCGGATTCGGCCCCAGTTCGGGACGCTCGTCAACGCCGTCTTCGTCGGCGTGTTTATGAACTTGATTCTCGACCATCAGTGGTTGCCGCAACTTGACGGCATCGCACTCAATATCGCCTGGCTTATCCTTGGCATCTTCGTCATCGGGATGGGTGCCGGCTTGTACGTCGCCATCGGCTATGGGGCCGGCCCACGGGACGGGTTGACGCTCGCTTTGGCCGACCGATTCAACACATCGGTCCGTATGATGCGGACATGGATGGAACTGACGGCTTGCCTCATCGGTTGGGTGCTCGGCGGACCGGTCTTTTTCGGAACGGTGCTGTCAATCTTCTTGATTGGCCCGTTCTTCCAGTTTTGGCTTGAACAGTTCCGGCGCCTCGTCTCGGTCATCGACCGGGCGAAAGTGGCCGCATAAAAAGAGAGGAAATCGGACACAGTCCGGTCTCCTCTCTTTTCTTTACGTTATGGGACGAGGACGATTTTTCCGAACTTGCCCCGTTGCTTGAAGTACGTCTGCGCGTCCCGTGCCTCAACGAGCGGGAACGTCCGGTCGACGAGTGGCCGACTCTTCCCGGCTTCAATCGCCTCGAGCATCGCTTGGAACTCGGCCCGCGTACCGAGCACGGATCCATACATGGTGATATGTTTCAAATACATCGTCCGGAAGTCGAGGTTCGTCTGTTGCCCACCGGCCGATCCGGAAATACAGAACTTGCCGCCATTTTTCAACACCTCGAGCGATGTCGTGAACAAGGCGTCGCCGACGACATCGAGCACGGCATCGACCGGTCCGCCGTTCGCCTCAAGAATCTCATCGGCGAGTGTCTCGGAGCGATATGAAAAGACACGGCTCGCTCCAAGTTCTTTCAGCTTCGCTTCATCTTTCAAATCGCCGACGATAGCAAATACGTTCGCGCCATGCACATTCGCCGCGATTTGGACGTTGAACGAACCGACCCCGCCGCTTGCACCGGTGACGACAATCGTCTGCCCCGGCTGAATCTCAATCTGTTCATTCATATGCCACGCCGTCAACCCGCTCACCGTGAAGACGGCGCTATCGACGAAACTGTCGAGCGGCATATCGTAACAGAGTGCGGCCGGCCAAGCGACATATTCGGCATAACCGCCATCGTACTCGGAACCGATGAACGACATATCGTCAGCGATATGCTCTTCCCCGTCCTGCCCGCTCGATGTGAACGGGAACAGGATGATACGACGTCCTACCATCGTCTCCTCGACCCCGCTGCCGACTTTCACGACTTCCCCGGTGATATCTGAACCCGGGACCCGTGGGAACTGGACCCCTTCCGGCCGCCAGCCTGACTCTTTGTCCGTCCCATACGCCCCTTCTCGCATCCAAATCTCGGTATTGTTAATCCCGCACGCCTTCACACGCACGAGCACTTCTCCTTGTTTTAGGCTCGGAATCGCGACATCGACGACTTGTAATTGATCGACGTCACCGTAACCGATGACCTGTATTGCTTTCATCACTTGTTTTCCTCCTCATCACAACTATATTCCTGTCTATACCCCACTAACGCACGACAGCCACCAAAAATTATTGGTGGCTGCCCATTCCTTATAGTTGTTGGCGTCTGAGCAATCCGGCGAACACGCCGCCTTTCATGCTCAATTCATCGTGCGTCCCGTCCTCGACGATGCCGTCAGCGGTGACGACGAGGATACGGTCGGCATTTTTCACCGTCGCTAAGCGGTGGGCGATGATGAGCGTCGTCCGGTCGGCCGCGAGTTCATTGAGCGAGTCTTGAATGATCGCTTCCGTCTCCGTGTCGAGCGCGGACGTCGCCTCATCTAAAATCAAAATCGGTGGATTTTTGAGGAACATCCTGGCGATGGCAATCCGTTGTTTCTGTCCGCCCGACAGCTTCAAGCCCCGTTCCCCGATTTGCGTATCGAGGCCGTACTGCAACTCGTCGACGAGCGAGTTCAGATGTGCTTTCTCGACCGCATGCATAATTTCCGCGTCGGTCGCGTCCAGCTTCCCGTAAGCGATATTCTCACGGAGTGTTCCCGCGAACAAGAACACGTCCTGTTGCACGATTCCGATTTGGCGTCGCAGACTCTCTTTCGTCATATCGCGGATGTCCATACCGTCAATTGTGATGGCGCCACTCGTCACGTCATAGAAACGCGGGATGAGCGAACAAATCGTCGTCTTCCCGGCCCCGCTCGTCCCGACGAGGGCGACCGTCGTACCCGACTTGATGTCGAGGTCGATGTCGGTCAACACTTGGCGATAGTCCGAGTAGCCGAACGAGACGTTTTGGAAGGCGATGTCGCCTTTCAGTGCCGTGACGTCGACGGCGTCCGGACGGTTCTCGATGTCCGGCGCCTCGTCCAATAGTTGCGTGAATCGTTTGAAGCCGGCCATCCCTTTCGGATACATCTCGAGGAGGGCTGTGATTTTCTCAATCGGCTTGATGAGCAAGTTCATATAGAGGATGAACCCGACGAGCTGCCCGTAAGACAGTTGACCTTGATACGTCAAATAGGCGCCGTAAACGAGTACGAGCAGCGTCATGAGCCGCGTCGTAATATAAATGCCCGCAAGCGATTTACTCATGACTCGATACGCCTCGATTTTCGAGCCGCGGTAGAAGTTATTGTCTTTCTGGAATCGGTTGATTTCGAACGTCTCGTTCGTGAACGATTGGACGACACGCGCGCCGGAGACGCTGTCCTCGACACGGGCGTTCACTTCACCGATGTTCGTATACATCTTTTGCCACGCCTTGTTCATGTTTTTGTTGGCGTACGTGATCATGATGACAAGGAATGGCACGGCGACGACCGTCACGAGCGCGAGTTGCGGGTCGATCGAGAACATGATTCCGAACGCACCGAGCAGTGTCATGATGGCGATGAAGAAATCTTCAGGACCATGGTGCGCCACTTCGCCGATATCGAACAAGTCGTTCGTCACCCGACTCATCAGATGGCCGGTCTTATGATTATCGAAGAACCGGAACGACTGTTTATGGATGTGGGTGAACAGCTCTTCCCGCATATCGGTCTCGATATTGATGCCGAGCTTATGCCCCCAATAGTTGACGACGTACTGCATCATCATGGCGAGTATGTAAAGAATCAATAGGCCGATGCTGATGATGATAATCCAATTCCATTCCCCACCCGGCAACAGGTCGTCGATGAACCATTGTACGGCGAGCGGAAAACCGAGCTCGAGCAGGCCGACGAGGATGGCGAACGAGAAATCGAGGATGAATAACTTCTTATGTGGACGGTAATAACTAAAAAAACGTGAGATCATGTCGTTTCCCCCTTCTAAACAAATAGTTTACGCCTTTTTGCAGGAAGTGGAAAACGGGAAGCACGTCTTTTTCAATCTTTTTTCCAGCGAGGTATAATAG
This sequence comes from Exiguobacterium sp. s194, assembly GCF_018618275.1. Taxonomy (NCBI): domain Bacteria; kingdom Bacillati; phylum Bacillota; class Bacilli; order Caryophanales; genus Exiguobacterium; species Exiguobacterium sp. s194. The sequence continues at coordinate 101,491 of NZ_JACSLT010000008.1, read as the reverse complement.
AGTTAAGGAGTGATACACATGAACGTACAGATTACAGAACGCGCTCAGGCGCGGATTGATGCCTTAAAAGGCGACCGTGACGGACAAATGCACTTGTTTTATGAGACGGAAGGTTGCGGCTGTGGCAATAGCGGCATCTTCGAGATTCGCTACGTGACCGAGACGACACCAGAAGATGTCAAGATTGATTCGAACGTCGGCCCGATTCTCATCAAGAACTGGACGAAAATCTTTTTGGACGAGGACATGATCATTGACTATCGTGACGATAAACGGACGCTCGTCTTGAAGAGTAACGGCCAAGTGTTCAACTCGAACTTGCTCGTGACCGATGGGACCGGTTGCCAGCTGAACGTCCCAAGCCGATGAAGCAGGCGTTACGCGACCATCCGAGCCTCTGGCTGTGGTTCATCCTCAGCTTCGGGCTCGGCCTGTTCGGCATTTACCTCGCGTTCGCGGACTCGGTTTACACGATGACGGCCGTGATTGCGTCACTGTTCGCCTTCGGGTTTGCGCTTCAGCGTACGGCGAAGAAGATGGAACAACAGAATCACTAAAAAAGAGAGAGTTGCCGCATCGGCCACTCTCTCTTTCATCGCACAGATGATTTTGACCTGCCCTTATTCTACATCGATTGTATAAAATCGAATCTCACCCTCATTGCCATGTTCTGCATATGCAATTTTTCCATCTACATAAAGCGGTTTGGACGTCATCCCCCCCTGACTTCGCAAGTACGAGACCGTCCCTTCATACACATCGGCAATCATCAAACGGTCCATGCCTTCTCGGAACAGAATTCGATTGTCCGGTAAAAAGCGAAAGGCGTCAAATGAACTTTTCGACTGCGCCCCCATGTATTGAAACGGCTTAGCTTCCTGTGTTAGTCCTAAAAACTCGGCTCGTCCTTCTTTTCCAAAAGCCGCATAGTCAGGTCCTACTTGAAAATCAATTAATGCGCCCATTTCTTCATCAAACTTCCCGTCGAGCGTGGTCAATCTCGTTGTCTTGTTTCCTGCTTCGAACAGACTTCGATGAAGAATGACTCCCCCTTCGCTATCACGATAATCGAACACGTACTCTCCGTTTCGATTCTCCCCTTCTTGAAGCGTGTAAGTTCGAAGTGTCTCCACCTTCTCTGAAGTAGACGAGAACTGCTTTACCGATGTCGTCGTCATTGTTTCGGATGCCTCATAATCGACCCACGTGACGTGTCCATCCGCTGCACACAAATGAGGAACAGGCGTCTCGAACATACTTACACCGTTATATATCTCCGTTAGTTCAGAAGCGTCGAGCTTCATTCGAAAAATAGACCAAGCGTATCCATTGTCTTCCGTCGCTTCGTATTCGCTCCAGTAGATGTTATCTTTAACCCCGACAAGATTACCGATTGTCTTTGACGTTTTATGTAACGACCGATTGGTTGCTTGTTCCGTATCGTAGACATAGATTTCATAGCCTACTTCACCGATCGAATCCGTATAAATAATATGTTCATCATCTATATGTTCCGGTGCAATCATCGTGACTTTATGTTGGAAGAACGGAGATAAGTCGTAATTCTTCAACGTCCCAAGGGAAGTAGTCTCTCCGACCGGACGCAATTGAATCATCTCCACTTCTACATCGACTTCTGATTCCGTGTCTTGAACGACGTCCCCCACTTTTGGCAACACTTCCGATTCTTGACTGCAGCCCGCTAAAATAGTTGCCAACCCAATCGTCATTCCAAGTGATTGCACTATGCTTTTTAATTTCATGTTTCCCCATTTCCCCTCATCGTTAAAATACATTTTATACCATAAATGTAACATATTATTATTTAACAAGATATACGCAAAAAGACCCGCCAATTGACGGGTCCTTGTGACTAGTTGTTATTTTTTCTCTTTGACCGCGGTCCGAATCGACAACTCTTGGAGTTGCGCATCCGCGACCGGGCTTGGTGCTTGTGTGAGCAAGTCGCTCGCCGACGCCGTTTTCGGGAAGGCGATCGTGTCACGAAGGTTCGAACGACCCGCGAGGATCATGACGAGACGGTCGAGACCGAGCGCGATACCCGCGTGTGGCGGTGTACCATACTCGAACGCTTCGAGCAAGAAGCCGAACTGGTCGACTGCTTCTTGTTCTGTAAAGCCGAGCAATTTGAACATGCGTTCTTGAATGTCACGCTCATAAATCCGTTGTGATCCGCCACCGAGCTCATAGCCGTTCAAGACGAGGTCATAGGCGAGAGCGCGTACGCTCGCCGGGTCCGTCTCGAGCAAGTGGAGGTCTTCACGGTTTGGCATTGTGAACGGGTGGTGGTTGGCATAGAAACGGCCGTCTTCTTCTTCGAACGTGACGAGCGGGAAGTCCGTCACCCAAAGGAAGTTGAACTTCGACTCGTCGATGAGTCCGAGCTCATGACCGAGCTTGACGCGAAGCGCGCCGAGGCTGTCGGCGACGACTGTCGGTTTTGATGCCACGAAGAGGAGCAAGTCGCCCGCTTCTGCGTTCGTCGCTTCCATCAACTTCTGGGCGTACGTCTCGTCGAAGAACTTGGCGATCGGTCCGTTCAAGCCTTCTGGCGTCACTTTGAGCCAAGCGAGGCCTTTAGCACCGTAGACGGCCGTGAACTCTTGAAGCTTGTCGATGTCTTTACGCGAGAACTTGTCCGCCTCGCCTTTGACGTTGATCGCTTTCACTTGTCCGTTAGACTCGAGCGCCATGTCGAACACTTTGAAGCCGGCACCTGTTACCGCATCCGCGACGTCGATGAGTTCGAGACCGAAACGTGTGTCAGGTTTGTCTGAACCGAAACGACGCATCGCCTCTTCATGCGTCATGCGCTCGAACTTGGCCGGCGTGTCGGTACGACCGAGCGTCGCTTCCATGACTTGCGCCATCATCGATTCCATCATCGCCATCAAGTCTTCGACGTCCATGAAGCTCGTCTCGATATCGACTTGCGTGAATTCCGGTTGACGGTCGGCCCGAAGGTCTTCGTCACGGAAGCAGCGTGCGATTTGGAAATAACGGTCGAATCCAGCTACCATGAGGAGCTGTTTGAACAACTGTGGTGACTGTGGAAGTGCGTAGAATTCGCCGCCGTGAACACGGCTCGGGACGAGGTAGTCACGCGCGCCTTCCGGTGTCGACTTCGTCAAAATCGGCGTCTCGACTTCGAGGAACTCCTCTTCTGTCAAGAAGTTACGAATCGTGTTCGACGCCTTCGAGCGGAGACGGAACGTCTCTTGGAGTGCCGGACGACGGAGGTCGAGATAACGGTATTTGAGACGGAGGTCTTCCGATACGTTCTCGGCCTCGTCCCCGATTGGGATTGGTGTCATCTTCGCTGCGTTCAAGATGTTGATTTCAGAGGCGATGACTTCGATGTTCCCAGTCGGCATGTTCGGGTTCTTGTTCTCACGCTCGAGGACGGTACCTTTAATGTCGAGTACGTATTCGCTGCGGATTGACTCGGCGAGCTTGTGCACCGCTTCGTTTTCCGGGCGAACGACGACTTGGACGATTCCCGTGCGGTCACGAAGGTCGATGAAGATGAGGCCTCCGAGGTCGCGACGTTTCTGGACCCATCCTTTCAATTGTACATCTTGGCCGATGAGTGACTCTGTCACGCGGCCGTTCATATGTGTGCGTCCGATCATTGTCCTGCTCCTTCCGATAGTTCACGAATTTTGTCTGCGACGGCCGAGAGTGGCACGTCGACTTGTTCCCCGGTCGCCATGACCTTGAGGGAGGCCGAGCCGCGTTCGACTTCATCGTCTCCGAGGATAACGGTGAATTTCGCGTTCAAGCGGTCGGCTTGTTTGAATTGTCCTTTGAATTTGCGGCCGAGATAGTCGCGGTCCGCCTTGAAGCCTTCGATGCGAAGCAATTGCAACAGGCGTGTCGCCGTCACTTCAACTTCTGATCCGCCTTGGGCGACGACGAAGACGTCAAGTCCCGTCTCGAGCGCCGGGAGCACCCCTTCGTTCTCGAGAGCGAGGACGAGACGCTCGAGCCCGATCCCGAAACCGATGCCCGGCATGTCCGGTCCACCGATGTCTTGGACGAGACCGTTATAGCGTCCACCGCCGCATAGCGTCGTGATGGCGCCGAAGCCTTCTGCCTCTGACATGATCTCGAACGCTGTGTGCGTATAGTAGTCGAGACCGCGGACGAGCGTCGGGTCGACGACGTAAGCGACGCCGAGCGCATCCAAGTGCGCGAGTACTTTCTCGAAATACGTCTTCGACTCTTCGTTCAAGAAGTCGAGAATCGAAGGTGCCGACTTCATCGACGGGTGGTCGCGGTCGACTTTACAGTCGAGGACGCGAAGCGGGTTTTGGTGCAATCGCGTCTGGCAATCTTGGCACAGCTCGTGCTGGACCGGTTCGAAGTGACGGATGAGCGCTTCGCGGTGAGCGTTGCGGCTCTCGGCGTCACCGAGCGAGTTGACGACGACCTTGATTTGCTTCAGGCCGAACGATTTGTAAATCGTGTAGGCGAGGCTGATCACTTCTGCGTCGATGGCAGGGTCACTGCTACCGATCGCCTCGACACCGTATTGGTGCAGTTGGCGGAACCGGCCTTTTTGTGGACGTTCGTAGCGGAACATCGGTCCCATGTAGTACAGTTTCGTCGGCTGGTCGGGGCTGCCGAACAGCTTGTTCGTGACGAATGCGCGGACGACCGAGGCCGTCCCTTCCGGACGGAGCGTATACTCGTCCTTGCCTTTCTTGACGAGCGTGAACATCTCTTTTTGGACGATGTCCGTCGTCTCGCCGACGCTGCGTGTGAACAGGTCGGTCGTTTCAAAAATCGGGGTACGAATCTCTTTATAGTTGTAACGGGCGCTGATGTCGCGTAGTTTCTCTTCGACATACTGCCACGTCTCGACCGTGCCCGGAAGCAGGTCTTGTGTGCCGCGTGGTGCTTTCATCTAAAATTCCCTCCTTAGAATACAAAAAGGCCCTCGTCCGCAAAGGGACGAGAGCCTGTTAAAGTTTCCCGTGGTACCACCCTCGTTGCAGAGCCATAATCGATACTCTGCCACTCGAAATCGGTTAACGCCCGATGAAACGGCTCCCCCTACTCGAGTTCAAGGAAGCACCTCCAAAGTGTCGTTCGGGTCATCATCCAGTCGATGCTTTCAGCCTAGGCATCGCTCTCTTTGCTGGTGGGGTGACCGTACTTTTCTTTATCGTAGGTGTTAGGTTATATGGTTCATGATGCCGAATCACGCCTGCTTCTGTCAAGCGTTTTTTTCGAGCATGAGCGTGACCGGACCGTCATTGACGAGCGCGACATCCATCATCGCCCCGAACTTCCCGGTCTCGACGACGAGCCCGTGCGTCCGCAAACGCTCGTTGAACTTCTCGTAAAGGCGTTCGGCGATATCCGGCTTCGCTGCTTGCGTGAACGCGGGACGACGGCCTTTGAGCGTGTCCCCGTAAAGCGTGAACTGCGACACGGACAACACTTTGCCGGCGACGTCTTGAATCGATAAGTTCATCTTCTCGTCCGCGTCCTCGAAGACACGGAGTCCGGCCACCTTGTCGGCGAGCCAGTTTACTTCCGTCTCGGTGTCCTCGTGCGTCACCCCGACGAGGAGCAAATAACCGGCCTCGATTTGACCGATCGTCTCCTCATCGACGGTGACGGATGCTTCTTTTACTCGTTGCAACAATACACGCACAGAAATCTTCCTTTCGTCACGTCATCATGACTCGGCTGACCGAGTACACGTCCGAGATTTGCTTAATCCGGTCGACGACTTTTTGCAAATGGTTCACGTTCGGAATCGAGATCGTCATCGAGATACGGGCCTGTTTGTTCTGGTCCCCGCGTCCGCTCACCGCCACGATGTTCGTGTTCGTCGCCGAGACGGCTTGGAGCACGTCGTTCAACAAACCGGAACGGTCGTAGCCGGTGATCTCGATGTCGACGTTATAGTTCTTCTCCTTCGCCTGACCGACTTCCCACTCGACCGTGAGGAGTCGCTCCGGGTGCTGCTCATTGATGATGTTCAAGCAGTCCTTCCGGTGAATCGACACGCCGCGTCCACGTGTGATATACCCGACGATTTCATCGCCCGGTACCGGGTTACAGCAGCGGCTCATGCGGATCAGCATGTTGTCAATCCCTTTCACCGAGACGCCGGCCTCGGCCGTCTTCTTCTTCGGCGACTGACTGACTTTCAATTCGTTGATCGCGTCCGACAGCTCGAGTTTTGGCTCTTTGCGCTGCTTCTCCGTCAACTTGTGGGCGACTTGGGCGGCCGTGATGCCATGATAGCCGACCGCGGCGTACATCTCTTCCTCGTTCCCGAAGTTGAACTTCTCGACGACGACGGCGAGCGACTGGTCATCGATCACTTCTTTCGGCTCGAAGCCGAGCTTCTTAATCTCGACGTCGACGAGCTCTTTGCCTTTCTCGACGTTCTCTTCACGCTGTTGGCGCTTGAACCATTGGCGAATCTTGTTCTTCGCCTGGCTCGAGACGGCGAGCTTGAGCCAGTCCTTGCTCGGCCCATAGCTATGTTTCGACGTGATGATCTCGATGATGTCACCTGTCTCGAGTTTATGGTCGAGTGGCACCATCCGTCCGTTCACTTTCGCCCCCGTCATCCGGTGACCGATCTCGGTATGGATGCGATAGGCGTAATCGATCGGGACCGATCCTTTCGGCAACTCGAAGACGTCCCCTTTCGGTGTGAAGACGTAGAGCATATCGCTGAAGAAATCGACTTTGAGCGATTCCATGAACTCCTCGGCGTCGGTCGTATCTTTTTGTAGCTCTAAAATCTCGCGCAGATGGGCGATTTTTTCATCGAACCCGTTCGTCGCGACACTCTTTCCTTCTTTATAGGCCCAGTGCGCGGCAATTCCGAACTCGGCGATAAAGTGCATGTCCTTCGTGCGGATTTGCACTTCGAGCGGCTCACCCTTCGGTCCAATCACCGTCGTGTGGAGCGACTGATACATGTTCGGTTTCGGCATAGCGATATAATCCTTGAACCGGCCCGGCATCGGCTTGTATTGCGTGTGGATGATACCGAGGACGGCGTAGCAGTCACGAATCGAATCGACGATGATGCGGACCGCCATCAAGTCATAAATCTCATTGAACTCTTTCTTATGCTTCACCATCTTATTATAAATCGAGTAGATGTGCTTCGGACGACCGTTGACGTCGGCCTCGATGCTCACGTCCTCAAGGACGGTGTTCACTTCTGTGATGACCGAAGTGACGAGCGCTTCCCGCTCGGTCCGTTTCTGTTTCATCATCGAGACGATTTTATAGTATTGCTGCGGATTGATATAACGTAACGAAATATCCTCGAGCTCCCATTTGATCGTCGAGATCCCCATCCGGTGGGCGAGCGGCGCGAAAATCTCGAGCGTTTCTTCCGCTTTTTGAACTTGCTTCTCTTTCGGCATATGTTGAAGCGTCCGCATGTTATGCAGACGGTCGGCGAGTTTGATCAAGATGACACGTACGTCTTCAGCCATCGCGATAATCATCTTGCGGTGATTCTCGGCGAGCTCTTCTTTTTTCGATTTATATTTGATTTTACCGAGCTTCGTCACACCGTCGACGAGCATGGCCACCTCGACCCCAAACTCGTCAGCGAGTTGTTTGAGCGTGATGTCCGTGTCTTCAACGACATCATGAAGAAGCGCACCGATAATCGTCGTCGCGTCTAACCCGATATCAACGAGAATACCGGCCACTTGGACCGGATGCAGAATGTAGGGTTCGCCGGAACGTCGGAACTGACCGGTATGATGCAGTTTTGCGTATTCGTAAGCGCGTCTCACTTCGGCAATCTCGTCTTCACCCATATACTCCCCGAGCGCGTCGAGAAGGTCCTCAATACTTACGATTTGTTTTTTGGTCATAACATTCGACACCCTTTTTCTTACCGCTCCAATCGACTTGGACTCGTCGCAGCATGGTAGTAGTTAACGTGCATGAGTAATGTAATTTTACTTACTATTATCGAAAAAATCTGACGACCTGTCAAAGGTTGTGGGTTATTTTCCTCAAAAACTATTCAAAAACGGGAAGCTAATCGCTTCCCGTCTAGGTCAATCTTCGTAACGGATGAGTGAGAACACGTCGTATCCTTCGAGACGCTCACGTCCACCAAGTCCATCAAGTTCAATTAAGAATCCAATCCCCGCGACGACGCCGCCGAGTTGTTCAATCATTTTGATGGTCGCTTCAATCGTGCCGCCTGTTGCAAGCAAGTCATCCAAGATGACGACTTGTTGGCCCGGTTTGATTGAATCTTTGTGCATCGTCAAAATGTCTGTGCCGTATTCGAGGCCGTATGCGACGCGAACCGTCTCACGTGGCAACTTGCCTTCTTTACGGACCGGGACGAACCCGAGTTCAAGTGCGTACGCTGCCGGGCAACCGACGACGAATCCGCGTGCTTCCGGACCAGCGATGAGTTCAGCACCGCGCTCCTGAGCGTAAGCGATGAGCTCATCGACCGCTTTTTTGTAAGCCGGCCCGTCTTGCATGAGTGACGTGATGTCTTTGAAGCTGATTCCTTCTTTCGGGTAATCCGCTACTTCTTTAATATGCTGTTTGAAATCCATTTTATGTGTAAGCCTCCTGCATCTTGTTCGATCGCAATGATTGTAACCGCTCTTTCAGTTCTGCCAACGACGCATAGATGAAACGCTCCTCGAGTTGGACTCGTCCGACCCGGCGCTTATAACACGGCGCTTCGGTCAAATCGCGTTTCGGCGCTTCTGGATTCACTCCAGGCAGTCCGTCTTCCATTGTAACAAGAAATTCGAGTTCAGAGAATACTTGATGCATAAATTGAATCGTATTTTTTGACCATTTTCGCTCGATTGACAAACGAATCAAGTTTTCGCGCAGGTTTTTCCGTTCGCACGTCGCCATGTGGACGTAGTATGTTCGGAAATCTTCACGCGTCGGCAACTTCTCGAAGAACGAGCCGCCTTGTCCGAACGCACAGTAGATGCGTTCGACGTCCTCGGTCAACAAGTCCGCCAATACGTCTTCCTCGTCCGGCAAATCGAGCAAGACGACAAACGGCTTGAGCGGCGTATCGAGATCGTGGAGCGGGAAGTCGTCCCGCCCTTGGAACGAGATGAACGACGTCGTGTCGCCCGGGAGCTGTTTCAATTCGTCGAGCGAATTTTTCTTGCCTCGATAATCGAACACTTGGAACCCGTCGACACGGATGTCTTGAATCATAAGCTGCGGCTTGCGCATCCCGTTCCATTCATTCACTTGCAAACTACCCATGACCGAGACGTTTGCCATCTTCGATATTTCAGAGACGACGTGACCGAAACCGAAGCCGATGCCATCGAGTTCCCGTTTGTCCCCGGCGAGCTGAACCTTCAAATGGGTGTTGTCGCGCCCGATTTGACGGATGTCGCGAAGTCTAGCGTCTGCCACGACGACACGCGGTGACGGATTACCCATCCCGAACGGGGCGAGCTTGCCAATCTCTGAAATCAAGTCGAGCGACACATCGTTCACGTCGAGCTTCAAGTCGACGTTGACGCGGGCGACGAACGTCTCGTCCGGAATCGATTCGGCTTGTTCGTTCAGACGACGGCGCAGTTCGGCCACGTTTTCCGATAACAACGTCATCCCGGCTGCGGCCGGGTGGCCACCGAAGTGCGGCAAGATGTCTTCGTTCTTCGATAGTTCTTTGAACAAGTCGAAACCGTCAATCGACCGGCCTGACCCTTTCGCCTTCCCTGTCTTCGGGTCATGGCACAAGAGGATGACCGGACGATAGTACGCCTCGACGAGACGTGACGCGACGATTCCGACGACGCCTGGGTTCCAGCGTTCACTGGCGACGACGAGGACGCGGTCGTCCGTCATCGAGGCTTCGACGAGTTCCGTCGCTTCTTTGGCGATCGTCTTGACGATGTCTTGGCGTTCTTTGTTCTGTTTGTCGAGCTGTTGTGCCAGTGCGAGCGCTTCTTCCTCGCTCTCGGCGAGCAACATCTGGAGCGCCGGCATCGCCGAGTCGAGACGACCGGCGGCGTTGATGCGCGGACCGAACGCGAACCCGACCGATTCCTCGTTCAATGTCCCGTCCGTCAACGCACACACTTCACGGAGCGCCAAAATACCCGGGCGTTTCGAATCATCGAGCGCCTTGAGCCCGAGCTTGGCGAGCAGACGGTTCTCCCCATCGAGCGGGACGAGGTCGGCGATCGTGCCGAGGACGGCCAAGTCGAGAAGCTCGTCCGGCATCCGGTCGAGCACGGCGTGCGCCACTTTGAGGGCGACGCCTGCCCCGGCGAGTTTGTCGTACGGATACGACGGGTCGATATGAGGATGGATGATAGCGAATGCATCCGGTAACGTCTCTTTCGGTTCGTGGTGGTCGGTGATAATCAAGTCGACACCGAGCTCTTTTAAGAGCGCTGCTTCTTCAATCCCCGAGATGCCGCAGTCGACCGTGATGATGAGGGTGAACCCTTCACCGGCGGCCCAGCTGAACGCCTCTTTGTTCGGTCCGTAGCCTTCGGTGAACCGGTTCGGGATATAGCATTCCGCCATGACGCCAATCTCGGTCAAGGCGTGCCACATGACGGCCGATGCGCTGACGCCATCGACGTCATAGTCGCCATAGATGAGCACCATCTCGCCTTCGTCAGCCGCCCGTTTCAAACGTTCGACGACTTTTGGCATCTGTTCAAATAAAAACGGGTCGTGGAACGTCAATTCATCCTCGACGTATAAAAACGCCTTGGCCGCCTCGACGTCGCGGTGCCCCCGTTGTGTGAGGAGCGTCGCGAGTTGCTCCGATATATTCAGTTCTGTCTGTAACTGTTCAACAGCCGTTGTATCCGTCTCCGGATACACCCAACGTTTCTTCGCATGATACATAATGCCTCACTCCAATCAATTGTAGATTATATCAGAACGAGCGAGTGAAGTGCCGTCTTGACATTCAAAAAGGTCCCCCGATTAATTCGGGAGACCAGTGGTTACGCCTCTGGGGCAGCTGATTTCTTTTTGTTGAGCGACATACCTTTGATGAGCAACCAAAGGTACGAAGCGATGAAGATCGACGAGTACATTCCCATGATGAGGCCGACGAGAAGCGCGAGCGAGAAGCCGCGAATCGATTCGGCACCAAAGATGTACAAGGCGATGACGGTGAACAATACAGTGACGACCGTATTGATCGAGCGGACGATCGTCTCTTGAATCGCTTTGTTCACGATCATACGGTACTCGTCCATCGTCTTGATTTTCCGTTCTTTCTCATACGCTTGAATGTTCTCGCGCACCCGGTCGAACGTAACGATTGTATCGTTGACCGAATAACCGATAATCGTCAAGATAGCGGCGACGAAGTACAAGTTGACCTCGATGCCAAAAATCGAGAACGCCACAAGCATGAAGAACGCATCGTGGAGCATGGCGACGACGGTGGCGACACCGTAAGAGAATTGGAAGCGGAACGTGATATACAAGATAATCCCGAGCGATGCGAGCGAGACGGCATAAATCGCATTACGGGCGATGTCTCGACCGACTTCGGCTGAGACGGTGCTGATGTTCGGGTCGTTCCCGAACGTCTCCGTGAACACAGTCTTCACCGAAGCGACTTCATCTTGAGTGAGCTGCCCGACGAACGTCACGTTCGCGAGCGTCCCGCCTTCTGCATATTGGACAGAAGAGATGTCTTCATCCACGCCTGCCTCGGTGAAGGCGGCCGCTAAATCGTCTTGCGACACTTGCGACTCGGTCTGGACTTCGACCCGCGTTCCAGACGCGAAGTCGATTCCGAGGTTCAAGCCGCGGAAGAACAAGATCCCGAGCCCGATGATGACGACGGCACATGAGATGAGGAACAACGTGCGCATCGGTTTAATATAGTTTAATTCAGTGAGCTTAAAGTTCACGGATTTCACTCTCCTTCACACCAAACCAGCCTTTGCGCTTGTCGAAGAGACGACTTGCGACGAGGAGGTGCATCAAATAGCGCGAGATGAAGACGTTCGAGATGAACGTCATCGCGATCGAGATCATGAGCATGAGCGCGAACCCTTTGACGGAACTCGTTCCGAAATAGAACAAGACCGCTGCCGAGATGAGCGTCGTCAAGTTGGCATCGATGATCGTACTGAGCGAGCGACGGTTACCGGCACGGAACGCCGATAGGACCGACTTCCCTGAGCGGAGTTCGTCTTTAATTCGCTCGGCCGTGATGATGTTGGCATCGACTGCCATACCGATACCGAGGACGAGACCGGCAATCCCCGGGAGCGTCAAGACGGCGTTAATCCCGTTAAAGAACAACATAATCAAATTGATATACAAAATGAGTGTGATGATCGAGACGAGACCGGGTAAACGATAGAAGAACAACATGAACAAGAAGATAGCGACGACACCGATGACCGAAGCGAACACGGTCTTTTCAAGTGCATCTTGACCGAATTGGGCCGAGACCGACGTCGAGTAAATCTCTTCAAGTTTGACCGGGAGTGCCCCGGCGTTCAAGATGTCAGCGAGACGTTGACCACTCTCGGCGTCGATATCTCCACCGGAGATGATGGCTTTATCCGAAAGAATCGGTCCGTTGACCGAAGCGTCCGAGACGATTTTCGAGTTCTCTTTTTGAATCTCTTCTTCGTACGAGTCACCTTCCTCATAATCGAGCCAGATGACAAGGCGGTTTTCCGGTGCCGGGCGCTGAGCGATCTCAGACGTCACTTCACCGAACTGTTCTGCCGATTGGAGCGTCAATTCAACGACCGGGTTGCCTTGCTGATCGTAGCTGATTGAGGCGCCGCGCGGCGCGAGATCTTTTCCGTCGAGCAGGACGTTGTCATCGATGTCGCGGAACGTAAGCTGCGCCGTCGACGAGAGCACTTCTCGGGCATCGTTTTGGTTCGATACACCCGCGAGTTGGACACGGATCCGGTTATCATCCTCAATCCGAATGTCCGGTTCAGACACACCGAGCACGTTGACCCGGTTGTTGATAGCGCGAACGGTTGCATTCATCGCAGATTGATCGATGACATCGCCGTCTTCAAGCGGCTGGACTTCGTACAGCACTTCAAATCCGCCTTTGAGGTCAAGGCCAAGGTTCGTGTTCTTCACGACCCATGGTGTCGTCAAGACGGCGAGTAGGATCGTTGCAATCATGATGACCGCAAAGATCGCGATATTCCCTTTTTTGTACATACGACAAATTCCTTTCTAAACACATGTTCTCGTAAAAAAACTTCTCTCGTTAACATTACAAATATTCTAAACATTTATCAATCGTTTTCCTAAAATTGTAACACGGGAGCGTTGATTTCCCACGCTTTTTTTGCGTATGCGACTAAAAGTTGCATTAGGGCAAAACTTGAGCTATGATGTGATTATCAACTTACACTACACGTAAAGGAGTCCTTTTCAATGGATAGCACGATTATCTATGCCTTTTTACTGACGTTGTTCGCTGGACTCGCGACGGGGATCGGAAGTATGATCGCCTTCTTCGCCAAACGGACCAACACAGCCTTCTTGTCGGTGTCCCTTGGCTTCTCAGGCGGGGTCATGATTTACGTATCCTTTATCGAGATTTTCCCAAAAGCGCTCGATGAACTCGTCGGCGCCCATGGCGAGCAGACCGGGACACTTTATACGGTCCTCGCGTTCTTCGGCGGTATGCTGTTGATCGCCTTGATCGACAAGTTCATCCCGTCTCCCGAGAACCCGCATGAAGTCAAATTCGTCGAGACGATGCAAAACGACCCGTCGTCCCAAGAACTCGCGACGACGGCGACCGAACGCGTCCCATTGAATCACGAGACGAAGCAGCGGCTTCATAAGATGGGGATTTTCATGGCACTCGCCATCACCATCCATAACTTCCCGGAAGGTTTGGCCACGTTCATCTCGGCCCTCGATGACCCGGCCGTCGGTTTAGCGATCGCCATCGCCATCGCACTGCACAACATTCCGGAAGGGATCGCCGTCTCGGTCCCGATATACTACGCGACCGGCTCTCGGAAGAAGGCGCTGAAACTGTCCTTCTTATCCGGACTCGCTGAACCGATCGGCGCGGCCGTCGGCTTCCTGTTGTTGATGCCGTTCTTGAGCGACACGGTATTCGGAATTATCTTCGCGGCTGTCGGCGGCATCATGGTGTTCATCTCGCTCGATGAATTGCTCCCAGCCGCTCGTGAATACGGACGGGCCCACCATGCGGTGTACGGCATGGTCGCCGGTATGATGGTCATGGCAGCAAGCCTGATATTGTTGATGTAATCGAAACAGCGTCCCCTCGATTGTCGAGGAGACGCTGTTTTTATGCCTTAAACAAGTGGACGAGGTCTTTCAACTCGACCGACATATGACTCATCGTCTCGGCGATGCCGTTGATTTCTTGAATCGCGGCGAGTTGCTCTTCGACGTTCGCGCCCGCCTCTTCGACGCTTCGTTGCGTTGAGACGGCGTTCGTTGACATATCTTCGACCGAGACGGCGACCTCGGTCGTGTTCGCACTTACTTCTTCTGTCGCTGCCGCAATCTCACTCATTTGACGGGACGTCTCTTGAATGACGGTGACGATTTCACGGAACGCACCGGCGACTTCGCCCATTTGGATCACACCGCTTGTCACATGCTGGCTCGTGACATCGAACGCCGCCTCGACTTCCGACGTGTCGCGCTGAATATCGACGACGACCGCTTGAATCTGTTTTGCCGACTGTTTCGATTCTTCGGCCAGTTTTCTGACCTCGGCCGCGACGACGGCAAACCCTTTGCCGTGTTCCCCGGCCCGAGCCGCTTCAATCGCCGCGTTCAAGGCGAGCAGGTTCGTCTGTTCCGTGATGGCCGTGATGGAACGAGTGATTTTCTCAATCTCGAGCGATTGATTAGATAAGCGCTCGACCATCTGTTGCGTCAAGTCGTTCGCTTGTTGAATCTCCCGCATTTGCTGCTCGGCCAACTGAATTGTCTCCAGTCCCCCACTCGCCGCTTCGAGTGTATGAATCGTCTGCTCGTTCACGCCTTGCGAGGCAGCGGCGATTTGGTTCAAGCCGACGACGGCTTGATTGACGCCGGACGTCCCTTCTTCGGCCCGTTTCGCCGACACTTGGGCGGCAAGGTTCATCTGTTCAAATAGACCGGCTACACCTTGCGTCGTCGTGGCGACGTGGTCCGTGCTGGCATACAGTTCTTCCGAGTAGGCCGTCACTTTGTCTGAGGCCGCCCCGACTTGACGAATCAAGCCGACAAGGTTGCGTTTCATATCGTTGAACGCCGTGACGAGGTCACCGAGCTCATCGTTCGAACCGACCTCGATATCACCCCCGGTCAAATCACCTTCGGCGACGACGCGCGCTTCGTTCACGAGTCGATTGATCGGCTTCAAGAACAACTTTTGGAGTGCTACTAATGAAAGTAGACCGACAGCGACGCCGATGATGCTGATGACAACCATCCAGATGATCGACTGCCCGGCACTCGCCTGGACCGCTTCCGACTCAGCTGCGAGCGCTTCGCCTTGATACGTGACGAGGTCGGTCACCGTCATCCGGACGCGATCCGTCGTCGGTGTCACGCTCGTATTGAGCACCGTCTTGTATCCGATCTCGTCTTGTTGTTGACGGAGATCGATGATGCGCGCCATTTCCGTGTCGAGATGTTGATTGAACTTCTCAAGATCACCGATCCAGGCGATGACTTTCGAATCTGACGACGACTGCTTGAGCGTATCCATCAGTTCGTCACGTTTTGTCTGCGCCGCTTCGAGACTAATCAGTGTCTTCGGGTTCGAGACGAGCAGATAGTAGTTCAAATAACGCTCGGCATCGGTCACGGTCAACGCCAAATCTTCGGCGACGAGCATATCTTGGAGCCGCTCGTTCAAGACGCGGTCATACTCTGACGTCGCATTCTGTAATTGATACGAGCCGAGCGCACCGACGATCAATAAGGCGATCAGTGTCGGCACGAGCGCCATCGCCATCTTACGGCGCATCGACGAGCGTCCTTTCACGCGGTCAGGGCGACGTCGTACCTTCCAATTTTTGAGTGGGCGTAGCAATCGTTTCACATCCATGTCTTCTTCTCCTTCTTTCCAACTCTTCTCAACTTGACGATAATGCAAACGTTTTCACGATTCAATTTGATTTTTGGAAATAAGGTGGATGATTCGTCGGATTGACGAAGTTTGTCAAAAATAAATCATTTTTCAAAGTATGACAAAAAAAAGACGCCTGACCAGGGATGGTCAGGCGTGGTTTGGTTACTCAGCGAATGATGAGTTGCCTTTTTTCGTCACTTCAGCAATCGCACTGCGATTGAACTTGAGGAGTGACTGGTCACATTTCAATGTGACTTGTGTGTCTTCGATTTGGTGGACGACGCCGTGAAGGCCGCCGATTGTTACGACGTGATCCCCACGCTCAAGCGCGTTTTGCATCGATTGTACTTCCTTCTGACGTTTCGTCTGCGGACGGATCAACAAGAAGTAGAACACGACGAAAATAAGGATCATCGGTAATAGTGCTACGAGAGTTTCCATGCGTAAAATTCACCCTTTCCTTCAATATCAGGTTCATTATACCGTGAAACTGAAACGTTGTCACATAATCGCTGTTAGAACAATTAGAAATTCTTGGCGTTTGGTTTGTTATACCCATATTCTTCGAAAAACTCTTCCTTGAAGTCCAAAAGACGGTCTTCGCGGATGGCTTGACGTACTTGACTCATCAAGTTCACGAGGAAGTGAAGGTTGTGTGTCGAACAGAGGTGGAGACCGAACATCTCGTCGGCACGAATCAAGTGGTGGACGTACGCACGTGAATAGTTCTTACACGTGTAGCAGTCGCACTTCTCGTCGATTGGGCCGAAGTCCGTCTTATGTTTCGCATGTTTGATCGTGACACGGCCTTTCGATGTCATGAGCGTCCCGTTGCGGGCGATTCGGGTCGGCAAGACGCAGTCGAACATGTCGATGCCGCGAATCGAGCCTTCAATCAACGCATCCGGTGAACCGACGCCCATCAAGTAGCGCGGCTTGTTCTCCGGCATGAACGGTGTCGTGAACTCGAGCGCGCGGTACATGACATCTTTCGGTTCGCCGACCGATAATCCACCGACGGCATAACCTGGGAAATCAAGCGAGACGAGGTCAGCCGCACTTTGACGACGGAGATCTTCGTACTCGCCGCCTTGGATGATACCGAACAATGCCTGGTCTTCCGGACGTTCGTGTGCCGCGAGGCAACGCTCAGCCCAACGGCTCGTCCGCTCGACCGATTTCTTCATGTACTCATGTGTCGCCGGGAACGGCGGGCACTCGTCGAACGCCATCATAATATCCGAACCGAGCGCGTTTTGAATCTCCATCGCTTTCTCCGGTGACAAGAACAACTTGTCGCCGTTCAAGTGGTTGCGGAAATGGACGCCTTCTTCTTGGATGTTGCGCAGATCGGCGAGCGAGAAGACCTGGAAGCCGCCCGAGTCCGTCAAAATCGCGCCGTCCCAGTTCATGAACTTATGAAGGCCACCAGCTTGTTTGACGACTTCGTGTCCTGGGCGAATCCAAAGGTGATACGTGTTCGAGAGGATGATGTTCGCTCCCATCGCCTTGACTTGTTCCGGGGCCATCGTCTTGACGGTCGCCTGCGTGCCGACCGGCATGAAGACAGGTGTCTCGAACGAGCCGTGCGGCGTATGGACGATTCCGTGCCGCGCTCCCGTCTGTTTACATGTGTGGATATGTTCGTATGTGACTGCGTGTTTGGTCATTTGTTCTCTTCCTTCCTCGTGATGAGCATCGCGTCTCCAAAGCTGAAGAAGCGGTAACGTTCTTGTACCGCCGTGCGGTACGCGTTCAAGATGATGTCGCGCGACGCGAACGCCGAGACGAGCATGACGAGTGTCGACTTCGGCAGATGGAAGTTCGTGATCAGTCCATCAATCGCCTTCAACTCGACGCCTGGGTAGATAAAGATGTCCGTCCAGCCCGATGACTCGACGAAATCCCCATGGTCGCGCACGATCGTCTCGAGCGTCCGGGTCGATGTCGTCCCAACCGCGAAGACGCGTCCGTTATTTGCACGGATGTCACGGAGTGCCTCGGCCGAAGCGGCCGACAGCTCGAAATACTCACTGTGCATCGTGTGTTCTTCAATCGTATCCGCCGTGACGGGACGGAACGTACCGAGCCCGACGTGGAGCGTGAGCGGAATCAACTTGACGCCTTTCGCCTCTGCCGCTGCGAGCAGTTCTTCCGTGAAGTGAAGACCTGCCGTCGGTGCGGCCGCACTCCCGCGTTCACGGGCGTACACCGTCTGATAACGGTCTTGGTCGTCGAGCTGTTCACGGATGTAGGGCGGGAGCGGCATCGTGCCGAGCTCATCTAAAATCTCATAGAAGATACCGTCGTAATCGAACTTGAAGCGGCGTCCCCCTTCCGGCAGCTCTTCGACACATTCAGCCCGGAGCAATCCGTTGCCGAACTCGACGATGGCGCCGACGCGGACTTTTTTCGCCGGTTTGACGAGCGCTTCCCAGACATCATCTTCCGTCTGCTTCAAAAGAAGAAGCTCGACTTTCCCGCCCGTCTCTTGCTTCGCCCCGAACAGTCGAGCCGGGAGCACGCGCGAGTCGTTGACGACGAGGGCATCGCCTGCCTGTAAATAGTCGAGCACGTCGCGGAAGTGGCGATGCTCGATGTCGCCCGTGTCGCGGTCGAGGACGAGCAGTCGTGAGCTCGTCCGATCGAGGAGCGGTACTTGGGCGATCAGTTCTTCCGGTAAGTCAAAATCATAATCGTTTACGTTCAATTGAATGTCTTGCATATCGTTTACTCCTCTTCATAGCCAAAATGCGTCTTTGCGTACTGGGTGATCATGCGGCCGCGCGGCGTCCGTTGCAGGAAACCTTGCTGCAACAAATACGGCTCATACACGTCCTCGATCGTCTGGGCATCTTCCCCGATCGTCGCGGCAAGCGTCTCGAGTCCGACCGGTCCACCGCCGAACCGTTCAACCATCGCCCGTAAGAGCCGGTGGTCGACTTCGTCGAGCCCGAGGGCGTCGACGTGTAACCGGTCGAGTGCGTCTGAGGCAAGCACCGGATCGATTTCTTTCGTTCCTGCTACTTGGGCGAAATCACGTACCCGGCGTAACAGCCGGTTGGCAATCCGCGGCGTGCCGCGTGCACGTTTCGCGATGGCACCGCTCGCCTCTGGTGAAATCGACAGGCGGAACAGTTGGGCCGTCCGACTGACGATGGCGGCGAGCTCATGCGTCTCGTAGTATTCGAGCTTTAACGTGACACCAAAGCGGTCACGGAGCGGGGCCGACAACATGCCGGCCCGCGTCGTCGCGCCGACGAGCGTGAACGGTGGCAAGTCGATGCGGACGCTTCGCGCCATCTCGCCTTGTCCGTAAACGATGTCGAGACAGTAGTCCTCCATCGCCGGATAGAGGATCTCTTCAATCGTGCGGCTCAAGCGATGAATCTCATCGATGAACAGAACATCGCCCGGTTCGAGGGTCGAGAGGATTGCGGCGAGGTCACCCGGACGTTCGATGGCCGGGCCGGCCGTCGTCTTGATGCCGACACCCATCTCGTTGGCGATGATTTGGGCGAGTGTCGTCTTTCCGAGTCCCGGGGGACCGTATAGGAGGACGTGGTCGAGTGTTTCGCTGCGGAGCTTCGCGGCTTGGATGAAGATCGACAAGTTTCCTTTCGCCTTCTCCTGTCCGATATATTGCTCGAACTTTTGCGGACGCAAGCTCCACTCTTCAGAGTCTTCATATTGTTGATGGGATTGTGACAACAATCGTTCGTCCATGGTCTCCTCCTTATTTCAATAGCAATTGCAGGGCGCGCTTTATGTAAGCGTCTGTCGTCAATATTTCTGAATTCAGTTCCTTGCGGACACGGGTGATCTCACGCTCTGAGTAACCGAGCGCAACGAGCGCTTCGCACGCCTCGTCTAGTTCGGACGCGCCTTGGGCGAACAGTCCGGTGTTCGGTACATAATCCGGGGCGAGCTCGGACAGCTTGCCTTTCAAGTCGAGCGCCATCTGTTTCGCCGTCTTCTTGCCGACACCTGGGAACTTCATCAAATACTTCTCGTTCTCAGTCTCGATTGCGTCGATGAGCGCATCCATATCGCCCGAGGCGACGATCGCGAGTGCGCCTTTCGGTCCGATTCCGTTGACGCCGAGCAATTTATTGAACAGTTCGCGTTCGCGACGTGAACGGAAACCGTACAGCGTCTGTTGATCTTCGCGCACGTAATGGTGCGTAAATACGATTACATGTTCGTCTTGTTCACGATAAAAAAACGGGTTAGGCACATGTACTTTGTAGCCGACGCCCGAAACATCCAACGTTATATATTCCGCGCACACATAGGCGACGGAGCCTTTTACGAATTCAATCACGGTCATATCTCCTCTTCATAGGAAAACTGCATTCATTGTACCATAACCGTCGCCACGAAAAAAGGACAGGCGATTGCCTGTCCTTAGCGTGCGAGCATCCGCTCGAGGGCGAGTGTCGCCCACTTTGTCGTCTCTTGATCGACGCGAATAATATTTACGGGATCGGTCTCGAGTGACTCGAGCGCCCAGAGCAAATGAGGCAAATCGATTCGGTTCATCGTCAAGCACGGGCACATGTACGGGTTGAGCGAATTGATGTCGAGCTCAGGGTGCGTCGCCGCAAGTCGATTGACCAAGTTCATCTCGGTGCCGACGGCCCACTTCGTCCCCGGCGCGCTCGCCTCGATTTGGTCGATGATATATGACGTCGACCCGGCCTCGTCCGCCGCCTGCACGACATCGAACGTGCACTCGGGATGGACGATGATGCGTCGTTCCGGGTCGTTCTTCCGTAACGCCTCGATTTGGGCGACGTTGAACTTCTCATGGACCGAGCAATGCCCTTTCCATAGAATGACGCGGACGTCCTCAATATCGCCTTCATAGACGAGTCGTTCCCGGAGCGGGTCCCAGACGGCCATCGCCTCGAGCGGCACGCCCAAGTCATATGCCGTGTTGCGTCCGAGATGCTGGTCCGGTAAGAACAAGACCCGTTCGCCCGCTTCGAGTGCCCAGCGCACGATGTCATGGGCGTTCGACGACGTGACCGTCGCCCCGCCATGTTTGCCGACGAATGCCTTGATGGCCGCTGTCGAGTTGACGTATGTGATCGGGACGATACTGTCGCCGAACGTATCGGTCAGCTCTTCCCACGCAATCTCCGTCTGATCGATATCAGCCATGTCGGCCATCGAACACCCGGCCCGCATATCCGGTAAGATGACGAGCTGGTCGTCACGCGTCAACATGTCGGCCGTCTCGGCCATGAAGTGGACGCCGCAAAAGACGATGAATTCGGCCTCGTTCATCTGTTCGGCGAGCCGTGCGAGCTGGAGCGAATCTCCGGTCGCGTCCGCGAACTGGACGACCTCGTCCTTTTGATAATGGTGAGCCGGTAAAAATAGGCGGCTGCCGAGCCGTGCTTTAATGGCTTCAATCCGTTGTTCCATCTGTTCAACCGTCAAGTCAGCGTATAGCGCTGGCATCGTTCCGAGTAACTGCATGTTTGATTCCTCCTACGAGATTTAAACTACAATCGAGCGCCGTCACCGAATGGGTCAACTGCCCGATTGAGATGACGTCGACGCCCGTACCGCGATACGAGGCGATCGTCTCGACCGTGATGCCGCCTGACGCTTCCGTCTTGATAAGACTTGGGACGAGCGCGCGCCACGCCTTCAGTTCTTCTGGCGTCCGGTTGTCGAACATGATGATGTCGGCGTCCGCCGCAATCGCCTCATGCAACTGTTCGAGCGTCTCGACCTCGACTTCAATCGGCGTCGTGTGGCCAGCAAGCATCCGGGCCCGGGCGACCGCGTTCGTGATCCCACCGAGTGCCGTGATGTGGTTGTCTTTAATCATGACGGCATCGTCGAGCCGGAGCCGGTGGTTCTTCCCACCACCCGAACGGACGGCATGCTTCTCGAGCATGCGGAGTCCAGGTGTCGTCTTGCGCGTGTCCGTGACGGCAATCGTCGGGTCATTGAGCTGTTCGACGCAGCGCCGCGTCATCGTGGCGATCCCGCTCAAATGTTGGATAAGGTTCAATAACACCCGTTCCGTCTCGAGGAGCGTCCGTGTCTTGCCCCGCAACGTGAACAGTTCATCTCCAGTCGAGACAACCGTGCCGTCCGGTTGGCATGACTCGACGACGAGCCGTTGCATCTGGGCCAGCTCCAGGACGACATCCATGCCACAGAACACCCCATCCATTTTGGCGGTGACCGTGGCGAATGACGTCTCGCGCTGATCGATCAGTCCGCTCGAGATATCGCCAAAGCCGATGTCCTCATGTAGAAATGCCGTCAGCTGTTCGCGCAAAGCAATCTTGTTCATAACCATCCTCCGTCCTCATCATGGCACGAGCCAAAAGCCGTGCCGCTTCTATACTCAATGTCTGTTCACTTAATTGTCTTGTCACGTGTTTCGTCCGTGGCAGTTGTTGGGTATTTTCTAAGAAACTTACGATTTTGCCGAGTTGCGGCGAGATTGTCAGCCATTCCCCAATCTGTTGCCGATAGCGGCCGAACAGATCATCTGAAACCTCAAATACGGTCGTCTCGTTCACCGCGAACGGCTTCTCCTCCAAAGTCATCGTCGCCGCCACCCGCTTCCCGAACACCCAGCATTCAAGTAACGAGTTTGACGCGAGTCGATTCTTCCCATGGACGCCCGTATCGGCGACCTCCCCGACCGCATATAGTCCCGCTACCTTGGTTCGTCCATAGGCGTCGACGTCGACACCGCCCATGTGGAAATGTAGTCCCGGCCGGACCGGGATGCGCCGGATGTCGATGCCGTGCGCGTCACATGTCGCCACCAGTTTCGGGAACCGCTCATCGAGCCGTTCGACACGACTCGTATCCAAGTACACCGGTCCGACATGGTTCGTGAGCGTTCGTGCGACCTCATCCCTCGGGGCGAGGCTACCGAGCGGGTGTTGTCCCATCACATGGTTCCCGGACGTATCGACGAGCGTGGCTCCCGCCCCGCGTAGCGCTTCCGTCACGAGATGGGGTGAATCGACTGCGAGTAGCGTCGGATGAAACTGAATCCGAGACAAGTTCGTGAGCCGAGCCCCGACCGCTTCTGCCAAGACGAGCCCGTCTCCTGTGACCGAGCGACAGTTCGACGTCCAGTCAATCAGTCCGCCGATGCCACCGGTCGCGAGGACGACGGCCCCGGCCTGAACGTGGAGGCGTGTCTCACCGTTGAAACCGGTCGCCCCGCTCACACGGCCATCGCTTTTCGTCAACGTATCGATTAGGACATGCTCCATGACGGTCACATTGTCAGGCAGTTGACGCCGCAGCGTCGCCATCACGTGCCGTCCCGTCTCATCGCCACCGACGTGAAAGATTCGATTCATGCCATGGGCACCTTCCCGACCGACCGCGTAGCCCGTCGCGTCGCGATCGAAGACGATGCCGAACCGCTCCAGCTCTTGAATCGCCGTCCGCCCTTCCTCGACGAGTGTATAAACACGGTCGGGCACGGCCGTGAGTTTCGAGGCGACGAGCGTATCCCGCTCATGGTCGACGCTCGACGGTTCCAAGTACGAACTCGCGATTCCGCCTTGAGCCAAGTCCGAGTTCGCACTCGTCACTTCATGCTTGGCGACGAGCAGGACGTTCAACGTCCGGGGCAGATGGAGGGCGACCGTCACAGCGGCCAACCCGGCCCCGATAATCAACACATCGACCCGTTCAAACTGTAAAGACATCTGTATATCACCTGTTTTTCATATGTAATGTTGACTTGTAAACTAGTTTCGCATAATTTTGTGAAGAAGACAACATAAGAAAAGGGGAACTTTACGATGAACCGTTACTTTGATTATGCGGCGACGCACCCGATGACAAAATCCGCCCTCGACCATTACGTCGCCATGGCGCGGAGCGTATACGGTAATCCGTCTTCCCTCCACACGCACGGATATATGGCCGAAGATTACTTGACCGAGGCAAGGCGTTTGGTGAAGCAGGCTCTCGGGCTCGACATACTCCGCGGGAAGTTACTCTTCACCGGCAGCGGCTCGGAGAGCAACTATATCGCGCTAACGAGTCTCCGTAAGCGCATGAAAGGCAGTGAAGTCATCACGTCGTGGCAAGAGCACGACTCGGTCGCCCTCCTTCTCGACGAATGGGAAGCGGAAGGCGTGACCGTCCATCGGCTGAAACTGAAAGACGGTCGCTTCGACCAAGAGACGTTCACGCGTCTGCTCGACCGTGATATCGGGCTCGTGACGTTCCAGCACGTCAACTCCGATACCGGTTGGACGCTGCCGCTCCACAACATCCTCTGCCAATTGAAATATAAGAAAGTGTTGCTCCATATCGACGGCGTCCAGGCGCTCGGCAAGATTCCTGTCTCGGTCGACGGGATTGACGCCTATTCGTTCAGCGCCCATAAGGTCGGCGGTCCAAAAGGCGTCGGCGGCCTCTATATGGAACGGCTGTTGCCACCGCCCTATTATCCGGGACACCACCAGTACGGCATTCGTCCCGGCACGATTGACGTCCCCGGCATCTGTGCATTCGTTAAAGCGTTCACCGACCGGCACGAGGCACGGACACGTCATGAAAGAAATTTCTTGGCGTTTCGTGCTATCTTGAAAGAGAAGACATCGTCTTACGTGGACTGGCTCGAGTTCGACCAGCAGAGTCCCGCCATCTTCTCGTTCGTCTCGAATCAGCGGGACGGACAATGGTGGATGACCGAACTCGACGGGCTCGGCTTCCAAGTCTCGGCAGGCTCGGCCTGTCGGGCCGGCCAGAACGGACCGAACCGGATGCTCGAGTCACTCGGCTATGAGACGAGCGCCTGCCACGGCCTCGTCCGCATTTCCTTCGGCGAAGACACGACCGTCGAGGCCACGACGGCGCTCGCCGAAGCCATCGTCACTTTAGCAAGGAGAGTCGGATCTTATGAACAAACGCTTAGCCGGTGAAGAACGCCGGCGCACATTATTGGAAATGATTGAACAGAGTTCCGAGCCGATCACCGGCTCCGAGCTCGCCCGCCGTGTCGCCGTCAGCCGACAAGTCGTCGTCCAAGACTTGTCGCTCTTGAAGGCGAAGGGCCATCAAATCGTCGCGACCGCCCGTGGATACGTCTATCTACCGGGCGAGTCGTCACCGTCCGCCTACACCCGTAAAATCGTCTGTCGTCACGAGGCCGAGGCCATGGAGGCCGAAATGAACGCCATCGTCGACGAAGGCGTCACGATTCGGGACGTCATCATCGATCATCCGGTCTACGGTTCGTTGACGGGCCAGTTGATGGTGAAGAGCCGTCGCGACGTCCGTGCTTTCCTCGAACGGGTCGAGGCGAACCAGGCCGCCCCACTTTCGCATTTGACGGGTGGCTTGCATATCCACACGCTCGAGGCCGATAGCGAAGATGCCATCGATGCCGCCGTCTCGGAACTCGAGCGGCTCGGGGTCCTTGTCTCCGAGCTCGACTAAGATGTCACAAATACGTGACATCTTTTCTTTTGCTTTCGGTCCATGTCCGTTATACTGATGGATGGAACAAAGACCGTACAAAATTTGGAAAGGAGGGAACGGTCATGTGGCATTTCTTTGAACAACTGTTGCTCGGCTGCGGCGTCTTCAGCGTCCCGCTCGGTATCTTCATCCAATTCATCCCGAATGAGCTCGTGCTCGCCTACGGTGGTCACTTAATCGGTTCTCTCGACGTCTCGTTCCTGCTCGTCTTCCTCCTCGCGTGGTCGGCGTTCGTCCTCAGTCAAATCGTTCTCTATTGGATTGGCCGTTACGGCGGTCGTCCTGTCGCCCTTCGGCTCTACAAGTCATTTCGCATCAGTGAGGCGAAGCAACAACGCGCCGAGACATGGTTCGATACGTATGGCGCCTGGATCGTCTGTCTGAGCGTCATTTGGCGCCAGCTGTTCGCCGTCAGCGCCGGCGTCATGCGCTTGTCGTTCCGGAAATTTTTGACGGTGACCGTCGTCGTCTTCGCCGTCTGGTCGTTCGTGTTCGTCAAACTCGGGATGATGCTTGGTAGCAATTGGCGTCATATCGGCGAAGTCACGCACGGGTTCTTGCCGTACGTCGGCACCGCCATCGGACTATATGTCCTCATCCGCTATATCCGCGCGAATCCGCGTCTATTCAAAAAGTCAGCCTGAGCAGATTCGCTCGAACTGACTTTTTTGAATAGAGGGAAAATCGGATCTGGTACCGAATTAAGAATAGTGAGGAAAGCGTTTTTTTCTCGGAATAGAGACAGCCACCTTCAAAGGAGGAATTACCATGTTCCATCGTCGAAAAACGTACACCATCCGTCCTGAACGCTTAGATGAATTCACCGAGTTTTTCCATACATACCTGTATCCGATACAGGTATCGCACGGCGCCCGTCTCGTCGGTCGTTGGGTGACCGAAGACAAGGACGAGGTCATGGCCCTCTGGGAATATCGTGACCGCGAGCATTACGAACAAGTCGAACGCGATTACCGCTCGAGCAGCCTGCGCCGCGAGGCGATGAAGAAGCGGGCCCGTCTCGGCAAAGACTTATATATCAAGTCGAGCGAGGAGTTCATGATGCCGACCGGTCACTACACACCGCCGCGCACCATCGTCTCCGTGACAGCCTACGTCACGAACGCCGACGGCGAGGTGCTCCTCGTTCAGAACACGCATCGGAACGACACGTATGAGATGCCGGGCGGACAAGTCGAGGAACATGAGTCGATCGTCGACGCCGTGCATCGCGAAGTAAAAGAAGAGACCGGGATTGAGATCGAGGTCGATGGAATCACCGGCATCTATCAAAACGTGTCCTCGCGCGTACTCTGTGTCACGTTCCGCGCCCGCTATGTCTCGGGCGACCTGCAACCGCAAGAAGGCGAGACGCAAGAAGTCGGCTTCTTCAAGGTCGACGCCTCGAACGTCGGCGACTATATCAAGCGCGATCATTTCCAGATGCGCCTGCTTGATGCGATCGACCCGACGTATATGCCGCACGCCATCTATAAAGTACGCCCTTACGAGCTGCTCGAACGCGTCGAGCGCCATCATACTGTATAAACAAAAGGAGGGACCGCCGGTTGGCGATCCCTCCTTTGTTCGTTTACGCTTGTTCCGCCGCTTCGGATTGACCCGTTTCGACGAGCAATTTGCGAATCCGACGCTTTTCGACGTGGAGAACGGTGAACGTCATGTCTTCATACGTGACACGCGCACCTTTCTCTGGAATGTCTCCTAACAGTTCGACGATCCAACCACCCATCGTGTTGGCATCTACTTCAGGTTCTTTAATTCCCATCTCATCCGCAAATTCATCGACATCCATGTCGGCCATACACTCGTAGACGCCGTCACGGAGTCGTTTGAGATAGACGATCGACTCATCGTGCTCATCCCAAATGTCTCCGACGAGCTCCTCGAGCATGTCTTCGAGTGTGATGAGGCCGGCCGTCCCACCGAACTCGTCGAGGACGATCGCCATGTGCGATTGTTTTTGCTGAAGGACTGGGAGCAGTTCAATTAATTTTGTCTGCGGTGATACGTATGTGAGCGGACGAATGAGCGAACGAACGTCCGTCACTTCATCCCGCATCATCGAACGAAGGAAATCACGTTCTGACAACACCCCGATGACGTTGTCAATCGAGTCTTTATATACCGGTAGACGAGAATGCCCACCGCTAAAGATCGTGTCTTTGATTTCTTCGAGCGTATCGTCGATGTCGACGGCGAGGATATCAATCCGCGGCGTCAACACATCGTCGACAGTGATGTCGTTGAAGGCGAAGGCGCTATGCACGAGTTCCGCTTCGGTCTCGCCGAGCACCCCTTCTTCTTCTCCCATATCAACGAGCACTTTCAACTCTTCTTCCGTCACCGACGGTTCTTTTTCGTTCATCCCGATCATCCGGAGTACCAACTTCTTCAAGCCAGTGAAAATCATCGTCACCGGTTTCAAGATTTTGACGAGGAACAGCAAGATGCCGCTGATGAGAAGCGAATACTTCTCGGCGAACTCTTTCGCGAGCGACTTCGGTAAAATCTCACCGAAGATCAAGATGATGACGGTCGTCGCGAACGTCGAGATGACGAGGCCGGTCCCGCCCGAGTAAATACTCGTGGCGATGGCCGTCGATACGGTCGCCGCCCCGATGTTGACGATGTTGTTCCCGACGAGAATCGTCGAGAGCGTATCGTCGAAGCGGTCGACGAGGTGAAGGACGCGCTTGGCGCCCTTGTCCCCATCTTCCGACATACGAATCATCCGGACACGGTTCACGCTCGAGAGCGCGGTCTCGGCAGAAGAGAAAAAGGCTGACAACATAACTAAAACTACATAAAGAATTAAACTAGACGAGGGCACAGGGTCCACGTTTACTTCACACTCCATTTCCTAATTAAAAAGATTATTCGACGAATTCGAATTCAAAGTCCAAGATGGCGACGACGCTGCCGTCTTCGGCACCTAACTTGCGAAGGTCGTCATCGACGCCCATTTGACGCATTTGACGCGCAAAGCGCTTGATGGATTCGTCGTGATCGAAGTTCGTCATCTTGAAGAGCTTCTCGATACGAGGCCCTGTGATCACGAAGCGTTCGTATTCATCAATATGAATCTGATACCCCTTCTCTTCCTTCTCGTAACGATAAACGACACGTGGTGTGGCCGTCTTCTCTTCGAGCTCTTCGAGTGGGAACTCAGGTGTCGAGTCTACAAGGTTAGCTACTTCGATGAGCAGATTGCGAAGTCCTTCTTTGGCGAGTGCCGAGATCGGGAAGACTTTGACGTCGTCTCCGATTTTCTTTTGGAACTCTTCAAGTAATTCCGGCGCATCCGGCATGTCCATCTTGTTGGCGACAACGATTTGCGGACGCTCGAGGAGACGTAAGTTGTACGACTCGAGCTCGCGGTTGATCGTCGTGTAGTCTTCGAACGGGTCGCGCCCTTCCATGCCGCTCATATCGATCATGTGGACGATGACTTTCGTCCGCTCGATGTGACGCAAGAATTGGTGACCGAGGCCGACGCCTTGGCTCGCCCCTTCGATGAGTCCAGGAAGATCGGCCATGACGAAGTCACGGTCGTCTGCCGTCTTGACGACACCGAGGTTCGGTGTGATTGTCGTGAAGTGGTACGCGCCGATTTTCGGGCGTGCCGACGAGACGACTGACAAGAGCGTCGATTTCCCGACTGACGGGAATCCGACAAGACCGACGTCAGCGAGCAATTTCAACTCAAGGCGCAATTCACGCTCTTGACCTGGCTCCCCGTTCTCGGCGATCTCTGGTGCCGGGTTAGATGGCGTCGCAAAACGACAGTTCCCGCGGCCCCCGCGTCCACCTTTGGCGATCGTGGCCCGTTGGCCGTGCTCGGTAAGGTCGGCGATGACCGTATCTGTTTGTGCATCGAACACGATCGTACCTGGTGGGACTTTGACGACGAGCGGCTTCGCTTTTCGTCCGTGCATGCCTTTCGACATCCCTTTTTCACCGTCATGGGCGATGAACTTTTTCGAGAATCGGAAATCAACGAGTGTACGTAATCCCTCTTCTACTTCAAAGACGACGTCACCACCGTGACCTCCGTCTCCTCCTGCTGGTCCACCGTCTGGAACATACTTCTCGCGGCGGAATGCAACCATCCCTTTACCGCCGTCTCCAGCTTTTACAAAAATATTAACCTGATCGACAAACATTTAATTCCCCTCCTTTATAACGAACGTAGAACATTCTACTGTTTGCTCGTACACTTCATCTGACGTGAACACGTCGTCCGGTACGTGACCGAAGACGCGGACCATCAGTCCGTCCGTGAACGTCACATGAATCGGTCCATCCGTTCCTGACAGAAGACGGACAAGCTTGTCCGCCACGCGCGCGTCGTCTAGCGACACGCGGTCGGCCGATACCTTATAGGTCAACCGCCCTTCCCAGTTCGCTTGCATGAGGACGAGACTCGTCGTCGGCATGTCCAAGCGAATGAGCGCACTCTCCTCGTCGGCGTGCTGACGATATCGCTCATACAGCTCCTCAAGTTTTTCAGGCTCGAGCGCCGCGTACAAGGAGATCATCTGAAGCCGATTCATCCATTCGTGACGGACGGTCGATAATAGTTTCAGTGCTGCTTGTGAGTTCATGAAATCCTCTCCTAGTAAAACTAGTAAAAAAGACTCTAACCAAATAAGTGGCTAGAGTCTTCTGCGTGGTTCTACTTACGCAACTGGGTAAACGCTCACTTGTTTCTTGTCGCGACCAAGACGCTCGAAGCGTACTACGCCGTCAACTTTTGCAAACAATGTGTCGTCGCCACCACGGCCGACGTTTTCACCTGGGTGAATTTTCGTACCGCGTTGACGGTAGAGAATCGATCCAGCTGAAACAGTCTGTCCGTCAGCGCGTTTAGCGCCGAGGCGTTTCGAAATCGAGTCACGACCGTTTTTAGTCGATCCTACTCCCTTTTTCGATGCGAAGAACTGAAGGTTCAATTGTAACATGAGGTCCACCTCCTATTGTTCAATTTGGATATAATCACCGTAACTATGGGCGATCGTGTCTAGTTGCACGAGCATCCCTTCTAATAACAGTTGGGTGCGAGTCATGTCCTCCGGTGATACGTCAGGATATGTCTCGACATAAAAGTAGCCACCCTCTGTTTTGTCTGCCATTTCTACAAGAAGCGATTGACCGGCAAGTACCTCGACAGCGTTATATGCCCCAAAGATGATGGCAGAAACGCCGGCACAGACCAAATCAGAACCGGGTTCAGCAAAGTTGGCGTGACCTGTCACTTCAACGGAACGAATCGACTTCGTCTCGTCTCGTCTGACCATTACTCGAATCATAGCTTACGCTTCGATTTTCTCGATGCGAACTTTCGTGTAAGGCTGACGGTGACCTTGCTTACGACGGTAGTTTTTCTTAGCTTTCATTTTGAAGACAGTGATCTTCTTCGCGCGACCGTGTTTAACGACAGTTGCTACGACTTTAGCGCCCTCTACGAGTGGAGCTCCGACTTTAACATCGTCACCACCAACGAAAAGAACTTCACCGAATTCTACAGTACCCTCGACATCAGCATCGAGTTTTTCGATGTAGATCTCTTGACCTGCTTCAACTTTGATTTGCTTACCACCAGTTTTGATGATTGCGTACATATACGTGCACCTCCTTATTAAACTCAGACTCGCCATCCAGGGCAGGGCGAAACCATTTCAACCCGTTCTGTGCGGTTGTAGCCATTTGGGTGCTTCCAAACGAACTAACGTTATAGATAATACCACTCTCGTTCAATCATTGTCAATGACGAGATACGAAATTTTGACATTCCTCGAGCGTCCCGTAGAACGCCACATCCGGTTCCCCGTCGACGAGGAAGACCGTGCAGTCAAAAGCGTCCCACGACGCGTCATGCCACTTGCTCGGGAGTGTCACGACGACACCCTCGGCTTGAGGCGCGAGCTCCATCAGCGTCCGCTCCACCTGCGAGAAGACGGCAAGCTTCGACGGGTTACCGTTATAGGTCATCCGGTCTTGCATCGAACGTCCGGTCCGTTCTCGCGACAGTTCGAACAAGCCCATGCGCGTGAAGCCGTACACTTCGACACGGCGCGGATCGCGGGCACCGAGCTCTTTCATCTTCTTCAAGAGCCGGGCTTGTCCATCCTTTGACCCCCTCAGGAAGTCGATGACGACCATACCGCCGATATTGCGTAACCGGAGCTGTTCCATGACGGCGTAGAGCGCGGCCTCGTTAATCGTGTCGGCGGCGCGCCCCTTGTCTTTGACGGCGACGTTCTTGCCGCTGTTGACATCGATGACGGTCATCGTCTCGACTTGTTCAATCAAGACGTACGAGCCGCCTTCGAGCCAGACGACACGCTGACCCAGCTTCTCGATTGCCCCGTCGAGCCGGACAGCTTCTTTCATCCGGCCTTTGCCGATGTGACGTTCGACGTTGACCTCGAGCCGCGTCAACCGTTCCTGCGCTTCCTTGTCATTCAACATGACCGATTCGACCACATGGCGTCTCACGAACTGTTCGCACAACAGCTCATCCTGTCCCCCGCGTGCCGTGATGACGTCCTTGGCACGCGTCCGGAGCAAGTCGAGCTCTTCTTGAAGGTCTTCAGAGCTAGCCTGCCCCGACTCGGTCCGGAACAACACCCCTTCTGCCTCTTCGAGGTCGAACACTTTCGATAGCCGGTCCTGGGTGACGAAATCGAGCTTGCGACTATACAACTGGCGCCGACCATAAGGGAAGTAAACGATATACCGTCCGCCGAAGCGGATGTTCTCCGTCACTTTATGGTGTTTGCCGTTGATGCCTTCTTTCGTCACTTGGACGAGCCGCTTCTCACCGACGACGGCCGCCTGACCGATGGCTGGCACTTCCGGATATGCCTCGAGCGCTTTCAGCGTCTCGGCAATCGGCAAGAAGAGCGTCGTCTCGCCGGTCGTCAAAAACGCGGCGCCGAGCGACGGATGAATCCGTTCGATCGCGGCCTCGAGAATCGTCCCGATCGACAGTTGGTCGATGAAGCGTTCCTCGACTTCGAGCAGACGCTCCCCGTCGACGAGCATGGCCCGTTCGATGGACGGGGTCCGTTCATAGATCAATCGCATATGCGTCTCTCCTTTCGACACAAAAAGGCAACTTTCGTTGCCTTAGGCTTTTTTCATTCCAAATTTCATCATGAGTCGTGTCCAGAAGCCGACCGGTTTTTGTTCGGTCTGAATCGACATGAGCGGCACCGACTCCCCAAGAATCCGGCGCGTGATGTTGCGGTACGCTTGTCCGGCATTGTTATCCGGGTTCATCGTGACCGGTACCCCGCGGTTCGCGGCGGCGATGACTTCTTCATCGTCAACGACGACGCCGAGCAGGTCGATCGACAAGATGCGCATGATGTCATCGATGTCGAGCATGTCCCCTGATTCGACGAGGTGGTTCTTGACGCGGTTGACGATCAATTTCGGCGCAGCGACATGTTCCGCTTGCTCGAGCATCCCGATGATCCGGTCCGCGTCCTGAACGGCCGCCTTCTCAGGCGTCGTCACGACGACGGCCTCATCGGCGCCGGCGATGGCGTTCATGAAGCCTTGCTCGATGCCGGCCGGGCAATCGATCAACACGAAATCATATTCTGTCTTCAACTGGTCGATGATTTCTTTCACTTGCTCCGGTTGGACCGATGTCTTGTCTTTCGACTGGGCCGCAGGCAAGAGATACATCTCTTCGAACCGCTTGTCACGGACGAGCGCCTGATGCAATTTGCATTGGCCGTTGATGACGTCGACGAGGTTATAGATGCTGCGGTTGTCGAGTCCTAAGATGATGTCGAGGTTACGAAGACCGATATCCGTATCGACGAGACAGACCGAGTGACCAGACAATGCGAGGCCGGTCCCGAGGTTCGCGGTCGTGGTCGTCTTCCCGACGCCACCTTTCCCCGACGTCACGACGATGGACCGACCTTTCTTCACTTCTTTCGCTGTATGTACAGGCTCTACTACTTGCTCCATCAAACTCACCCTCTCTGTAATTCCATTGCATATGCGTCTTTCAGCCCAGTCATGACTTGACGGAGACGCGTCATTTCAATGCCTTGATTCGTCTGATATGCGCATCCCATCTCGATCTCCGGAAGCTCTTCGCCGTCGTCCGACGCGAGCACGTGTTCACCGATCGCTAAAAACTTCGGATGGAGTAGACTGGCGGTGATGACCGCTTCCTCCCATCCTTCGACACCGGCACGCACATTTCCTCGTATCGTCCCTAAACAATAGATACTTCCCGTCGCCCGAACCTCGGACCCCGGGTTGATGTCTCCGATAAT
Source organism: Exiguobacterium sp. s194 (assembly GCF_018618275.1). NCBI lineage: Bacteria > Bacillati > Bacillota > Bacilli > Caryophanales > Exiguobacterium > Exiguobacterium sp. s194. Next base: position 67,570 of record NZ_JACSLT010000008.1, on the reverse strand, counting down.
GAGCACCGAGCCATCGAAATCGAGCACTTGTCCACTTCGAATCGTCCCGCTATGGTAGTGGAACGTCTTTTTGCCGTAGGTCGCTTTCGCTTCTTCGGTCAACATGACCTCGCTCGATAGCTCCTCGATATAAAAAACGCCATGACGAGCGACGACTTCACGAATTTGACGTGACAGCTCCTCGTCTAAATAACGAGTACCCGCGTGCAATTTGAGTGCAATCTTCCCAGAGGGCGGCTCCATTTCTTGTAACGTGGCCTCAAGCTCTCCGAGCACCTCATCGATGCCACTCCGTGGATTGAAGTGGATTGCAATACCGTTGCGATGTCCTTTTATCGTAATATGTCGTTTACGCTCCATCATGGCTACCCTCTTTTCGCTACAGGTCGCGGCGCCACGTATCGTGTCATCGGCACGTATAACAATGCGATGGCGACAGCGTTGGCGACGAGCGTCCCTGGAATCTGTTCAACTAATAGTGTTTGAATGGTCATGGTCGTCCCACCGACCGCCGTCATGACGCTAAAGATCCCGAAGGAAAACACGAGAATCATGAACGTGAACGTGATGACGACCGAGAAGAAGTTCTCACCTATATATTTTAACACGAAGCTGACTAAGAGAGGAATGAGTGAAAAAGTAAATAAGTAAATTCCGAGCAAGTCGGTATAGACGATGTCATACAACAGTCCAAAGACGAGTCCGAATCCGAACGCCGCCTCGAAGCGACCATACAAACCGACGTACATCAAGCCGATCAGTGTCAAATACAAGAACGGCGTCACATAGTGCCATGAGAAGATGGCGGCCCATGTCCCTTCAATAAGAAAGAGGAGGAACAGGGCGATGAACACTTTCATGTTACTCACCCGCTTCTCCTCCTTCCTCGGGACCCGTCAAGAACGGTTCGTCGAGCGTTCGATTGATGACGAACATTTGCGAGAACTCATTGAAGTCCGCTTCTGGTTTGATGCGGGCGACTTGAGATACGCCATATTCATCCGTCTCGATCGACTCGACCGTTCCGATGACAAGACCGGCCGGATAACGGCCACCGAGACCTGACGTCGACACGATTTCGCCTTCTTTCAACTTGACGCTGTTCGAGACCTTCGTGAAGAAGAGCTCGTTCGTCTCGCTGTCGAAGCCGTCAATCGTCCCGTACGTCGCTTTGCCGTCCTCGTCCTTGACGACGGCCGAGACATTGTTCGTCCGGTTGTTGTCCGAGAGGAGTTGCACTTGCGACGTGTAGGCGCTCGTTTGAATGACGCGACCGACCATACCGCCGGCGGCCGTGACGGCCATGCCTTTCTCGACACCGCGCTCTTCCCCGACGTTGATCGTCACATAGCGCTGCCAGTCGTTCGGCGTGCGCCCGATCACTTCGGCGGGAATCAAATCGAAGTCACGGAGCGATGTATCGGCCGCCTCGACCATTTGCCGCAATTCTTCGTTCTCGCGGCGCAGGTCATCGGCTTCGACCGACACTTCCGCGTATTTCGTCAAATGTTGTTTCAATTGACGGTTCTCTTCATAAATATCGCGTACGTTCGAAATCGAGGACACGGTACTGTCCATCCAGCCGATCGGCACCGTGAACACCCGTTGGAACGTTCCGACCACATCACGCGTGACGTCTTGGTACCAAGCGGATTCCGACCGTCCTCGAATCGAAACCCCTAAAATCACTACGAATAAGATGATACCGATCAGCGTGATGATGAGCTTTTTATTCCGTACGAACCGGCTCATCGTGTGTCACCACTCATCGACGCGACGAGATGCCTGATTTTGAACGGAGGACGTCCATCATTTCAAGAGATTTTCCTGTCCCGATGGCGACGCAATCGAGCGGCTCATCCGCGACGAGTGTCGGGATGTGTGTCTCATCTGAGATCACGTCATCCAAGTTTTTAAGGAGTGCTCCACCGCCTGTGAGGACGATGCCGCGGTCCATGACGTCAGCCGCAAGTTCCGGTGGCGTCTGCTCGAGCGTTTGTTTCACGCCAGCAAGGATCGCTTCGACCGTATCCGAGAGTGCTTCACACACTTCAGCAGCCGATACTTCGATTTGTTTCGGAAGACCTGTCACGAGATCGCGACCACGGATTTCCATTTTCTCATTTTCGTTCGAAGCGTCGATGCGAGCCGAACCGACTTCCATCTTGAGCGTCTCTGACGTCCGCTCCCCGATCATGAGGTTGTATTTGTTTTTGATGTAACGAATAATGGCGTCATCCATTTCGTCACCGCCGACACGAATCGATTGGCTCGTCACGATGCCGCCGAGTGAAATCACTGCGACTTCGGTCGTACCGCCACCGATATCCACGACCATCGAGCCTGTCGGTTCCCAAACTGGGAGACCGGCACCGATTGCTGCCGCGAACGGTTCTTCAATCGTGTACGCTTCACGCGCGCCCGCTTGCTTGGCTGCGTCTTCCACGGCACGTTTTTCGACTGACGTGATGCCGCTTGGCACACAGATCATGACGTTCGTCTTCGATGAGAACAAACCGCTCTTCGATTTCTGCGCTTGCTCCATGAAGTATTTGATCATCGTCGCTGTCGTTTCGAAATCGGCGATAACCCCATCTTTCATTGGACGGCGTGCCGTGACGTTACCCGGCGTACGTCCAATCATATCCTTGGCCTGGTTACCCACGGCCTCAATTCTACCTGTATCTGTACGGAACGCCACTACGGACGGTTCACGAACAACGATGCCTTGACCTTTTACATAAACGAGCGTATTTGCCGTTCCAAGGTCGATTCCGATTTCTCGGTTAAAACTACGAAACATACGTGCTGCTCCTCTCTTGGTTACACTATTTTTTATTATAACGGAAAAATCATGTTTGAAAACGTTCATTCGATTACAGGTTATTTACAATAACGTTCATCTCAGTCCTGTCTCACCGTATATTAGTGTGCCTTCTTTTCGACAAAAAGGCAAATCAAAAAGCAAGCGCGTGAAAGCGCCTGCTTGGATTCTCTCTCGCAATCGTCACATATTTTTCAAGGTGAGCAGCACTGCCGTTTGAAGCACAGGTCGCTCCGTCTCATGCAGTTTGACAAAAAAGCTTTTCAAAAACGTTTTCACGTTATGCACGACGTGCCAATAGTGTTCGGGCTCGAGTTGCTGTTTTTGTGCGCTCAATCGGGCAGGCAAGTCTTCTAACAGAACGATGAGCTCGTGTTCGTCCATCCCGCGCTGCAATAAGGCAAAGATAGGATTCAACAACCGTTCATCCTCGTCATGCATATATACGGTCGGCATCATCACCTTGTTCCATAGCGCCTCGAGCATCTCACCGAATTCCGTCTCATCGAGGTGCGGATGCAGGACGAGCTCATCGAAGGCATCGGTCACGTGGGCGATCGAATGGGCCCAGCCTTTCCCAGGCACATAGCCTCTCGTGTCGATTTCACAATCGAGATAGGCCAGGAGCTTCGCCTTCAACATGTCGAGATCCGCTTCCGATAAAAATCCTCGTTGCCGGTCCTGATACACGATCAAGGCGATCAACAGCGTCGAGAACGCCCGCGTGAAGACGGTGTCCGATGCCGTCTCCCCGATTCCGTGGAACAAATGATATTTGAGCGTCGTGTGGAGCATATCCGTCAATTGTTCGTTCGTCAGGTGATCGTCTTCGATGATGAAGCGATAAAACAGCGTGTAAATCAACTGGTCCCGAAGCTCTGCATCCGTCGAGCCGATGTGATGGAGCATGGATTGGATGACCCGCTCCTCATCTAATTCCTGTAAACGAACCGTCCCGTCCTTGATATCTGTCAAAATCACTTTCAAATCAAGCTCGCTATAAATAGTCTCTTCATTCATGTCTGATCACATTCCCTCTTCGTAGGTCGCATGTAAACGTCTACTCTCGGTGTTCGACGACCGGTTGAACGATTCCTGTTACGGACCAACAACATCTAAAATATGACTACGATGAAGACGGCGACTGAACGTCAGGAAGTATGAAGTCTGAACAAAAAAGCAGACGCATATACGCCTGCCCACTGTTCACCCGTTCATATATCCACGTTGCTTCATACTGACGTAATGGTCCTCCCCGATGATGACGTGGTCAAGACAAGCGATGCCGACGATATGACCGGCCTCAACAAGACGCTCCGACACTTCGATGTCTTCCCGGCTCGGGGTCGCGTCCCCGCTCGGATGGTTATGGACGGCGATGAAACAAGCAGCCGACAGCTTGAGCGCCTCGCGGAACACGTCGCGCGGATGGACAATCGACGAATTGAGCCCACCGACGAACAGCGTCTTCCGGGCGATGAGCTGGTTCTTCGTGTTCAAATACAGGCAAATGAAATGTTCCTGATTCAACAGTCGGAGTTCATCACGAAGCAGTTCATAGGCGTCCTGCGGCGAACGGATCGTCGGCGTCTCCATTTTCGGTTCCTCGACGTAACGGAGACCGATTGCAAACGCCGCGAGCAACTGCTCGGCTTTCTTCTTCGTCATGCCCTCGATTTGACAGAGGTCGCTCACAGACGCCTGCGACAGCGCCCGGAGCGTCGGATATACGTCGGACAGCCGTCGGGCCGTCTCGTGCGGGTCGCCACCCCTGCCCCCGATTTGGAGCAGCCGGGCGATCGCGGATTCAACACTTCGGTCGAGCACCATGGTCATTCCTTCACCAACTTTCGCTTCATTCACAGAAAGCGCGGCGATACCCCGTGTCGTTCGAGCGTCTCGACGAGTGGACGAATCGGCAGACCGACGACGTTATAAAAGTCTCCTTCGAGCCGTTCGACGAACAGACCGCCCGATCCTTGGATGCCGTAAGCGCCGGCTTTATCGTACGGCTCCGTCGAATCGAGGTAGCCGTCGAGCCACGCGTCCGGGATGTCGATGAACGTGACGTGCGTCGTCGTGACGAACAAGTCCTGCCGCTCGGACCCGATGATGCTGACGCCGGTGAGCACTTCATGCGTCGCTCCCGAAAGCCGTTGCAGCATGTCCCGCGCATCGTCACGGTCTTTCGGCTTCTCTAAAATCGTCCCGTCTAAGACGACGACCGTATCTGAGCCGATGACGATGGCGTCGCGGTTGTCGCGGGCGACGTCCATCGCTTTCTCGCGGGCGAGGCGTCCGACGTACTCGTCCGGATGCTCCCGACCGTTCGTCCCTTCGATGACGTTCGAGGGGATGACTTCATGCGTGATGCCGGCCTGGGTCAACAGCTCGGTCCGTCGCGGTGACATCGAGGCGAGGATGACACGTTTCTGTGTTGGTTTCATTGTAACGACTCCTTCTATATGTGCGTAACGGGCTTCTTTCCCGTATCACAGTTCACTGTCGATTGTAGGCAAACGGGCACGTAAATTCAATCAGAAACCTCTCAAAAAAAACGCCCCTTCTTTTCGAAGGGACGTGAGGTCACGGTGTCGTATAGTCGTACACCGGGATGTCTTTCGGTGTGAATGTCTGGGCCGGTACGTAGCGGTCTTCGACGAGTTGATCGAGGTCCGGGCGATAGAACGCGTCGAGTTCGACCGTGAAGTCGAGCGGCTCGGCCGTCTCGGTCGTGTTCGGTCCCGTCTCCGTAGGTCCAGTAAATTGGACCGTGCGCAAGATGTGAATCCGGTTCATCGACTCGACCGACTCAAGGAACAGGACGAGCGACTCGTACGTGTCCGCTTGGAGCGACACCGTCGAGCGGACCGATGAGGCGTTGACCGGCGTGATTTCAACCGGTTCGGCCGGTTCAGCCGTCGCACTCACATCGTTCGGTTCCGGCTCGTCGATGTCTTCTGGTACTTCCGATTCAGCGATGATGCCGTCGGCGAAAGCGATGCTCGTCACGCGAACGTCAGACAGTTGGCTCGCCTGGGACAGCGTCTCGACGACCGTGTCGAGGGCTGCTTCGGTCGGGACACGCGTCTGCAGGCGCTGCGAATCGGCGACGTCGACGACTTCGCCTTCTTGGCGCAACAGTTCGAGCTTCGTCTGTTCGAGCGACAGTTCCCGTTCGAGCGACTTGACGTTGCCTTGGTGGATGAAATACTGGTAACCGAAGTAAGAAGGTACGGCGATGGCCGCGAACAAACAGATTGTGAAAATTAAATAAATCGTCGAGCGTTTCATTCGCTCACCACCTCCTCATCGGTCGTCTCTTCCGTCTCGCCGTCCGGTGTCTCACCATCTGGGCTCTCCCCTTCCGGCGTCTCCGGTTCGGCATCGATGAACGTGAAGGTGAACTCGCCGATGTAGCGTGGGAGCGGTTCGTCTGTCGAATCGAGCACGCTCGGCGACAGCGTCGAATCCGTTTCGGTATCCGTCTCTTCCTGTTCCGTCTCTTCCTGTTCCGTCTCCGCTTTCGTCTCGGTCGTCACGCCGAGCAGTTTGACGTTCTCAAACCGTACGTCGTTCAAGAGCGAGCGTTGGAACACGTTCAAATCGGCGAGCGTCTCGAACTGGGTGCGCACGCTCATGAGCGAACCGTCGGCATAGTTGTACGTCAACACGTAGCCCGTTGGCGGCAGTTGTTCCGTCAAGGCCCGCAGTGCTGGCACGGCTAACTTCTCTTCGGCCGTGAGCGCCGTCACCGTCTGGTCGAGCGATAGGACTTGCTGCCCCTTCGAGTTCACTTGCTCGGTTTGATAGATGCGGACGAGCTGCAACTGTTCTTCGACCTGGGCCTCGTTCTGTTTTAATTCGTTCACTTCATAGAACAAGTAACCGGTCGCCCCGCCGCCAATCAAGAGCGCGAGCAGGCTCGCGATAATCGGCCACCGGAGTGTCACATCGGTCGAGTTGATGAAGTTGGCGTCGTGCTCTTTGTCAAGCGTCGCCATTCCGAGGAGCGGCAACATCTGGTGCGACAACGGTGTCGCATGAGAGAGCGGGAGCGGGTCGTCGATGCGTTTGACCGGCACCATCGCCTCGCTTTCAATCGTCCGAACAAGGTCGTCAAGGTTCGGGACCGTCCCCGAGACGAGCAATTCGTCAATCGGACGTCCGTCCGTCCGGAGCGAGTAGCGATAGAAGTCGAGGAAGCGAGCGAGTTCGTTCAACCACTCGTCCGTCTGCGTCGCGAGCGTCTCCTTCGAGCCGCTATATGTATACGTGATGATTCCGTCCGTCGTCTCGGCGCGGTACGGGAGGTCGGTCTCGATGGCCCGGATGAACCGGACCTGTCCTTCCTCGAGGACGAGCAACTGGTGCGCGAACGGTGTCACGTGCCAGAGGAGCGTCGATTTAAGCGGGTCGAGCGTCTCGAGTCGGCTCACCCCGTTCGCGATGGCGACCGGGCGTGGGACGATTTTCTTCAATTGGAATCCTCGTTTTTTCATGTAAGCGCGGATGGCTTTCGTCAAATCGACCGAGACGGCGTGGAGCATGACCTCGGTCTTTGTCTCCGTCTCGCCGAGCACCTCGTAGTCGAAGGCGACGTCGTCGAACGGCAATATGATCGAGCTGCCGATTTCCATGAACAGATAGCCTCGAATCTCATCTTTCGGGATCGTCGATGGAATCTCGACTTTACGGGACAATACTTCGGTCTCGGCCATATCGACGGCACAGACCATCCCTTTTCGTACTTTCAATTTACGGCACAGTTCATCGAATGCGAGACCGAATGCGTTCTCGTCTTCAATCCGTCCCCCCACGTACGCGTCTTTCGCCAATTGGACGGACGCGCTGCGTTTGAACACGCCTTGTTTAATCACGGCCCCGTGGATGCTGAGCGCATCGAACGAGAAATACGCGACCGTTCCTTTCTCTATAGACCGGCTCATGCTGGTTTCCCCCTACATCAAATCAAAATACCAATCAAAGAAGCGTTCGCTGAACCAAAACGTCAGCATCGTGCCGAGTGCGATCGACGGCACGAACGGAATCGGCTGTTTGCGATCCATCCGTTTCAAGCCGATGAGCGTCAATCCGACGATCGCGCCAATCAAGCTCGATAAAAAGAGTGCGACGAGGACGTCGCGCGGCCCGAGAACGAGCCCGATTACTGTAAATAGTTTGACATCGCCGGCCCCAAGTCCCCCCTTGGAGACGAAAAAAACGGTGGCGAGGACAGAGAAACCGAGTGCCGCCCCGGCAATCGGGCTCCACCATGCCACACCCGCGCTATAGGCGAGCAATAGGAGGACCGGTGCCGTGAACAGCAAAATGACGTTCGGGACGAGCATCGTCGACAAGTCCGACATCGCCAAGGCGAGGAGGGTCGATAAGAAGACGAACGCTAGGAGCGTCGTGAGGCTGAAGCCATACAGCCAGAAGCTATAGGCGTAACCGACCGCTCCAAGCAGTTCAAAGAGCGGGTACGTCGGCGCGATCCGCCCGCCACAGCCGCGGCATTTCCCGCGTAGGAACACGTAACCGAAGACCGGAATCAGTTCCCAAGCCGATAGGACGTGTCCACATGACGGACAGTGCGAGCGCGGTGTGACGATGGACTGTTTGCGTGGCACGCGGAGCCCGACGACGTTCGTGAATGACGTGATGACGGCCCCGAGGACGAGGCTATAAATGAGTCCGATGAGTTCAACCAATCAAGGTCACTTCCTTACTTGTAAGTATATGCCAAAAACAGAAAACCGGCTAGGCTGAGCGAGTGCCCAGCGCCAGCCGGAGGTAAAAAATCTTCTAATTATTTTACAGCTTCTTTATTTAAAGCACTGTTTGCAATAGTTCCAGCATCAGTAGCTGCAGTCCCAATATCTTTTGTACCATCAAGCCAAACTTTATAAGTATATTTATTATTTGCATCTTTATCTACAAATACAACAGCATTTGTATATGCTGTGCCAAAAGGATCTTTCATCGTATCAATCATATTTGTACCATTTGCTTCTGTATCCGCCACAGTCCCAACAAAACGAATAACTGTATTGTCAGCAACTTCATTAGAAGCCACGTATAGTTTAGCCGCACTTACCATCTGCTTCGCATCAGATACCATCGCATCCTTCTTCGAGTTCTCGATAATCCCACCAATCGCGACAACGGCGATGGCTGCGATAATTCCCAAGATGACGACGACGACGAGTAACTCGACGAGTGTGAGTCCGCGCTCATCTTTCAATTGTTTGGCATCTTGCCAAATCATTTTCATTTTTTCTAACATGATTCATTCTCCCCTTTTGTGTGTTTTGCTGTGATGTAAGCTAGATTCATTACCTTTGACCTAATACTAGTAGAACAATTTTACTATACATTCAAAATTTAGGATTGAAAAGATACAAATCTGCAAATAAATAAAAAGTTTCTACTGATTTTGGATATCGCCATAAATTTGGAACATCGGGACGACAATCGCGATGACGATGACGCCGACGATACTCGCCAAGACGACGATCAACAGCGGCTCGATGATTGATTTCAGGCGGTCTGTCGTCGTCTCGACCTCGGTCTCATAAAACTCCGCGACCTCGTTCAACATCGAGTCCAAATCCCCGCTCTCCTCGCCGACCGCAATCATTTGCGTCATGAGCGGTGGAAAGCTATCGTTCCGTTCGAGCGGTTCATGGAGTGGAATTCCTTGTGCCATCATCTTGCGTGCTTGAGCAAGACCTTTACGGATGACACGGTTCGAGACAATCTTCTCGGTAATCTCAATTGCCGATAAAATCGGGACCGCCGCTTGAAGCAAGACGGCCAAACTTCGCGTCAATAACGCGATTTGCGATTTTAGGACAATTGGACCAAAAATCGGCATCTTCAACAACAATCCATCAATCACATACCGTTCCTTGTCGCGCTTCAACATCCATGTGAAGACGAGCAGTGCGAGGAGCGCCCCCCCGAAGATGAGCCACCAGTAGGCGGCGACAAAATCGGATACGGCGACGACGATACGCGTGATGAGCGGGAGTTCCCCGCCGAGCTGTCCGAAGATGCTCGCGAACGTCGGGACGACGTTCACCATGAGGAAGGCGACAACGCCGATGGCGACAATTGAGACGACGAGCGGATACGTCAACGCCGAGATGACTTTCCGTTTGACGTCATATTGTTTTTGGAGCTGGAGCCCGATTTGGTCGAGCGCCTCCTCCAAGTTCCCGCTCGCCTCACCCGCGAGCGCCATCGAACTAAAGAAGTTCGAGAATACACGCGGATGTTTCTTGATCGCTTCCGAAAAGGCAATCCCTTCGCGTAAATCGTCCTCGACTTGGCTGAGCGTCTTCTTCAACACTTTTGATTCGGTCTGGACGCGCAAGATGGACGTCGCCCGGACGATTGGCACACCGGCCCGGATGAGCGTCGCGAACTGGCGCACGTACATAATCAAATGTTCAATCTTGACCCGCTCGGGGAGCAGGTTGACTTCTTTGTTCAATCCCGTCGACTCGAGTTCAGCGAGCTCGGTGACGAGAATCGATTCTTGGCGTAGTTTTTCTTTCGCCTCCCGGAGCGAGACGGCGGTGACCCGCCCTTTCTTACGCTTCCCGTTCAGCAGTTTGCCTTCGTATTGGAAGATGGCCATTCAGTCACCTCTCTTCATTTGGTACGGCGTTCGGGTTGATGACGCCTTGACGGACGAGCTGTTCGATCGCCATGTCCATCGTCTGCATCCCGTTCTGCCGGTTCGTCTGGATGACGGTCGGGAGTTGGAATTCCTTCTCGTTCCGAATCAAGTTGGCGACGGCCGGATTGCCGATCATGATTTCCATCGCGGCGACACGACCTTTCGGCACGTCGACACGCGGGAACAAGCGTTGACTGACGACACCGAGCAGGACGTTGGCGAGCTGGGTCCGGATTTGGTCCTGTTGCTCGGCCGGGAACGCGTCGATGACCCGACTGACGGTCGACATCGCGCTCGACGTATGGAGCGTCGCCATGACGAGGTGACCCGTCTCGGCGGCCGTCATCGCCGTCGAAATCGTTTCGAGGTCACGCATCTCCCCGAGCAAGATGACGTCCGGGTCTTGCCGGAGCGCGGCCCGAAGCCCGTCGACGAACTTCATGACGTCGGAGCCAATCTCACGCTGGTCGACGATGCTCTGGTCGTGCGAGTGCAAATACTCGATCGGGTCCTCGAGCGTGATGATTCGTTTCCGCTGCGTGCGGTTGATCTCGTGAATCATCGCGGCGAGTGTCGTCGACTTCCCCGACCCGGTCGGACCCGTAACAAGGATGAGCCCGTATGGCTTCTCAATCAACCGCTTTAACACTTGCGGCAAATCGAGCTCGTTCATCGTCGGGATTTCCCCGGAAATGGATCTGAACGCGATGGCGACCGTGCCCCGTTGGTAATAGGCGTTCACACGAAACCGCGATACGCGCGGCACTCCGAACGAGAAGTCGAGATCGCGCTGCATCTCGAGCCGGCCCCGCATTTCTTCGGTCATAATCTCTTTCAAATAGCTCTCGATATGGAGCGGCAACACTTTCTCGTCACCCATCGTGATGAGACTGCCGTCGACCCGGATGATCGGCGGCGAGCCGGCGGTCAAATGGATGTCCGAGGCGCGTTGTTCGACCGCTTTCGTTAAAATCACTTCAATCGACTGATGGATCATAGGCTCACTCCGTTATCACTGTTCTCAATATCTCTTCGGTGTTCGTCAGTCCGAGTGCGACTTTCTCAAGTCCATCGGCGAGGAGGAAGCGGACGCCTTGATCTTTCGCATAGGCGACCATATCGGCCTCCGTCGCTTGGTTCATGATCAACCGGCGCAACCCTTCATCGATTGGCACGACCTCATGGATGGCGAGCCGTCCACGGTACCCCGTGAAGTTACACGAGGCGCAGCCGTTGCCGCGCATGATCCGTTCGACGGGGACGCCTTCAGCAGCAAACAGTTCCTGTTCCCGTTTCGAGACCGGCTGTTCGTGCCCGCAATCCCGACAGACGCGACGGACGAGCCGCTGGGCGACAAGCCCTGAAGTCGAGGCGGCGACGAGGAACGGTTCGACCCCCATGTCAATCAAGCGAGTGATTGAGCTGATAGCCGAGTTCGTATGTAGTGTCGATAACACCAAGTGACCGGTCAATGATGCCCGGATGGCGATCTCGGCCGTCTCGGTGTCACGGATTTCCCCGACCATGACGATGTTCGGGTCTTGTCGCAAAATCGAACGCAGACCCGACGCGAACGTCAAGCCGACCTTGGCGTTGACTTGGACTTGGTTGATGCCGTCGAGCTGATACTCGACCGGGTCCTCGACCGTGATGATGTTCTTCGATTCATCGTTCAATTCGCGCAGCGACGCATAGAGCGTCGACGATTTCCCTGACCCGGTTGGCCCAGTGATAAGGATAATCCCGTTCGGTCGTTTCAACATATCGCGGTACACTGCCTCGTTCTTGTCGCCGAAGTCGAGTTTCGTCAAATCGGTCAATCCTTCCGAAGAGTCGAGCACCCGGATGACGATTTTCTCGCCATACATCGTCGGGAGCGTCGAGACGCGGAAGTCATACGGCCGGCCCCGAAGCGTATATTTGATGCGTCCGTCCTGCGGCAAGCGGCTCTCGGTGATGTCTAAGTTACTCATGACCTTGAGCCGTGTCAGCATGACACTTTGAATCTTCTTCGGATAAGTCGCTTCGGTTCGTAAATCACCGTCGACCCGAAGGCGCACGTGCAACTGCTTCTCGTGCGGGTCGAAGTGGATATCTGAGGCTCGTTGGTCGATGGCGCTCAAGAAGAGCTGATTGACGAGACGGATGACCGGTGCGTCATCTCGCGACGCCGTCTCCTCGCGTTCGAGTTCCGGCGCTTCTTCTTTTAAAATCTCGATGAGTGACGCGTCCATCTCGTAATAGCGGCCAATCGTTTTGCGAATCTGTTCGCGTGTGGCGATCCCGACCTCGATGTTCATCCCGGTCTGAAGCCGGACGTCATCGATGGCAATCAAGTCAAGCGGGTCCGCCGTCGCGATGAACAGGGTGTTCCCTTGTAACGAAATCGGCATGATGTCATGTTTTTGGGCGATGACTTTCGGGACGAGTTTCGTCACGGTCACGTTGATGTCTTCTGAATATAATGAAATGACCGGCACGTTCAACTGTTCGTGAAGCACTTGAATCAGTTGTGTCTCGGTCAAATAATTCAATCGCATGAGCGCGTCCCCGAGCTTTTCCCCGGTCCGCTTTTGTGCGAGCGCTTCGTCGAGCTGGCCTTGCGTGATGATTCCCGCCTCGACGAGCATCTCGCCGAGCCGTTTTTTCATTCTTCTCAACTTACTTCACCATCCTCTGTGGTACCTCCTGTGCGACGTCTCGCTGTTCGATGAACGCACTGAGTGCCGCACCGCCGGCCAAACCGAGGGCGAGGAGGACCCACGCCCACCACGTCCGCTCGAGCCCTTCGACATAAAGGCTATAGACGCCGAGCGATAGCACGGCGACGAGCAACACGATGACCCCTTTCGTCTCGCGCTTCCGAATGTACGGAATCGACAAGGCGAACACGGTCAATGTGGCGAGTACCCAAAAGGCGATCAAAATTAAATATCCAATCATCCGACTGCCCCCTCACTTGGTACCGGATCCGTGTCATGAACCGGTGGCTGTTCTTCAAACTGATTCAATCCGTCATCTTCTACATCGTCATCGAACGGGTCATCTTCCAGTGTTTCATCTGGGAAAGTTGGGATGACCGGTTCGACAGGCTCTGGAGGTGGGAGCGGGACGGAACTTTTCGTCACGATCTCCGGGATCGGCTCATAAAAATCAAACCCGAGCAGTTCGAGCGACTCACCCGTATCCGTGATGCGGACACGGTACAGCTTGCCTGACTCGCCGGTCTGTCCGGACTGGGTCACAGACGAACTACCGGCTGTAAGCGATGGCGAGAAGCGAACGATGTTTTGGTAAGGGACGCTCGTCACGTCTTCGACGCGCGACTCGTACGCTCCAACGAATACTTTACCGAGCAATTGGACCGTCATCGCGTTCCCCTCTTCTAATACGATGAGCGCGTACGGCGTCTGTTCCGTATTCTGGACGGCGAAGTTCGAGCGCTCGTCGACTTTGACATCGTAGCCGAGCTCGATGCCGGTCGGGAGCGTCTCATGTTGCACGCGTTCAAGGATTTGGAACGGTGTCGCCGCAAACAACTGATACATCGATGACCCGAGCGTGCTGAGCGCGTCAAAATCTTCCCCGAACGCTTTCAAGCTGAAGATGTCCCCGGCTTCCATCTCGAAGCCGTTCATCCGTTCGAGTGCCGAGCGCATCGCTGGTGTCGGACTGACGGTGATCGAGGCGACGACTTCGCTCTCCGTCGCCGTCATCTCGAGGACCACATCTGAGTTCAAGTTCGATGCCGCTTCGACGAGCGGTGGTGTCACCATCGATAGCGTCACCGGTTGATTCTCTAAGTAAGGCGTCAACCGCTCTTCGTCGACCGTCGTGACGAGCGGATATGTACCCAGTTCAGAAGCCGTCTTGAGCGTCGCATCGACGTTGAATGAGACGACGTCCTTGCCGACTTCGAGGGCCGTCCCATCGACGAGCGTCACCGTGAACGGCGTGTTGTTGAAGTCTTTGATGGCGTTATCGAGCCGGACGACCGCCTCTTCCTTCGTCATCCCCGACACATCGATGCCGGCCACGGTCGTCTCTTTATATGTAGCACTCGTCTTCGCCGAGGCGTCGAGATAGTTCACGAGCCCGATTGTCGGCAATGACACGAGCAGGACAAGTCCCGCCAGGATGAACAAATGCATCCCATATCGCTTCATTCCATTTCCCCCTCTATTTCAAGTCAAATGAGACTTTTGAATTACTATCCGTTCCCACTGTAACTTTAGTATAATATGCATTGTACAGAAAATAACAATTATTTCAGGTGAAAAGTCTCTTTTTTCCTATCTTTAAATGAATATTGAAAAGGAGGTCAATGCGTTGGACCGTTCCGAACAAGGTTTCACGCTCGTCGAAGTACTCGTCTCGATCGTCGTCATCTCGATCCTGGCATTATCGCTCATGAATATCTTCTCCCAAAGCTTGCGAATCACCTCCTCGGATCTTGACCGGACCGTGGCGAACCAAGTCGCCCAAAACACGCTCAATACATTGAAGCGCCGTGCAGCCGAGACCCGGGACCCGATTGATATCGCGGCGCTCCAACAGACACCGGCCAACGTCTGCGATTTGTGTGACGTCACCATCAACGGACGCGCCTTCGATGTGACCATCCTCTCTCCGGGCAATGAGCCGGCCGCTGACCTCGTCAACGTCGAGATTACCGTCGCCTCGGAGACGTTGCTCCAACCGATTACGTTGAAAGGAGTGGTGACGAATGCGACGCTTCAAGATAAATTCCCTGAGACGGACGTTCCGGAGCTTCCGTGACCGTGAGGACGGCGTCACGCTCGTCGAGTTGTTGCTCGCGCTCGTCATCTCTGCCATCTTCGCTGGCATCGTGATCACCGTCTTCTTGTCCGGCTCGCTCGGTTTCCGTCTGACGAACGATACGAGCTCGCTTCGAAGCGAGGCCGACTATTTGATCACGAGTGTCCTCCAAGACATCAACCGGACCGAGTTCGACGCCTTGACCGTCAACGGGGATACATATTCGTTCCACCGTCTCCATACTCCGCGCATCTCGACGGAAGGGATCCTGTATCGTCAAGGCGATTATATGGAGGACGCCGTGCTCGAGCTCGACCCGTCGAGCTTTGTGACGAACAATCCTGACGTCATCGTTCAGTCCGTCGACATCGACCTCCGCGACGAAGTGACCGATCCAAGGCGCGGACGTGAGGCATATATCACTTCTGGATTGATTGAAATTCAAGTGACACTCGCCTCTCGTGAAGATACGACGCTCGTCAAAACGTTCACGAGCACCATCCCGTTATGAAAAGAGGGAGTCAAATGAAACAAGATGAACGAGGCTACGTCCTCATCCTCGTCCTCGTGACGATGGCGGCACTAGCCGTCCTCTCGCTCGCAGCGATTCAAGTCAACTTGGCCACGAACAAGCAGACGAATCTCCGTGTCGATGAGACGCAACTCGATACCGACGTCAAAGGCGTGCTCGATGTGCTTGTCGCCGACCTCCGAGCGACGTTCCCGCTTCACGATGCGAATGTCGTTCAACCGTATATGGAGAACGAGCAATTGTTCCAGGCGAAAGTCGAGACTGTACTCAAACAAGATACGTTGTATGCAGGAACGCGCCAATCGGGCGATAACGATATCCGCTACTCAATCACCCGCTCGACGGCGGATCAGGCGAACGCCCCGTTCACGACGGTGCTCACGTTGACCGCGACCGGGACGACGAAAGCGAAACCGGAACAGCCGATGCAGACGAGCTCGTATAGCCAGGAAGTGTACGTGACGGCGCTGCCGTCATTCCTCTATTACGTGCTCGGGTCGGACGATGTACTGACAATAAACGGGCCACCGTCCATTAGTGGTAATATGTACGCTGGTAAGCAACTTGATTTGAAGCGAGATGCGAGTTACCAACTAGAAAATAGCAAAAAGACGCTCAACAACAACCCGACCAGCCGGTTCTACACAGACGGTAAGATAGACTTAGGAGATACCGCAAAGTGCAATGGTTGCGACTTCCCCAACTATTTCGCAACTAGTACCACTCCAGGCGCCTCCGAACAACCTAATATCGGTCCGGTCGAAAGCTCGTTTTCTAAGTTCAACTTCGACTACTCAATTGTCCAATATGTAAACCGTCACAAGGGAACCTCTACTGTAGATTTTCCTTATGACAAACCACCACATGTATCAATCTTTTTAAAAAACAGTCTTCGTTTCTCAGCGTATGACTACGGACGTCCTAAAGAAGCAGACTTTATTCCGTTTTTAAGACAGACATTCGTGAAAGAAAACGCCAGCGAACCAGACGTGTTTTTCACTAACTACATCGACACACAAAGAGTTGACCAAATTCAAGAACTTAAAATCCTTGAGTCACCTCTTGGAAGAGATACACCAATAATTATTAGCGATTCAATCGCCGATTCAACTGTACCGCTTCTACTTGACGGGGACGTCGTTATCGAAGGAACGCGCGATATCACAATCAGTCGCCCACTCATCGTGAACGGTAACTTGACGATTCGCGGTAAAGTCGCTTTCAACACGACCGTCTATTCTCTGAAGGATGTGTTTATTGACCGAGCTGAAATTCGCGGTGTTTCCTCAGAACAAGACAGTTCACTCGTCTTGCTCGCAAAAGGAAAAATACTCCTCAATCGAATCGACGAATTCCGTAACTCGTCGTCCCCTCTTCAGGCGTTTCTATATAGTGACTCTGAACAACCCACGCGGGTCTATGCCGTCGGCTCGATTGTAAACATCAAAGGCGGCTTGTACAGCAAAGGACCACTCGAAGTAAACACGTTCCGCGGGTCGTTCAAATCACTACCGCAGCAGACGAATAAACAAGCTTACTTCGCTCCTGGGAATGCGATTACCTCTCCAGACGTCGACGATTCACGTCTCGTCATGGAATATAATGAGGGTGTATTCCGCCAAATCGACACGCTCCCGGTCACAAACCAGCTCCAACTGTTCGTCGGTCAACAATTGAAGAAATGAAAAAGAGGCTGCTCTCACGAGTAGCCTCTTTTCTATGATTGAGATTAATAGAAATCGCCAGACGGATCTTCGGTTCCTGGGTTCGGATCCGTACCTGCTTTGACGCGGACGTAGAACGTTTGGCTGATGATTTTCGGACCTTCTCCTGCTTTAAATGATGCACTGACGTCCTCTGTGACCAGACCGATTTTCGCGATACCCGGCTTCAAGAGTGTCAATACGCCATCTTTTGCGGTCATGACATCCGTTCCTTCGAGGACAGTCAAACCGTAACCCGTCACGTTTGCCGTCTCCGGCCAGAATTTGACCGGATAGCTATATGGGCTGTCTGTCATGTAGAGAATGACGTTCGGTGTCGAGACTTTTTGTGGATACTCTTTCACGTTAATCAAGACAGGCATCGTCTGTCCGATATAATCCTTTAATTTCGCAACGACCGAAACGTTGCTCGTACTCCCATGCTCGGCTTGTACGGTAGCAGACGTGTTTTGACTTGAGAGAATTTTCAAGGCGGACGAATCAGCGTTCCATTTTACAGCAAGCGGATTGGCAAGAGCTTGTTTATCTTCCACCAATTGTTCCAATGTCAATAAAGTCTGTTGCTTAACCAATGTTCCTGCTTCATTTTTGTACACCCAAAGTTCTTGATCATTTGTAGTTAATGATAAATCCGGTAGTTTTACGACAACCTTCATATCATTTGATTTAACTTTTTGACCGTTCGCGTATTCATAAACGGCTTTCACAGTCGCCTCACCGGCATCCAACGCTTTTAACGTAACGCTTTGATTCGTTGAATTCGTTTGATTTACGAAACTGGACTTATCAATTTCCCATGTGAGTTTCGCATTTGGTGGAATCGCCGCTTTCACAGTCGCTAAGTTAGCTTCTACCGTTTTTGAATTCCCCAAATAAATCGTCGTTTCACTTGGAACGTTGATTTTCAGTTCTTCTACCGTCACCGTCGTTTTTGTGAAGCCACTCCCAGCATCAGTGAACGAACGATTATGTTTTTGCGCACCGCTCCCATTCCCAGAATGGTCAGCTTCCAACGAATAGGCATACCGTCCGTTTTCGAACGTATAACTACCCGGTTTTTCTGCAATCAATTTGACGGTGATGAGGTCAGAGAATGCTGCATTCTTATAATCATTACAAGATTCAAGTCCGGAGTTTTTCTTTCCACAGAGTACATTGATCGTTCCCGTTAAGAGACGTGTTTTAGGATCAAAATTTAAATTGTGAGCTGTTGAAGGAGTTACGACTGCAGATAATCCTTCTGGAATTGTCTCTTCAATTGTCACAGCCCATTCTACATACTTGTAAGAATTGATGTTCGGACCGTTTGTAAAATCAAGAATGTTATTCAATGACAAGTCATATGTCAAATCAAAACTGTCTCCTATGAGCACAGCTTCTGGTGTAACTGTTCGAATTGTCTCATCTTTAATATCCGTTTGAAAAACAATGCCCTGTTTGTTTCCATTACCGTTACCATTATTGCCGTTATTGTTCCCATTTCCTCTTCCGTTCCCGTTATTCGCAAACGTTGATGTATACGCGAACAACAATAAGACCATCCCTATTACTATGAGGAACCCGTACTTGGATCTTAGCTGCCTCTTCATCGTTGTGCCTCCAGTCGGTTTGTCATCACACTTCTTCAGTTAATTCATACCCCTTTTT
Source organism: Exiguobacterium sp. s194 (assembly GCF_018618275.1). Lineage (NCBI taxonomy): Bacteria > Bacillati > Bacillota > Bacilli > Caryophanales > Exiguobacterium > Exiguobacterium sp. s194. The sequence continues at coordinate 48,374 of NZ_JACSLT010000008.1, read as the reverse complement.
CTTCCTGTTCACAAGCGGTTTTTTTCAAACTTTGGAAATAGGTTCTGACTTCACTGATAAAGTAGAGCGATCCGGTCACGACGAGCGTCTCAGATTTCGGTGCTTTCACCCACGAGGCCAACCACTTCTGCCAGTCCACGTAACGGGCACCGTCCGCAATCAGACTGTCTTTCGTCCGGGCACGCGGAAAATCGAACGTCGTCTCATAGACGCCCGCCACTGTCTGGAGCGACGCGACCATCGCCTCCCGGTCCTTATCGGCAAGAATGGCGGCAAGGACGGTCACGTCACGCTCAAGTTTCAGCTGTTCGACGAGTGCGGCGACGCCTTCCGCGTTATGCGCCCCGTCGAGCACGATACGAGGCTGTCTCGAAATCAGCTCGTAACGCCCCGGATGTTGCGCCGATTCGAGTCCTGCTTGAATCGCCTCTGTTCTCCAGCCGAGATGGCGCGCGACGGCGACAGCACACGCTCCGTTATACGCTTGATGGTGTCCGGTCAATCCGAGTGTCACCGGAGGCATCCCATCATACGTGACGACCGTGTCGGCCCCATCCTCTACGGATGAGACGAGCGGCGTGACGTCGTGAATCGGCGCATCCATCGTCTCCCCTTGTTGTTCGAGCAACTCAATCAACCGGTTCTCCGTCAAGCTATGGAACATCGGCACACTCGACTTCATGATACCGAACTTCTCGAGGGCAATCTCTTCGAGCGTGTCGCCGAGAATCCCTTGATGATCATGTCCAATCGACGTCACGACCGTCGCGAGCGGTCGCGTCAACACGTTCGTCGAGTCGAGGCGTCCTCCGAGCCCGACTTCCCAAATGACGAGGTCGGGCTGTTGCTCGTGGAAATAGAGCCACGCCATGACGGTCAGCAGCTCGAACTCCGTCAACGTCTCCGGTGACGAGCTCGCACATTCACGGACCCGGTTGGCGATTTGGACGAGGTCCTCTTCTCGAATCGGTTCCCCGTTCAACATGATTCGCTCCTCGAACTGGATGATGTATGGCGAGATGAACGTCCCGACGTTCAAGCCCTGTTTCATCGCCATGGCCCGCAAGAAGGCGACCGTCGACCCTTTCCCGTTCGTCCCCGCCACGTGAATCGACGGTAACTCCTTGATTTGTAGCGCGTTCAGCATCCACTCGATTCGTTTCAATCCCGGCTTAATCCCGAACCGCAGTTGCCCGTTCAGCCATTCCAATACGTCTTGTCTCGTCTCCATCTTCCATCACTCCTGTTTTCACACTTCCCTCTCATCTTACCAAAATTCGCGAAGCGCTACGCAAGGAATCGGCTGTGCTATACTCGAGGCGAAGAAGGGGGAATTACTATGACCAACAGTTGGAACTTCGAGGCGACCTACCTCGATCTCCGTGACATTTTTTACGACCGGGGACCGGTCCATCCGGTCGATAAGCCCGAGCTCGTCCTTTGGAACGAAGCGCTCGCCGAGACACTCGGACTCGACGCCGAAGCACGTCAAGACGTCGCACTCTTTGCCGGCAACCGCCAGACGGATACGTCGTTCTCACAAGCGTATGCCGGCCACCAGTTCGGCCATTTCACAATGCTCGGTGACGGACGAGCACTCGTGCTCGGGGAACATGTCGCCCCGAACGGAAAGCGTTTCGATGTTCAATTGAAAGGATCAGGTCCGACCGAGTATTCGCGTGGAGGCGATGGACGGGCCGCCGTTGGACCGATGGTGCGCGAGTTCCTCATCAGTGAGGCGATGCACGCGCTCGGCATCCCGACGAACCGGGCGCTCGCCGTCGTCACGACCGGTGAGCCGATCATGCGCCAAGGGCCGAAGCACGGCGCCGTCTTGACGCGCGTCGCGGCGAGCCATTTACGTGTCGGTACGTTCCAATACGCCGCTGCAGCCGGCTCGATTGATGACGTCATCGCTCTCGCCGACTATGCGATTCAGCGCCACGACCCTGATCTTGAAGGACAGCCGAATCGCTATGAACAGTTCCTCGGCCGCGTCATCACCCGCCAAGCGAAGCTCATCGCGGATTGGCAACTCGTCGGATTCATCCACGGCGTCATGAACACGGATAACACGTTCATCAGCGGTGAAGGTCTTGATTACGGACCATGTGCATTCATGGATACGTATCACCCGAACACCGTCTTCAGCTCCATCGACCGCGAGGGACGCTACGCCTATGCGAATCAGCCGTATATCGGGTCGTGGAACTTGGCCCGCCTCGCCGAGACGCTGTTGCCGCTCCTCGCTGACACGCAAGAAACCGCCGTCGATATCGCCAATAAACTGTTGAACGACTACACGGAAACGTATAAAGAAGCATACTTTACTGGCCTCGCCCATAAAATCGGGCTCTACGTCCGAAAAGATGGCGACGATGAACTGACGGACGAGTTGCTCCGGCTCATGATGGAGTCTGAGGCTGACTTCACGAACACGTTCCGCGCGCTCACACTCGGCGACACGGACGCGCTCTTTTTTGCTAAACAGGACGACGGAAAGGCGTGGCTGTCCGCTTGGCAAAAACGCCTCGGGGAGCAAGGTCTCCCGGATGAGGACGTCATCCGGCTCATGCGTCAGAATAACCCGGCCGTCATTCCTCGCAACCATCACGTCGAGGCCGCCCTCACAGCAGCCGAGCGCGGCGACTTCGGTCCGACGCAAGTACTGCTCGACGTATTGCGGAAGCCTTACGATTATGAAGCCGACTATGGACGCTATGTCTCACCAGGACCACCACGGACGTATCCGTATCAGACGTTTTGTGGCACGTGAACCATTCTGCTTCGACAGGATGGTTTTTTTGGAACCTTTTTCATTTTCGAGCGTAAAGTAGATAACATCACTTTTAGGAGGTTCAACATGCTTCTACTCACTTCACTCATTGCGTTAGGGTTTGCCTGCTTGATGTCAATCGAGCTATTGCAAGGACCATTCATAGATGACTGGGCCTGGCTAATGCCTGCCTTTTTCTTTGCTGTTTCCTTTTCCACCTTGATGAGACATTTGAATAACCTTGAATGGAATGAATCGAAATGAAGATGACTATCTTGCTCATGGCAATCATCGTCTTATCCACGTCCTATCTCGTCTACAGTTTTTATCTGTCATTTACGGGTCAGCCGATTCAGCCGCAAGTAACTGGACTCGCAATCGGCGTCCTGCTCACGTCCTCGTATTTCGTGACAACCGGTCGTCTTCCGTTTTGGACAGAACCGGAGGAAGAAGACGTATGAAGGTTCTTTATTCCGTCTTGGTAGGATTCGGAAGCATCCTTTATGTCGTCTATGCCATGCATCTATTCCGCATTGGTTATCCTCAACCGCTCCTCTTGCATGTTTTGTTTGCCGCCACTGTATTTGGCATAATCTACATCGAACGCAAACGAAACCCCGAACATCGATGACGATGCTCGGGGTTGTTCTTTTTCTATAGACTCATAGTCCGAAATGAATCATGTCCTTCTTGTCTACTTGGGCTTGTGTGATTTTGGAAATAAGTCGATTCAGTTGTTCCGACTCATGCGTGTACATCATCGCTTTGACGACTTGATAGAACAGCGCCAGTGACTCATATGGAATGAGCGTGATCCCGCATTCGTCTAATCCGAATCCAGGACGGTCATAGGAGTGGAAATACGTGCGCATCTCGTTCAGCTCCTCGATAAACTCATCCACCCACTCCCCATCCACCGAGACACAATCGAAGTGTTCAGGTGTATACGTATCATATGATGATTGACGATTTGTTGAATCCAATACACCGAATTCGTGCGTGTATGGCATGGCCATCCCTCCCTGTAAAAATATGTACACTTTAAATACCTTCATCGACTTAACCAAGTTTCGACCTACGTTCCTAACACGCATTCTCAATGAGAGTCTATGTAACGAATGGCAATGTATAATTATTTTCTTAGTCCGTTAAATCCCAAAATGAACCAAGTCTTTGCCTTCGCGTTCGGCTTGAATGATGAGACTCGCCAAATCGCTCAACTCTTCTGAACGATGGAATACACGTGACTGCGTGACGATGTCATAAAACATCGATAACGATTCGTTTGGGATGAGGGTAATTCCGTAATAATCCAGACCGAGATCAGGACGATGATACGAATGAAAATAGGTCCGCATAATCGAGCACGCTTCCATAAGCTCTTGGATAAAATCATCATCAACCTCAGTGTAGCCATTATAATCTGGATTACGTGTAGGTGCTTTCAATGTTCGTTCCCATAAATCAAATTCGTGCACTAGCAAATTAGAACTCATCCTTTCGCCTGCTTCAATTTATTCTTTAATTGGAAAATCCACCGACCACGCCTCCGGTAGCGAGTCCGAAAGGTCGAGCAACACCTCTTCCGACACATTGCCCGTCACGACGATGAGCTTGCCCTGGTCTACGTAAAACAAGCCGTTCCCTTCCGGTTGATTCAAGCGATACCGCTCATTTGAATCGTCTCGCCGGTCAATCAATTCTCCGTCTGCCACACTGGACGCATCGGTCACTAAAATCGTGATGCATTGCGTCTCATCATACAACGTCCACATCTCCACCGGCCGCTCGAGCTGACTCATCTCGAAGTTGGCGACAAACAGCTCTTCTTCAGGCAAGTCCAACCCGTGTCGGACTTTTTCGGCCGCCTCGGGAATCGTAAAGTTTTGAATCCCGTGCAACCCCCACTCCTCGTCCCGTGAATAGTTGAATACGCCGAACGAATCGTCGCGGTTTGGTAACTTAATGGCAATGAGCCCGAGATCATCGATGACCGTCTCATAGATCACACCGTCTCTCGCTGGTCGCTCGGACGTGCCATCTGTATATTGAAGCGTGTATTGGGACGTGACCGCATCGACTAGTCGAACGGTCCCTTTCGGCACGTCCTCAATCATCGAGCCGAACACTTCTTTGTCCGTCGTTACGGGAATATCCTTGGAAGACGTCTCTTCTGCACTTTCATTAATTGTCACTCCTGATTCCGTCGGTTCGATCGGTTCAGCTCGTTCCGCCACACACCCACTCAGTCCCATCACTGCCAAACTTAACATCATTCCGATTCGTCTCATGTCACACCACCTTTATATCGTCTCCTCTCCTAAATTCCACCAAACGACAAAAAAACCTTCTTCGGAGAACAAGTCTCCAAAGAAGGTTGATTCATTATTTACGCAACTCTTCCAAACGCGCACGGACTGCGTCACGTTTGTCGAGGTAGTCTTTCTCTTTCGCCTTCTCTTCGTCGATGACGTGAGCCGGTGCCTTGCCAGTGAAGCCTGGGTTGCCGAGTTTCTTCTGAACGCGCTCGACTTCCTTCTCATACTTCGCCACTTCTTTTTCAAGACGGGCGATTTCTTCCTCAAAGTTGATGAGGTCAGCGAGTGGGATGAACAGTTCCGCACCCGTCATGATGGCTGACATCGACTTATCAGGAGACGTCAAGCCACGTCCGATTTCGAGCTCGGTCGCGTTCGTGAACTTGCCGATTGTCGTTTCGTTCGCACTCAAGTAATCTTGAGTCGCCTCATCCGACGTCGAGATGAAGAGCTGAATCGGTTTCGACATCGGTGCGTTCACTTCCGAACGGATGTTACGGACCGAACGGATGACGTTCATGACCGCTTCAAACGCTGGTACCGAGTCCGCAAAGTGGAGCTCGTCGCGGCGTGTCGGGTAGCTCGCACGGACGATTGAGTCGCCTTCGTGCGGCAAGTGCTGCCAGATTTCCTCTGTGAGGAACGGCATGAACGGATGCATGAGACGCATGATCGAGTCGAGCGTGTACGCGAGCACTGAACGTGTCGTCGCTTTCGCCGCCTCGTCCTCACCGTAGAGCGTGAGTTTCGCCATCTCGATGTACCAGTTACAGAACTCTTCCCAGATGAAGTTGTACAAGTAACGGCCGGCTTCGCCGAACTCGTACTTATCGACGAGACGCGTCACTTGGTCGATCGTATCGTTCAAGCGCGTGAGAATCCACTTGTCAGCGAGCGTCTTCTCCCCTGACAGGTCGATGTCCTCATACTTCATGCCGTCCATGTTCATAAGGGCGAAACGGCTCGCGTTCCAAATCTTGTTCGCGAAGTTCCATGTCGATTCGATCTTCTCCCAATAGAAGCGAAGGTCGTTCCCTGGTGTCGATCCCGTGAGGAGGAACCAGCGGAGCGAGTCCGCACCGTATTGGTCGATGACTTCCATCGGGTCGACGCCGTTACCGAGCGACTTCGACATCTTGCGGCCTTCCGAGTCGCGGATGAGACCGTGGATGAGCACATCGTTGAACGGCTGCTTCCCAGTGAACTCGAGCGATTGGAAAATCATGCGCGATACCCAGAAGAAGATGATATCGTAACCCGTGACGAGCGCGCTCGTCGGGAAGTAACGTTTGAAGTCTGCTGAGTCCGTGTCCGGCCAGCCCATCGTCGAGAACGGCCAGAGCGCTGACGAGAACCATGTGTCGAGCACGTCCTCATCTTGGTGCCAGTTCTCACTGTCAGCCGGTGCTTCTTTACCTACATAAATCTCACCTGTCTCGTTATGGTACCAAGCCGGGATGCGGTGGCCCCACCAGAGTTGACGGCTGATACACCAATCGCGGATGTTCTCCATCCAACGGAGGTACGTGCCTTCGAACCGCTCTGGGACGAAGTTGACTTTCGTGTCGTCATGTCCTTGCGCTTCGAGCGCTGCTTTCGCGAGCGGCTCCATGTCGACGAACCACTGTTTCGAAAGATAAGGCTCGATGACCGCTCCTGAACGTTCCGAGTGACCGACCGAGTGCGTGTGCGGCTCGATTTTGACGAGCGTGCCGTCTGCTTCTAGGTCTTTGACGAGTTGCTTGCGGCATTCGAAGCGGTCGAGCCCTTCGTACTTGCCTGCGTTCTCGTTCATCTTGCCGCCTTCGTCCATGACGAGGATGCGCGGGAGCTCGTGGCGGTTCCCGATCTCGAAGTCGTTCGGGTCGTGCGCCGGTGTGATCTTGACGCAACCTGTACCGAACTCCATGTCGACGTAGTCGTCAGCGACGATCGGAATCTCGCGGTTCATGACCGGAAGCATGATCGTCTTGCCGACGAGGTGCGCGTAACGCTCATCTTTCGGGTTAACGGCAACGGCCGTATCGCCGAGCATCGTCTCCGGACGTGTCGTTGCGATCTCGATGTGGCCCGAGCCGTCCGCAAGCGGATACTTCATGTGGTAGAATGCGCCTTCGACTTCTTGATAAATAACTTCAATATCGGAGACGGCCGTCTTTTGTGCCGGGTCCCAGTTGACGATATACTCGCCACGGTAAATCAAGCCTTTCTCATAGAGACGAACGAATACTTCCTGGACCGCTTTCGAGAGTCCTTCGTCGAGCGTGAAGCGCTCACGTGAGTAATCGAGACCGAGGCCAAGTTTTGACCACTGGGCACGGATCGTGTCGGCGTACTCGTCTTTCCATTCCCACGTCTTCTCGAGGAACTTTTCGCGTCCGAGGTCATAACGCATGATGCCGTCCTCACGGAGCTTCTGTTCGACTTTCGCTTGTGTCGCGATACCGGCGTGGTCCATCCCTGGAAGCCAAAGGACGTCATAGCCTTGCATGCGCTTGAGGCGCGTCAATAAGTCTTGGAGCGTCGTGTCCCACGCGTGTCCGAGGTGAAGTTTCCCTGTTACGTTCGGTGGCGGGATGACAATCGTGTACGGCTGTTTTGAATCGTCCTCGTCTGCTTTGAATACGTCGTTCTCTAACCAGTAGTCATACCATTTCGCTTCCGTCGCACTTGGATCGTACTTCGTCGGCATGGTGATTTCGTTTGTCTCGTTGGCCATATGCCCAACCTCCTCTAATAATGTGGACAAAAAAACGGCTACTCTCGTCCTTAACGCTAAGGACGAAAGAAGCCGTATCTTCCGCGGTACCACCTTAGTTCGCCAACATGTGGCGCCCTCAAAATCGAATAACGGTCGATGGACCGGACCTTCCTACTTCGTTCAAAAGGTCAGCTCCGAGGCGACTTCCGCACCATCCTTCGCGGCCTCGCACCAAGCGGCCGCGTCTCTGAAAAAGGATGTTGTTGGCGTACTATTCCTCATCGTAGCTTTTGTTCGTATCTGTTAAACAATTGTAGCGACAGAAGCTGTTTCCGTCAAGATTACAGTGAAAACTCTTGTTGCAACTCTTTGAACGTCGCCTCGACCGCTGCGAGCGTCAAGTCGATATCTTCGTCCGTATGCACGGTCGAGAGGAACAATCCTTCGAACTGTGACGGTGGCAAGAACACGCCGCGCGCCGCCATCTTCTGATAGTAAGCGCGGAACAAGTCGAGGTTCGCCGTCTTCGCCTTCTCGAAGTTCGTCACTTTCTCGTTCGTGAAGAAGAATCCGAACATCGAGCCGGCCCGGTTCGTGTCGTGCGGGATGTTATACTTCTCGGCCGCTTTCGTATAGCCTTCGGCGAGACGGTCCGCTTTGCGTTCGAACTCGGCATAGTGCTCAGGCTTGAGTTGCGACAACGTCGTGTAGCCGGCAATCATCGCGAGCGGGTTGCCCGAGAGCGTCCCTGCCTGGTAAATCGGTCCTTGCGGCGCGATTTGTTCCATAATTTCGCGTTTCCCACCGTAGGCACCGACCGGAAGGCCGCCGCCGATGACTTTCCCGAGACACGTCAAGTCCGGCGTCACGCCGAAGTAGCCTTGGGCACAGTTATAGCCGACCCGGAATCCGGTCATGACCTCGTCAAAGATGAGGAGCGAGCCGTACTGTTCCGTGATCTCGCGGAGTCCTTCGAGGAAGCCAGGTTGCGGCGGCACGAAGCCCATGTTACCAGCCGCCGGTTCGACGATGACACCAGCGATATCGTCGCCAAACTTCTCGAAGGCGATGCGGAGAGCATCCAAATCGTTATATGGCACCGTGAGCGTCTGGCTCGCCAAGTCTTTCGGCACGCCCGGCGAGTCCGGGAGACCGAGCGTCGCGACACCCGAACCGGCCTTGATGAGGAGCGAGTCGCCGTGGCCGTGGTAGCAGCCTTCGAACTTCAAGATTTTTGTCTTGCCCGTGTAGCCGCGTGCGAGGCGGAGGGCCGCCATCGTCGCTTCCGTACCCGAGTTGACCATGCGCACCATCTCAATCGATGGGACGCGCTCGATGACGAGCTCGGCCATTTTCGTTTCAAGCTCGGTCGGTGTCCCGAACGTCCAGCCTTTTTCGGCTTGCTCTTGAATCGCCTTCGTGACGACAGGGTCACGGTGGCCGAGGATGAGTGGTCCCCATGAGAGGACGTAGTCGATATATTCGTTGCCATCGATGTCGTAGACGCGCGAGCCTTCGCCGCGTTCAGCAAAGATTGGCGTCATGCCGACTGATTTATAAGCACGGACCGGGCTGTTCACCCCGCCCGGCATGAGCGGACGTGCTTGTTCGAACGCCGCTTCTGAGCGTGTTTGTTTGTAGGTCATGCGTAGTCTCCTTCCAAATAGCGACAGACGTCTTTTGCGAAATACGTAACGATGAGGTCCGCACCGGCCCGTTTGAAGCCGACCATCGTCTCCATGACGATACGTTGCTCATCGACCCAGTCGTTCAAAGCAGCCGCTTTGACCATGGCGTACTCTCCACTCACGTTATACGCCACAATCGGCATATCGAGCGAGTCGCGCATGTCACGGATGATGTCCATGAACGCGAGCGCCGGTTTGACGATCATGAAATCGGCGCCTTGCTCGACGTCCGATTGTGATTCGCGGAACGCTTCACGGCGGTTGGCCGGGTCCATCTGATAGCCTTTGCGGTCGCCTTCACCAGGTGCCGATTGCGCTGCGTCACGGAACGGTCCGTAATACGCCGATGCGTACTTAACGCCGTAACTCATGATCGGGATATGGTTGAACCCGTTTTGGTCGAGTCCTTCACGGATGGCGGCGACGAAGCCGTCCATCATCGAGCTCGGCGCAATGATGTCAGCGCCTGCTTGCGCTTGCGTGATGGCCGTCTGGACGTGAAGTGGTAGCGACGCGTCGTTATCGACGTCACCGTTCTTCACGATGCCGCAATGGCCTGTCGACGTATATTCGCACAGGCACGTGTCGGCGATGACCGTGAGCTGTGGTGCCCACTCTTTCACTTTACGGATCGCTTCTTGGACGATGCCGTGGTCATGATACGCTTCCGTACCTTCCGGGTCTTTATGTTCCGGCACGCCGAACAAGAGCACCGATTGAATGCCGAGGTCGACAATCTCGTTGATCTCGTCCTCGAGACGGTCGAGCGAGAAGTTGAAGACGCCCGGCATCGAGCTGACTTCACGTTTAATGTCTGTCCCTTCGATAATGAAGAGCGGGTAAATCAAATCTTCTTTCCGAACATGATTTTCACGTACGAGTGCACGCATCGACTTCGAGGAACGAAGGCGACGGTGACGGTCAAACTGGTTCATGAAAAATCCTCCCCTATACACTGTATTAATGCATCCATAGTATAACACTCAGGCACTCGGACCGGTAACGTCGACACTTCCAGGACGGCGCGCTCGGTCACTTCACCGATGGCGTACCACGTCCCGTGAAAATGGTCGAGGTACGGCTTGAGCGCTCGGACGGCGGACGGGCTGAGGACGAGGAGCGCCTCGACCTGTTCGAGTTCTTTGACCTCTGCTTCCGTCAGTTCACGGCCGATCGTCTCATAGACGACCCAGTCATGGACGCGTTCGAGTCGTGCCATATGCGCCGTATTCGCCAAGTCACCCCGGGCGAACAGGACGACCTCGCCTGTCTGGACGACTTCCGCGAGGTCGCGGAACAACGCCTCGCCCGTGTACGTCTCCGGCATGAGCGCGACGGTGAACCCGACGGCCTCGAGTGCTTGTTTCGTCTTCTCGCCGACGGCCGCGACCCGGACGTCACGCGGGACGTCACGGAGTGCCGGCACTGCCGTCTGGCTCGTCACGACGAGCCAATCGAAATCTGTAATCGGCATCGGCTCATGTGTCAATCTCGTCTCGATGAGCGGGACGTGATGAACGGAAAGACCGCTCGCGGTGAGCCGGGCTCGCTGCGAAGCGGTCAGTCGTTTTGTCCCTGTGTACCAGACGTCACGCATTGACCGAGGCGAGAATTTCGCGCCCGCCGCGTCCGAGCAGGTCGTCTGCTACGTCTTTCCCGAGTGCGACCGCGTCTGACGACGTCTTCGTCACGCGGAGCACTTCTTTGCCGTCGACCGAGGCGATGAGACCTGTGAGCGTCACGTCATCCCCGTCGACCGTCGCATAACCGCCGACCGGTACATGGCAACTGCCTTCGATCGCCTTGAGGAACGTCCGCTCGGCCGTCGCGGCTTTCGCTGTCACGTCATCGTGCAATAGTTGCAAGATGGCCGTCACTTCGGCATCGTCTTTCCGGCTCTCGATGGCGAGCACGCCTTGTCCGACGGCCGGGACCATCATGTCGGCGTCAAGCGCTTCGAAGTCGACGCGGTCCGTCCACCCCATCCGTTCGAGCCCGGCTTTGGCGAGCAAGATGGCGTTGAAGTGTTCCGTCTCGAGTTTTTTGAGGCGCGTGTCGATGTTGCCACGAATCCATTGAATGTCGAAGTCCGGACGAGCGGCGAGCATCTGGGCACCGCGACGAAGTGAGCTCGTCCCGATGACGGCACCTTCCGGGAGCGTCTCGAGCGTATAGCCGTTCTCGCAGATGAGCACGTCACGGGCGTCGACTCGTTTCGGCATGCAGCTGATATAGAGTTCTTCCGGCAGCTCGGCCGGGACGTCTTTCATGCTGTGGACGGCGAAATCGATATCGCCGGCAATCATCTGTTGTTGAATCTCTTTGACGAACAAGCCTTTGCCGCCGACCTTTGATAGCTGTACGTCGACAATTTGGTCCCCTTTCGTCACGATTTCTTTGATTTCGAACTCGTTTTGAGCCCCGGCTTTCTTCAATTGGTCGATGACCCATTTCGTCTGTGTCATCGCAAGTTGTGAGCGGCGTGAGCCGACGATAATTTTACGCATAATCGGTTATCCCCTTCATAGAAAAAGGCGACGAGATCCGCCGCCTTTTTTGTTTTGTATTAGCGCATCAAGGCTCGAAGTGGTGCTTTGGCTGACATCGCTTCCGTTTCTTCCGTTTCCGGTTCGGCGTCAGGGACGTCGACATCCAGACCGAACGTCTCCACGAACTGATTGATGCGTGTGTTCGCATCCGGTTGCGCGGCGGCGTCTTTAATATAGTCGATCGGTTCACGAAGCATCTGGTTAATGATTGACTTCATATGTTTTCCGATGACTTTTTTATCCCGGTCAGATAGATGATCGAGCTTGCGCTCAAGGCTTTCCATCGTCTCTTCTTGAATGTTGAGCGCACGGGCGCGCAATTCATTCATGATTGGCACGACACCAAGCGTGATGAGCCACGCTTGAAACTCTTGAATCGCCTCATCGATTTTGATTTCAATCTTTTCGGCTTCAACGAGACGGGCCGCCAAGTTTTTATTGACGATGCCGTTCAAGTCATCAACATCGAACAAGTGGACGCCTGGAAGCGCCCGGACCGCTGGATCGATATCTCGCGGCACGGCAATGTCGATTAATAACAGTGGACGTTCCCGGCGGAGCAGTTGAGCTGCGGCGACGTCATCATAGGCGATGACCGCTTCTTTCGCACCGGTCGAGCTGATTAAAATATCGGCGTCGAGCAAGCCGCAAGCAATCTCACGAATCGAGTGGGCCCGACCTTTGAACTTGTCGGCGACCGCTTTCGCTTTGCTCTCGGTCCGGTTAAAGACGGCAATCTGTTTCGCACCGGCCTCGAACAAGTTGAGCGTCGTCAACTCGCCTGTCTCCCCCGCCCCGACGACGACGACTTGTTTGTCATCGAGCGACGTATACATCTCTTGAGCGAGCGTGACCGCTGCCGCGCTGACCGATACCGACATTTCCCCAATTTGCGTGTCAGTATGGGCACGTTTGGCGAGCGTCACGGCTTCTTTGAACAGCTTGTTGAACACCGTTCCCGTCGTCCCGTTCTCTTGGGCACGGAAGAAGCTCGATTTTACTTGCCCTAAAATCTGTGTTTCCCCAATAATCATCGAATCAAGTCCAGACGTGACACGGAACAAGTGGCGAATCGCCTCTTCTCCCTCACGAATCGATAAATACGGTGTGAATTGGTCCATCTCTAAATCAAACCAGTTGGCTAAAAACCGTTTTGTATAATAGCGTCCTGTGTGGAGCTGGTCGGTGACGACGTATAGCTCCGTCCGGTTACACGTAGACAAAATAACCGATTCAAAAATGCTTTTCTCTTCGCGAAGTGCAATCATCGCATCCACGATTTCTTGCTCCCCAAACGAGAACTGCTCCCGAATCGCGACAGGGGCTGTCTTGTTATTTAGTCCAACGACGACAATATGCATGTATCTCTTCCCCTCATCCAAAATCCACCGACGGTTGTCTTTTCTATATCAATCTCTACCGTACATTATAACAGTTCTTATCTGTGAACTATAATCTTCTGTTTGATTTTCCTGAAATAAAATAAGAATTTTTTGTGACAGAAAAAAGTAGAAACGGACATGACGACCATTTCTACTTGTTCCATCAATTAAAAGTTTTCGGATCGGTGATGATTGTACTCTCTTGTTTCTTTTCCTCTTCTTCCGCTTCGAGATAATGCTTCCGTTCCCTCAGCTTGTAGATGCGGACGATGTTTTTCACGACGACTTTTGCCACCGCGTAGAATGGGACCGCGATAAGCATCCCTATAATCCCGGCCAAGTTCCCGGCGACGAGTAAGACGATGATGATCGTCAGCGGGTGCACCTTGAGCGACTTACCTTGGATGAGCGGCGAGATGACGTTCGATTCGATCTGTTGGACGATGATGATGACGACGATGACCCAAAGCACTTTAATCGGATCTTGGATGAAAGCGACGACAACGGCCGGTGCCGCACCGAGGAACGGTCCGACGTACGGGATAATGTTCGTCACCATCATGAAAAGCGCGAGTAGGATGGCATAGTCGAGTCCGATAATCCATAATCCGATGAGCGACGTGATTCCGACGAAGAACGCCACGATCAACTGGGCATGGACGTAGTTTTTAACCGTCGTATGCATGTCATGCAAAATTTTGCGTGTCTCCGTCTCATAACTCGACGGCAACAACTTCACGATCGAGTCCGGAAGACGTTTCCCATCAAGCAACATATACAAAAGCATGAACGGGATGACGACGATTGTGATGACGGCCGACGTGATGAAGCCGACCAGACGACCGAATGACGAGGCGATATTTCCGAAGACGTCTCCGAGATATGACGTCACGTTATTCGTGAAGTCAGTGAACATGTCATCGTTTTCAGCGATGAAGCGTGACAAGAACTCATTTTGCATGAGCGAGTCACGAACGGCGAACGCCTGTACCTGCAACTCTTTGGCGATGCTCGGCATCGCGTTGACGAGTGACGTCACCTGTTCCGCGAGCACCGGTCCAAGGATGCTGAAGACGAGCGTGAACACGAGCACGAGTCCGCCAAGCGTAATTCCGACGGCGAGCGGCCGTTTGCCGTCCATCCGTTTTTCTAAGAAATCGACAATCCCGACTAAGAAATAATAAAAAAGTCCGGCAATGATGAGCGGTACCGTGACGAGCGCCAAAATGACTTGGACTGGTTGGAACACGAATGAAATTTCCGTCCCGACCCAGATGACCAAGAAAATCGTCAGCGTCCAAAATAAAAAGCGGTACCATTTGTTCTGAAACATGATTTGCATCTTTCCACCTCGTTCTCTATTCTCTTGTCTTATGTAATTAGGACAATTATACGATAATTACCCGCTCTCGTAACCCTGAAAACAAAAAAGACGAGGGGTTGCCCTCGTCTTCGGTCAATCTTCTTCGCGTGTCAATAAATCATAAATTGCTTTCCATGCCTCGTCTTTTCCTTCTGCCGTCTCCGCCGAGAATGCGACGAACCGGTCAGTCGATTCAAACTGAAGCTTGCGTTTCACCGCCGCCTCATGTTTTTGACGTTGCGCCTTCTTGATTTTATCGAGTTTCGTCGCCACGACGATGACCGGAATTTCGTAATGCTTCAAGAAGTTGTACATCGTCACGTCGTCACTTGACGGCTCATGACGGATATCGACCAACAGGACGACGCCGCGAAGCGCGCTCTGTGACGTCAAATATTGCTCCATCATGACGCCCCACTTCTCGCGCTCCGTCTTCGAGACTTTCGCGTAGCCGTAGCCCGGGACGTCGACGAACATGATTTCATCGTTGATGTTGAAGAAGTTCAGCGTCTGCGTCTTCCCTGGCTTCGAAGACGTCCGTGCAAGTGCTTTGCGCTGACAAATCTTGTTGATGAACGATGATTTCCCAACGTTCGAACGTCCGGCGAGTGCGACTTCCGGCAACTCGTGAATCGGGTAATGGTCCGGTGCGACGGCACTTGTGACGAATTCTGCTTTAGTGATTTTCATTATTTAATTTCCTCCAAATGCTACTTCTAATACTTGATCGAGCGTCGTGACCGGGACGAACGTCAGTTTCTCACGGACGGTGTCTTGAATGTCATCGATGTCACGCTCATTGTCTTTCGGAATGACGATGGTCGTCAAGCCGGCTCGGTGCGCGGCGAGCGCTTTCTCTTTCAAGCCACCGATTGGCAGGACACGGCCGCGGAGTGTGATTTCCCCGGTCATGCCGATGTCGCGGCGGACTTTCTTCCCGGTCAACGCCGAGATGAGCGCCGTTGCGATGGTGATCCCGGCCGATGGTCCGTCTTTCGGGACGGCACCTTCCGGCACGTGGATATGCACGTCTTGGCGCTCGTAGAACGTCGGGTCAATCCCGAACCGTTCCGCGTTTGAACGGACGTAGCTATACGCCGTCTGCGCCGACTCTTGCATGACGTCACCGAGTTTCCCCGTCAACTGGAGCTTGCCTTTACCAGGTGCGAGTGCGACTTCAATCGTGAGCGTGTCGCCCCCGAACGCCGTGTAGGCGAGTCCGGTGACAGCACCGATCGAGTCTTCCGTCTCCCCTTTGCCATAGCGGTACTTCGGTTTCCCGAGGTAGTCGCCGAGGCTCTTCAATGAGACGGTGACGCGTTTCTTCTCGCCGATGGCGATTTGCTTCGCCGCTTTCCGGCAAAGTGAACCGATGACGCGTTCCAAGTTCCGGACACCGGCCTCACGCGTGTAACGGCGAACGACTTCGTAAAGTGCGTCCTCTTTAATCGTGAGCTGGCTCTTCTTCAAGCCGTGCTCTTTATACTGTTTCGGTACTAAGTGACGCTTGGCGATCTCGACTTTCTCGAGTTCCGTGTAGCCGCCGATTTGGATGAGTTCCATCCGGTCAAGGAGCGGCGCCGGAATTTGCGAGACGTCGTTCGCCGTCGCGATGAAGAGCACGTTCGATAAGTCGAACGGTTCCTCGATATAGTGGTCCGAGAACGAAACGTTCTGTTCCGGGTCGAGCACTTCGAGCATAGCCGACGCCGGGTCACCTCGGAAATCGGACGCCATCTTGTCGATCTCGTCGAGCAAGAACACCGGGTTTTTGCTCTCGGCCTGTTTCAAGCCACGGATGATGCGGCCTGGCATCGCACCGATGTATGTGCGACGGTGCCCACGAATCTCGGCCTCGTCACGTACCCCACCGAGCGAGACACGGACGAAGTGACGTTCGAGCGCCGACGCGATCGAGCGGGCGAGTGACGTCTTCCCGACCCCTGGAGGTCCGGCGAGACAAAGAATCGGTCCACGGAGCGAGTTCGTCAATTGACGGACCGCCAAGTACTCGAGGATCCGGTCTTTCACCGACTCGAGCCCGTAGTGGTCGTCATCTAACACATCGGCCGCATGTTTGACGTCGAGTTTATCTTCCGTCTCGATGCCCCACGGGAGCGAGGCGATCCAGTCGAGATAGTTGCGGATGACGGCATACTCGGGTGACGTCGCCGGGACGACGTTCAACCGCTCGGCTTCGCGCATGACGTTCTTCCGTGTCGTCTCAGGCAAATCGAGCGCCTCGAGTTTCTCACGGAGACGGTTCGGTTCAGACTCTTGCGACTGGTCGCCGAGCTCTTGCTGAATCGTCTTCATCTGTTCGCGCAAATAGTACTCTTTTTGTGCCTGTTCGATCGTCTTCTTCGTCCGTTCGCGCAACTCTTGCTCGAGCTCGATGATCTCGACCTCGTGCGTCATAATCTCGAGCAGCTCTAAGCCGCGTTTGACGGCGTCCGGTTCTTCGAGCATCGCTTGGCGGATATCGACGTCGACGTCGAGCTTCGACGCGATATAGTCGGTCAACGACTCGAGCCGTTCATACATCTCGAAACGACGACGCTCGTCCGGTGACAATCCTTTGATGGACCCGACGAGTTTTCCGAACTGTTCTTTCAATAAGCGCACGAGTGCCGTCCGCTCGACTTCTTCCCCTTCGACGAGTTCAAGTGGCTCGACGTCTGCGAACCAGCCTTCCTTCGTCTCTTCGATCGAGTTGATCTTGACGCGTTCTTTCCCGACCAAGCGGACGCGGACTGTCTCGTTCGACAGCTCGCTCATCTTGGCGATATGGACGCGCGTCCCGATCGCGTACAAGTCTTCCGGTTCAGGTGATTCTTTCCCCGTCTCTTTTTGTGTCACAACAATCAAATCTGTCTCGTGTTCCTTTGCGGCAAGGAGTGCTCGTAGGGAGAGCGGACGCCCCACGTCGATTGTCACTCCGATGAGCGGATACACCACGACTCCACGCAAAGGAAGGATTGGTAATTGTTCCATTACAACGCCTCCTGTGCAAAAAGGCCCAAAACTCGGATGTGCCGAGTGTTTGAGCCTTTTTCGTTCAAAATTATGCTGTCTCTTTATTGTCGCCTGTCTGTTCGACAGTACCATCGCGAAGGACGTATTTCGGACCGGCAAGACCCGTAATCGTTTCATCCGTGATGATGACTTTCTCGATATCGTCGCGCGATGGGACAGTGAACATCACATCGAGCATCATTTCTTCGATAATCGAGCGGAGACCGCGTGCGCCTGTCTTACGTTTGATCGCAAGTTTGGCGATTTCAACCAACGCCTCGTCTGTGAACGAGAGTTCGACATCGTCGAGTTCGAGCATTTTCTCGTACTGACGAACGAGGGCGTTCTTCGGCTTCGTCAAGATCTCGACGAGTGCTTCTTCGTCAAGCGTCGTGAGCGTCGCCATGACCGGTAAACGACCGATGAATTCCGGAATCAATCCGAACTTCTGAAGGTCTTCCGGAAGCGCGCGGGCGAGCAAGTCTTCTTGCGTCAACTCGCGATTTTCTTGGTCGTTCCCAAATCCGATGACTTTCTTACCGATGCGGCGTTTGACGACCGCTTCGATGCCAGCGAACGCGCCGCCGACGATGAACAAGATGTTCGTCGTATCGATTTGAATGAACTCTTGATGCGGATGCTTGCGTCCACCTTGCGGCGGCACGCTTGCGACCGTTCCTTCCAAGATTTTAAGAAGTGCCTGCTGAACGCCTTCACCCGATACGTCACGCGTGATTGATGGGTTTTCCGACTTACGGGCAATCTTATCGATTTCATCGATGTAGATAATCCCTTTTTCAGCCTTCTCGACATCATAGTCAGCCGATTGAATCAACTTGAGCAAGATGTTCTCGACGTCTTCCCCGACGTAACCGGCTTCCGTCAAGCTCGTCGCGTCCGCGATTGCGAACGGGACGTTCAAGACGCGAGCCATCGTCTGAGCGAGAAGCGTCTTACCGCTACCTGTTGGTCCAATCATGACGATGTTCGACTTCGAAAGTTCGACATCATCAGAACGGCCACCGGCGTTGATGCGTTTATAGTGGTTATAGACAGCTACTGAAAGCGCACGTTTGGCGCGGTCTTGACCAATGACATAATCGTCTAGGATGTTACGAATCTCTTGTGGTTTTGGAATGTCTTTAAATTCGACTTCTTCCTCCACACCGAGCTCTTCCTCAACGATTTCATTGCAAAGTTCGATACATTCGTCACAAATGTATACGCCAGGACCGGCGACTAATTTACGGACTTGTTCTTGCGATTTTCCGCAAAACGAGCACTTGAGTTGCCCCTTTTCCTCGTTAAATTTGAACATTCGGTACACCCCTTCTAAATGAAAATGGATGTAAGTGCGATAAATCGCCTATTTGTATTCCCAGGTGCGCATGCACCGTGAAAAGACATTTACATCTCTGCGTTGCAATAATTGTAGCATGAACAAATCACTTCATCAAAGATAAACACATGCAAAGTGTCGTGACGAAAAAAAGGACGACTGCTAGGCAGCCGTCCTTCTGTCATCCGATTACTTCGCTTTCCCGTTTTCAACGAGAACGTCGATCGCTTTGCGGAATTTGAGATCACCTTTAAGTGTCTCGATTCCGCCTTGTGGCGCGAGCATCGTGCGGAGTTGATCCGGTGCGATGTTGTAAAGTTTAGACATTTCTTCGAGTTCTTTCTCAGCATCTTCGTCAGACACTTCAATCGCTTCTTTCTCAGCGATTGCTTTCAAGACGAGACGAGCTTTAACGCGCTCTTCAGCTTGCTCTTTCATCTCTTCGCGCATCGCTTCTTCAGTCGTTCCAGTAAGCTGGAAGTACATGTCGAGGTCGATTCCTTGTGAAGAAACACGTGTGCCGAACTCTTGAACCATGCGATCTACTTCTTGGTCAACGAGTACTGCAGGTACGTCGATTGTTGCGTTAGCTGTTGCTTGCTCGACGAGTTGGTCGCGCATTGTGCCTTCCGCTTCTTGTTTCTTCGCAGTTTCTAAACGCTCACGGATTTTCGCTTTCAACTCGTCGAGTGATGAAACTGACTCGTCGATGTCTTTTGCGAACTCGTCGTCGAGCTCAGGAACTTGCTTCGCTTTGACTTCGTGAAGTTTGACTTTGAATGTCGCTGGTTTACCCGCCAAGTTGTCAGCGTGGTACTCTTCAGGGAATGTTACTTCAACGTCTTTTTCTTCGCCAGCCGTCAAGCCGACCATTTGCTCTTCGAATCCAGGGATGAATTGGCCTGAACCGATTTCGAGCGTGTAGTTTTCAGCCGTGCCGCCTTCGAATTGCTCTCCGTCAGCGAAACCTGCGAAATCAAAGACAGCTGTATCGCCGTTTTCGATTGCGCCTTCTTTAACAGCAAGCTCTGCGCCTTGCTGTTGAAGCGCGTCAAGTTCAGCTGCAACTTCTTCGTCAGTGACTGTTGTTTCAACAGCTTCGTACTCGAGACCTTTGTATTCGCCAAGCTCAGCTTCTGGCTCAACGACGAACGTTACTTTGAACGTTACTGGTTTGCCTTTTTCGAGCGTGCCGTCTACATCGATGTTTTCGAGAGCGATTGGTTCGAAACCAGCTTCTTCGACCGCACCTTGAACTGTGTCACGGTAGAGGATATCGAGCGCATCTTGATAGAGTGCTTCTTCTCCGTACATTTTGTTGAACATTGGGCGTGGCAATTTCCCTTTACGGAAGCCAGGCACGTTCAAAGTTTTGACGACATCTTTGAATGCGGCGTCGACTGCTTTATCAAAAGCTTCTGCAGGTGCTTCGTACGTGAGTACGCCTTGGCTACCTGATGTTTTTTCCCATTTTGCTGTCATGCTAAGTCCCTCCAACAATTCGTTTATACGTACAAGAATGTACAACAATCCGTATTATAGCATAAATCCGGCGACTGCACACAAGGATTTAGTCTAGAAACGCCTCGGTGAAACGCATGTCCGCCTCGAGGATTTCCGCTGCCAGGCCGTCCGTTTCCTCGTGTTGCAAGATGGCCGTTTTCGCCTGTCCGATCGCCGCCTCCACGTCAGACGCTTCTTGCGGTGTGAACGGGTAATGCGTATACATGTAGTTCATGAGCAGTTGTGTCGCGATTTCGTCCCCATATACGACCCGCTGCAATTGATTCGTCATCGCTTCCCACGCTTGTGTATGCACGGCCGCCTCGTCTCGCGTCAACCGATGCCGTGTCCCAAGATCGGTCCATTCGATGACCGGCAACTCGTCGAACGCTTTTTGAAGCACGATCAACTTCATCAATTTCGGACGGTCGGCGACGAGAAGTTCTTTCAAGACGTTGTCGAGGACGTCGTCGATGTTGAAATGGACGTGTTCGAGTGTCTCGATTTGTTCACCGATTCCGCCACGATTCAGGATCCGCTTCACTTTGGCGATTGCCGCCGGGAACTCGGTCAACTTCAACACTTGCAACACTTGATGCGCTTGCGTGTTGACGTGATCAGTCTTCTCTTGCCATTCGAGATAGCGATTGATCCAATGGGCCGCCTCGAACGGTTGGTCACGCATGATGTAATACTGGGCGATTTGAAGCCCGCCGGCTGCAGGTTCTTCTGCGACCGTCATCTGAGTCGTGACGAGTTCTTCGAGTTTCTCAAGCGTCTCCGGTTCTTCCGGACGTTCCATCAGACATTGGAATAGTTCCATGAAAACAAAGGGATCACCGGGCACTGCCTCATACCAATCCCACAGAATCGGTTCGACCCGTTGCCGTTCTCCGGCCGTGTCCGCCTCTTGAATCATCTTCTGAAGCCGCGACCAGTTCCCAGGAAACGGGTACGCTTTCTCTTTTGCCATCTCTCCACACCCTTTCCATTCATCTCCATCTTCCGTTAGGAATCGATTCGTTGTCAATCAATACCCCGAAAAACGAAAAAAGAGACAACCTCCGTGGAGGCTATCTCTATTTTAAATGGAAGTGTCCCAAGAGGGATTCGAACCCCCGACCGACGCCTTAGCTTACCACCATGGCTTTCGCCACCAACGTGTGTTGTTTGTAGTCTGGACTATATCTTCACCATTTCAGGTGCGACACGTGTAGTCTCTACGGAACCTCACGAGCAAGGTGCTCCTTCAATGGCTCTACCTCTAAAGGACGACCTTTAGTCCTTCGAACCATCTTGTCCCCGAAAGGAAATAAGTTTCCTCGGTATTACCATCAGCATGATCTGTTAAGGCTTCACCGATATAGTGTCGTCCACTCCATAGGTTTCTGTTTCCCTATAAAGGCTCCTATTTGTCTTGAAGGGCGTTGCTCTATCCAGCTGAGCTATTGGGACATTGACAAGAAAACTATAATAGAAAAATGGTTTGCTGTCAATTCCTTCTTTTCATTCCGTCACAGCTTTCCGCTCACATCGAGATCCTCGACGGCCGAACCGTCCTCAGACCGATAAAAGCGGACGTTGGCCAGCCCGTTCTCGAGATCCATCAGTACATACGTCTTGTCACTCCGTCCGCGCGGCATCCGAATCGAGCCCGGGTTCACATAGAGCACCCCGTCCTCAATTAACGCTCCGGCGACGTGCGAGTGGCCGAACAACACGACGTTCGCCCCGACCTCTTCGGCCCGATAACGCAACCGGTTCAAGTCGTACTTCACGTCGTGGTGATGGCCGTGGACGATGAGAATCGTGCCTTCAGCCGTCTCCTCGATTCGCTCGAGCGGCAAGTCGCCACCGAAGTCGCAATTGCCGCGCACGGTGTGATACGGGAGCAGGTGCTCGTCGACGAGCGCGAGTTGCGAGTCGCCACAATGATACGCGTCGTCAATTTCTTGTTCGTGCCGATTAAAGATGATCGATAGTTCTTCTGTCAATCCGTGACTGTCACTGACTACGAGAAAACGCATACGGGTCACCCTTTCATGAACGGAATGATTTCTGCCTCTAACTTTCGTAGTGCTTGACCGCGGTGACTGACCGCCGCCTTTTCGTCGCGTTCAAGTTCTGCTGCCGTCTTATGGAGCGACGGGACGATGAAGAGCGGGTCATAACCGAAACCGTTCTCCCCGTACGGCGCATACCCGATCGTCCCTTCGATCGTTCCGCGTACCGTCAACGTCTCCCCAGACGGTTTGGCCAAACAGAGGGCACAGATGAAGCGTGCCGTCCGGTCGGTCGCCCCGTTCAACTTCTCGAGCAAGAGGGCGTTGTTCGCCTCATCCGATTTTTCAGGTCCGGCGAAGCGGGCCGAATGAACACCCGGTGCCCCGTCGAGCGCGTCGACTTCAAGCCCCGAGTCATCAGCGAGGACAGCATGGCCGAAGTAGCGGGCCGCCTCCGTCGCCTTCAGCTCGGCGTTCGCTTCGAACGTCGTACCCGTCTCGTCCGTCTCAGGTGCGTCCGGGTAGTCAAGCAACGATTCGACCTCGAAGCCGAGCGGCGTGAGCATCCCTTCGATTTCGACGACTTTTCCTTTATTGCGTGTTGCGACGATGAGTTTCATGTTGTCTCCTCCAATTGTTCCCCGACATACCACCACGAGGCGCCGAGCGCGTCTTCGGCCGCTTTGAATAGCGTCTCGATCCCGCTTTGGGCCATGTGGAGCATCTCGTTCATCTCGAGCAACGTGAACGTTGCTTCTTCCCCCGTCCCTTGTACTTCGACGAAGCGTCCGCTCGCCGTCATGACGACGTTCATGTCGACCTCGGCCGCGGCGTCTTCTTCGTAGTTCAAGTCGAGGAGCAATTCGTCGGTCCGACCGACCGAGATGGCCGCGACGCCTTCTTTAATCGGCGTGTCGTCGAGCTTGCCTTGACGGATGAGCGCATCGACCGCGAGGACGAGGGCACAGAAGCCGCCCGTAATCGAGGCCGTGCGCGTACCACCGTCCGCTTGGATGACGTCACAGTCAATCCAAATCGTCCGTTCACCGAGTCGTTCCAAATCGACGACCGAGCGGAGCGAGCGGGAAATCAAACGCTGAATCTCCATCGTCCGGCCTGACTGCTTCCCTCGGACCGATTCGCGGACCGTACGGTTGCCGGTCGCGCGTGGGAGCATGGCATACTCGGCGTTAATCCAACCTTGCTTCTTGCCGCGCAAGAAGTTCGGGACACGTTCTTCGACGGTCGCCGTACAGATGACTTTCGTGTCCCCGATCGAGATGAGGACCGATCCTTCCGCATGCTTGTTCACATGGGGAACGATTTCGACGGGCCGGAGCTCGTCATGGTTTCGTTCGTTACGCATCGACACCGGACACCTCTACTTTCTCCGCTCTCACGGGCTGACCGAGCCACTCTGTCGCGAGTCGGTCAAAGATGACGACGTCCCCCGTCGCATAAAACTGATGCGCCGGGACCGTGTCGAGGTCGTTCTCAAGCTCTTTGAAATCAAGGATGGCCGCCACTTCGAGCGCCGTCTCGTCACCAGATGAAATCAAATGGACGTCCGGTCCGACGACGTCTTGAATGACCGGAGCGAGCAGCGGATAATGCGTGCACCCGAGGATGAGCGTATCCATCTCGGAAGACTGGAGCGGGCGAATCGTCTCAGCGACGATGGCGCGGACACGTTCCCCGTCAAGTTCACCGGCTTCGACGAGCGGTACGAACGGCGGACAGGCGAGCGAATACACATCGATCTCGCCGGCCACGTGCCGGAGTGCCGTCTCGTACGAGTTGCTCTCAATCGTCATCTTCGTGCCGATGACGCCGATATGTTTATTGCGCGTCCCTTTGACGGCCGCGCGGGCACCCGGGTCGATGACACCGATGACCGGGATATTGAGGCGTTTGCGCGCCTCTTTCAAGACGACCGCTGTCGCCGTGTTGCAGGCGATGACGATCATCTTCACGTTCTTGCTTAACAGGAACTCAATCAGTTCCCACGTATAGGCTTCAATCTCATCGTGCGGACGTGGGCCATACGGGCACCGTTCCGTGTCGCCGATATAGATTATTTCTTCTTTCGGTAGTTGGCGCATCAGTTCTTTGACCACCGTCAAGCCGCCAACTCCTGAATCGAGTACTCCAATCGCTCGTTTCATAATCATCACTTCCATTCCCATCTATCTTACCAAAAAAGCCGATTCTGAAAAAGAAACGGTCTCGTGACAAACAAAAAAGACGAGGTAGCCGATTGGCCGCCTCGTCCGTCGCTCAATTACTGAGCAAGACCTTCGCTTGTGAGCATGTCAGAAAGCGTGTTAACCGCTTCTTCTGCATCGTCACCAGCTGCAGTGATTTTGATTGTAGAATCTTTTGCGATTCCGAGTGAAAGAACACCCATGATTGACTTGAGGTTTACTGTCTTACCGTTGTACTCAAGGTTGATATCTGATTGGAACTTAGAAGCTGTGTTAACCAACTGTGTAGCTGGACGAGCGTGAATTCCTGAATCTGCAACGACTGTGAACGTTTTTTCCATGACGTGATAGTCTCCCTTCAAATTTCAATTCTACAGGTGAACCTGCAGAATAATTGTTTGTGAACTCATTATCAAATGATAGCGGATTCGCAAAAATTCTGCAAGCGATTTTTATATTCTGGAGTCCATTCGGTCGGACGACCGGATTTCGACAAGTGCACGAGGCTCGTGCGCCCCGCGAACATGAGCTGTTCTCCATCATATGCCCCGTAATGAATATCACATGAAGTGTTTCCGACCGTCAAGACATTGGCATACACCTTGATCGATTGGCGCGGCATCACCTGGCGGACATAGTCGCATTGGGCGTCCGCGACGACGACGAACCCATCTTTCAACGAGAACCCTGTCGCTTCAAGCAACTCGATCCGTGCATCCTCAAAATAGATGAACGGAATCGTATTATTCATGTGGCCGTACGGATCGCACTCCGAAAATCGGACTTTGACGTCTAGCGCGACCCCTGCTCTGACACGTGTTTCCCAATCGGCTTCCCGGAAGTACTTCGTCATCCGTAACCCTTACGCCTCGACCGCAGAACCGGTGCGGCCTTTGTCGCTACCGAAGAACGATTTGAACGAGTGAAGCGTCGTCTGACGGTTCATCGCAGCGATTGACGTCGTGAGCGGAATGCCTTTCGGACAAACTTCGACACAGTTTTGTGCGTTTCCGCACTGTGCGAGGCCGCCGTCTTCCATGAGCGCTTCCAAACGGTCTTCCGCGTGGAAGGCGCCGGTCGGATGCGAGTTGAAGAGACGGACTTGCGAGATGGCAGCCGGTCCGATGAAGTTCGATTTGTCGTTGACGTTCGGGCATGCCTCGAGGCAGACACCGCACGTCATACATTTCGATAGTTCATACGCCCATTGACGCTTGTTCTCTGGCATCCGTGGTCCTGGTCCGAGATCGTACGTCCCGTCAATCGGAACCCAAGCCTTCACTTTTTTCAACGCGTCGAACATGCGCTGACGGTCGACTTGAAGGTCACGGACGACCGGGAACGTCTTCATCGGAGCAAGACGAATCGGCTGCTCGAGTTTATCGACGAGTGCCGTACACGATTGGCGCGGCTTGCCGTTGATGATCATCGAACAAGCGCCACACACTTCCTCGAGACAGTTCATGTCCCAGTTGATTGGTGTCGTCTTGTCCCCGTTCGCGTTGACCGGGTTCCGGCGGATTTCCATCAGTGCCGAGATGACGTTCATATTCGGACGGTACGGGACGGTAAACTCTTCCGTATAGGTCGGTTGATCCGGCCCGTCCTGGCGTTCAATGATAAAACGAATGTCTTTTTGATCTGCTTGCATCGGCGTCGTCATTTCGTCTTCGCCCCTTTCTTCGAGTAATCCCGTTTACGTGGCGGGATTAACGAAACGTCGATCTCTTCAAACGAGATATCGACTTCCCCATTGTCGTAACGTGCCATCGTCGTCTTCATGAAGCGCTCGTCATCACGTTCCGGGAAGTCCGGCTTGTAATGAGCCCCACGGCTCTCGTCGCGTTTCAAGGCGCCAAGTGTGATGACGCGTGCGAGGTCGAGCATGTGGTCGAGCTGTCGGATGAACGATGCCCCTTGGTTGCTCCAGCGGGCCGTATCGGTCGCGGAGATGTTGTTATAGCGTTCACGAAGTTCACGGAGTTTGAGATCCGTCGCTTCGAGCTTATCGTTGTAACGAACGACCGTGACGTTGTCGGTCATGAGTTCGCCGAGCTCACGGTGGATTTGATACGCGTTTTCCGTACCTTCCATCGCGAGGATGTCGTTGAACCGCTCGATTTCTTCACGTTCGTTGAAGTTGAAGAGTGCTTCTGGCACGCTCTCTGTCGCTTGGTCGAGACCGCGCATGTAATGAACGGCCGCAGGACCGGCTTCCATCCCGCCGTATACAGCCGAGAGGAGCGAGTTGGCACCGAGACGGTTGGCACCGTGCATCGAGTAATCGCACTCACCGGCAGCGAATAGCCCTGGGATGTTCGTCATTTGGTCGTAATCGACCCAGAGTCCGCCCATCGAATAGTGAACGGCCGGGAAAATCTTCATCGGGACTTTCCGCGGGTCGTCGCCGACGAACTTCTCGTAAATCTCGAGGATACCGCCGAGTTTGATGTCGAGCTCTTTCGAGTCTTTATGCGACAAGTCGAGGTACACCATGTTCTCGCCGTTGACGCCGAGCTTCTGGTTGACGCAGACGTCGAAGATCTCACGCGTCGCGATATCACGCGGCACGAGGTTTCCGTAGGCAGGATACTTCTCTTCAAGGAAGTACCATGGCTTGCCGTCTTTATACGTCCATACACGTCCGCCTTCACCACGTGCTGACTCACTCATGAGACGAAGCTTGTCGTCCCCTGGGATCGCCGTCGGGTGGATTTGGATGAACTCGCCGTTCGCGTAGACCGCGCCTTGACGGTAAACCGCTCCAGCCGCTTGGCCGGTGTTGATGACCGAGTTCGTCGATTTACCGAAGATGACTCCTGGGCCGCCTGTCGCAAGGATGACCGCATCCGATGGGAACGCTTTAATTTCCATCGAGCGTAAATCCTGACAGACCGCACCACGGCAGACGCCTGATTCATCGATGATGGCCCGGAGGAACTCCCAGCCTTCATACTTCTCGACGAGCCCTTGCGCCTCATAGCGACGGACCTGCTCGTCTAGTGCGTAAAGAAGCTGTTGCCCTGTCGTCGCACCGGCGTAAGCCGTGCGGTGATGGAGCGTGCCGCCGAAACGTCGGAAGTCGAGAAGACCTTCTGGCGTCCGGTTGAACATGACACCCATCCGGTCGAACATGTGGATGATTTTCGGTGCCGCTTCCGCCATCTTTTGGACTGGCGGTTGGTTGGCGAGGAAGTCGCCCCCATAGACCGTATCATCGAAGTGTTGCCAAGGAGAATCCCCTTCCCCTTTCGTGTTGACGGCACCGTTGATGCCGCCTTGTGCACAAACTGAATGTGAACGCTTGACCGGTACAAGCGAGAATAGTTTTACCGGAACACCCATCTCAGCCGACTTGATTGTCGCCATGAGTCCAGCTAGACCGCCACCGATGACGATCAAACTTTGATTTGCCATGTACTTTTCCCCCTATTACAAGATGCCAGCGAACGTCAAGATTGAACGGATGCCGACAAAAGATAGTGCCAAGAAGACCGCGCCTGAGACGTAGCTCATGAAGCGCTGTGAACGAGGCGACTGTGTGATCCCCCACGTGATGGCAAACGACCAGAGACCGTTCGCGAAGTGGAACGTAGCCGAGAGGATCCCGACTATGTAGAAGATAAGCATGAGCGGATTGTCGACGATGTTTTGCATCATCTCCGCATTCACTTCAACGCCACGTAACTTCGCCAAGCGCGTTTCCCAAACGTGCCAAGCGATAAAGATGACGAGGAAGACGCCCGTGAAGCGTTGGAGCATGTACATCCAGTTACGCGCGTATGAGTAACGGTTCGTGTTAATCGAACCGAGAAACGCATAATACACGCCATACACGCCGTGGAAAATCATCGGCAAAGCGATGATGGTGACTTCAAGGAAGTACAAGTACGGTAAGCTCTCCATGAATTTTGCTGCCTTGTTAAACGACTCCACCCCATCGACGATATAGTAGTTGACCGACAAGTGGACGATCAAAAACAGGCCGATTGGGATGACCCCAAGTAGCGAATGGACTTTACGACTGAAATAGTCACGCTGCGAAGCCATTCTAGTTCCCCCTTTGTACGAGCCCTTGGCTCGTTTTGTAAATAAAAGCGTTTTCAAATGTAAATATAGCTTTCTGTCTCCTATTCTACTCTTGTGAATTTTGTATGACAAGACAACCTGACCGATTTGTGACACATTCTTTTGCAAAATACCCGGTGACCAAAAGCCGATTCGTCGTTATAATGGTATAGAGAGATTGGAGTGATGGAAGAAGATGGAAACGATGAGCCAACCCACTTTCGCGATCGAACTGTTGCGCGATTATGTGTTGACGGATTTGCTTGGGGACGATTACGCCCAAGTCATCTATTGGTCGGGTAAACGGGTCGCAAGCAAG
Source organism: Exiguobacterium sp. s194 (assembly GCF_018618275.1). NCBI lineage: Bacteria > Bacillati > Bacillota > Bacilli > Caryophanales > Exiguobacterium > Exiguobacterium sp. s194. The sequence continues at coordinate 19,146 of NZ_JACSLT010000008.1, read as the reverse complement.
TTCCCGGTCATGCCCAATGAGGAACTGAGCGCCTTCTTTAGTGAGGCCGGCTGGGGAGATTTGACGCTGTTGAAAGAAAAAGGAAATAAATTCTTGTTCGAGCTCACGCCCCCACCCGCGACCCAAGAAAAGGCGACGGGCTACTTCCAGCTCGAGGCTGGCTTTTTAGCCGAACAGATTGCGGGTCGTTTCCAATGCGTCGCCGAAGGATATGCCGACGTGACGCGCAAGGCCGTCCACATCACCGTCCAACTAGACCGAAAAGATACGTATGAATGACGAAGAGCCGATGCGATTTTTACACCGCATCGGCTCTTTCTTTTTGAGTTAATCCTCTAACTCATCCATCTCTTTATACGGAAAGAGACGCTCATTGGCAAAGATATAAAAGTCGATGAGTTCCGACCTTGAGAACGTACTGTCTTCTCCCGCATACGCCGCTGCCGCTTTTTGAATGACATGCAGGAGATCAGTCGGAATCGATTGTCGCTTCGCCCACTCGAGCACTTCTCGTTTGGCGAGCACACGTCCATCCGTCTCGTAGGCCATCACCCGCACGAGGTTCAATACGCTGTACACGGGATGGTTATCAAGCGAGCTCAGGCAATCTAATGCGTCGTCCTTAATCGCCTGAATGTAGTGCGCTTCCTCAAACCCGACCAACAACTCATGCAGCGGAGCCCCGAACAAGACACAGCCTCGCTCCATGATGACTTTGAGGTGGGCGGCCAAATCCGGATCCGTCATACCTTGTTGCTCATGGAGCAGTTCATCAATTGACATTTCTTCTAATCGCATGCGCCATTGCTCACTATAATGAAACTCGAACGGACTCGGATGGACCCATTCTTGTAACGCTCGTTCCGTCATCACGGTCAACTCGAGCGGATACGGCTGCGTCGATGTCGCCAGGCACAGTCGCATCAAACCGAGCCGCTCCTCGTCCGACAGGTCTCGGTCGCTCACGAACAGTAAATCGACGTCACTCTGTCTCGGATGAAAGCCTCCCATCGTCACAGACCCGTGCACGTACGCATGTTGAATCGCGTCGGTCACGTCCGCAAGGTCACGCACGAACTGTTCAATAAAAGGGGATGTCTCGTCTGGAAAATCGGCTAACGCGTCTCGGTTCATTCATCGGTCTCCTCATGGACGTATTGGATTACGGTCTCGGCCAACTTCTCCGGCAGACCCGCTTCTTTCAACTGTTCGAGCGAGGCGAGACGGATCTGCTTCATCGACCCGAAATGACGGATCAACTGCTGACGTCGCTTCGGTCCGACGCCCGGTATATCGTCGAGCACCGACTTCGTCATCTTCTTCGTCCGCAGGCTGCGGTGGAACGTGATGGCGAAGCGGTGGACCTCGTCTTGCATACGTTGGAGCAAATAGAACGCGCTCGAACGTGAGTTCAATTCGACGACCCCGCCGCCTTCCCCGAACAAGAGCTGGCTCGTCCGGTGACGGTCATCTTTTTTCAACGAGCCGACGGGCAAGTCGAGCCCGAACTCGTTTTGCAGGACGTCAAGGGCGGCATTCAATTGCCCGATGCCTCCGTCAATCAACAGCAGGTCCGGCAGACGTTTCTCTTCCGTCAACAGACGGCGGAACCGACGGCGCACGACCTCTCGCATCGTCTCATAGTCGTCCGGTCCTTGGACGGTACGAATCTTGTATTTCCGGTATTCCTTCTTGAGCGGCTTGCCATCCTCGAAGACGACGAGCGCCGAGACGGCGTCCGCCCCTTGGATGTTGGCGTTGTCGATGATGTCGACGCGCGACAAGTTCGGGATACCGATTGCCTCACCGAGTTCACGCATGGCGAGGAGCGTCCGCTCTTCGTCGCGAGCGAGTAACTCGAACTTTTCGTTCAAGGCGATTCCCGCATTTTTCGTCGCCAAGTCGAGCAACTGTCGCTTCGCCCCTCGTTTCGGCTGCATCACTTTCGTGCCGATCGCCTCGTTCAAAAGATCGATGCGGACAATCTCAGGGACGAGCACTTCCTTCGGCAAGACGTTCTGCTCGTAGAACTGGACGATGAAACTCTCGAGCTCCTCGGACGGTTCCCCGTGAAGTGGGAACAGGGACACGTCGCGCTCGATCATCTTGCCGCCTCGCATATAGAACACTTGGACGCACATCCAGCCGCGGTCGAGGGTGTAGCCAAAGACGTCGCGTGCTGTCGGGTCGGCCGTGATCATGTTCTGTTTGTTCATAATCGATTCGACGGCCCGGATTTGGTCACGGAGCTCGGCGGCGCGTTCAAACTGCATGTCTTCGGCAGCCAGTCCCATGTCGACTTGGAGTTTGGCGAGCGTCTCGCTCGTCTCCCCGTTCAGGAAGCGTCGAATCTCTTGGACGATCTCTTTTTGCTCGTCCGTGTCGATGGCGAGCTCGCACGGTCCGAGACACTGCCCGATGTGGTAATACAGACAGAGCTTGCGCGGCATCGGTTGGCATTTCCGGAGCGGATACAACTTGTCGAGCAGCCGCTTCGTCTCGTTGGCCGCATAGGCGTTCGGATACGGCCCAAAATAGAAGCCGCCGTCCCGCTTCAGCTTCCGTGTCGTGAGCAACCGCGGATACGGCTCGTTCGTAATTTTGATATACGGGTACGACTTGTCGTCCTTCAAGCGGATGTTATATTTCGGGTCGTGCTTTTTGATGAGCGTCATCTCGAGCAGAAGCGCCTCGAGCTCACTCGCCGTGACGATATATTCGAAGTCGCGAATCTCGGCCACGAGGCGCATCGTCTTGATGTCGTGCGCCCCGGTGAAATACGACCGGACCCGGTTCTTCAGATTTTTCGCTTTCCCGACGTAAATGATTTCCCCGTACTCGTTCTTATGCAAGTAACAGCCGGGCTCGTCCGGGAGGAGCGCCAATTTATGTTTAATGTGGTCAGAATGACTCAAATTCAATCACCTCAGTTTAGGTTCCTTCCAGACGGGAAAAAATTGATGAAGTCTCAGAGGGAGGGTTTTGGAATGAAACGGTACGATGTCATCATCATCGGCAGCGGCTCGGCAGCGAGCCAAGCCGCAAGCGTGTTACGTGACGCCGGTAAACAAATTGCGATTGTCGAGAATTGGACGTTCGGCGGGACGTGCCCGCAGCGCGGGTGTGACCCGAAAAAAATGCTCGCGGAAGGAGCCGAGCTGATTGCCCGGGCCGAACGAATGAAACCGCTCGGTGTGACCGGCGAACTCAAGCTCGACTGGCACGCCTTCAAACATCGTGTCGACGAATACCGTTTTGCCGTCCCGACGACGAAGATGCATCATTGGCAAGAACACGGCATCGATTTGTTCGAAGGCGAACCACATTTCATCGATGAAGACTCAATCGTCATCGAAGGACATGAAATCTCGGCGCATCAATTCTTGATCGCATCGGGGCAAATTCCGCGTCCACTCGACATTCCCGGCGGAGACGCTGCCATCACGAGCAACGACGTCTTCGACCTTGAGGTGTTACCGCAACACGTCATCATCGTCGGAGCCGGTTATATCGCCTTCGAGTTCGCCCATATTCTGCGCCGGTTCGGATGTGACGTGACGCTCCTCGTCCGGTCGCGGGCGCTGAAGCCATTCGACCGTAAAGTCGTCAAACGGCTTGTCGATGAGACGATTCAAATCGGGATCGATGTCCGCTATGGAATCGAACCGGTCGACATCAATGGCGACGTCGTGACACTATCAGATGACTCTACCCTTGAAGGGCTCGTGCTTAACGCCACCGGGCGGATTCCGAGCATCGAGCGACTTCGCTTGGATGCGGCCGGCATCGAGTCCGACCACGGCGGCGTCTTGGTCAACGAGTTTCTCCAGACGACGAATCCGAACGTCTATGCGGCCGGAGACGTCGCCAAGAGCCGCAACCCGGCCCTCACCCCGTTCGCCGGACAGGAAGGTCGCATCGCCGCGCTCAACCTGCTCCGCAACAACACGCGTCCGCTCCCCGAACGCCCCGCCCCGACGGTCGTCTTCACGACACCACCGATTGCAAAGGTCGGGCTGACGGTCGACGAGGCCAAGGCGCAAGGCATCGACTATGAATGTAAAGACAACGACTTGTCCCATTTCCTCACGTATGAGCGCATCAACGACACGACGGCGTTCTCCCGCATCTTGCTCAGCAAGGACGGTCATGTGCTCGGCGCCCACTTGATTGGGCAACACGCACCGGAACTGATCAACTTGTTCTCATTCATTATACAAAACAATATGACCCATCAACACGTCAAACACTTGGAGTTCGCGTATCCGACGTCCGCGTCCGATATTTCGTACCTCATCTAAAAAAGGCTCTTCCATCGTGCGATGGAAGAGCCTTTCGTCATTCGATTCCTTTATCCTTATCTTCTTGCAAGGCGTCCTGGAGCGATTTGTCCCAGAGCTTGACCCCTTGGGCGTGAGCCGCCCGAGCAATCAAGTGTCCGCCGACCGGAGCCGTCAACAAGACGAAGAACAAGCCGAGCAGGAGTCGTGCGTCAAAGATGCGCTGGTCGACCCAGACGTGCAGGAGCGCCGCGAACAAGACGAACATGACGCCGAGCGTCGCACTCTTCGAGGCCGCATGGGCCCGCGAGTAGATGTCCGGCAGCCGGATGAGACCGATGGCCGCGACGACGGTGAAGAATACCCCGATGATTGTGAAGACACCGGTCAAAATGTCATAAATCATTGTTGCGGTCATGTTGGATGATCTCTCCCTTCTCGAGGAATTTCGAGAACGCCACCGTTCCGATAAAGGCTAAAATCCCGAGCAAGAGGATGACTTCGAAAAACATCGTCGTGTCGAGCAGAATCGACAACAGCGAGACGACGGAAATCAAGCCGATTCCGATCGAGTCGAGCGCAATGACACGGTCAGCCGTCGTCGGTCCTTTGACGACCCGATACAGCATGCCGAGCATGGCGAGCACGAGGATGGCGAGCGCCACGTAAATAATAATATCTAACATTAGCTGGTCGCCTCCTTAATCTTCGTCTCAAAGTTATCGTGAATGCCTTGCTTGAGCGACTCTTTATCCGGCATATGGAGCGCATGGATATAGAGCGTCTTATTGTCGTCCGACACTTGGACGACGAGTGTCCCTGGTGTCAGGGTGATGAGCATCGACAGCCAACTGACCTTCCAACCGGCATCGAGCTCGGTATGGTACCGGAAGATGCCTGGTTGGATTTTCAGTTTCGGGCTGAGGACGAGCCGGAGCACCTCGACATTGGCGAGGACAAGCTCCCGACAGAAAATCAAGAACAGTTTAAGCAGTTTCAAGACGCGGATGAAATAGAAATCCGTATTCTTGAAGAAGCGGCGCATCATGAAGATGACGAGTAATCCGAGCAAATAGCCGATGAGAAATCCGCTCGTCGTGAACGTACCCGTGAAGAACATCCAAATGAACGCCAGGAAAAAGTTGATGAGTAGTTGGTAAGCCATCTCTAAATCACTCCTTAATCACGGCATCGATATAGATTTCGGGTTGCACGAGCGGTTCAATTGCCTGGGTAATGAACGGATGCATCGCCTCGGCGCCGAACCCGTAAGCCACGGCGACGGCGACGAGCAAGAACGTCGGCACGATGAGTTTCTTCATGTGCGGAACGAGCGGACCGTCGTAGGCACGCTTCTCTTCTCCCCAGAATCCGTACAAGAAGATTTTGATGACGGAGAAGAGGACGAACAAACTCGACAGCAAGATGAGGAGCGGTCCGAACAGGCTGCCCTCGGCGACCCCACCTTGAACGATTAACAGTTTCCCGAAGAATCCGCTAAGCGGCGGAATCCCGGCGAGCGACAAGGCGGCGATGAAGAACGTCCAGCCGAACAGCGGGAACCGGGTAATCAAGCCACCCATGTCGCGTAACTGACCAGACTTGGTGATGCCGATCATCATGCCGACGAGCATGAACAAGGCGGCCTTGATCAACATGTCATGAATCAAGTAGTAAAGCGCCCCTTCGAGCGACGTCTGCGTGTTGAGCGCAATCCCATAGAGAATCACGCCGACTGCGATCATGATGTTGTAGATGATGATCAATTTGACGTCATTATAGGCGATGGCGCCGATCATCCCGATGACGATTGTCAACACGGCGAGAATAATCAAGAAGTTCTGCGTGAACGACCCGACATCAAACAGGAGCGTGTATGTCCGCAAAATCGAGTACACCCCTACTTTCGTCAGAAGCGCCCCGAACATAGCAAGGATTGGCGTCGGTGCCACGACATACGAGCCCGGGAGCCAGTAGTGTAACGGTACGAGTGCCCCTTTTAAACCGAAGACAATCATGAACAATACCCCGATGACGACGAGAACGGATTGATTCTCGACGAGCGGAATCTTCTGCGCGAGGTCAGCCAAGCTGAGCGTGCCGACCGTTCCGTAAAGTAGCGCGACGGCCATGACGAACAACGCCGAGGCGATGACGTTCACGAGCAAGTACTTGATCGACTCGCGAAGTTGGACCCCTTTCCCTCCGAGGACGATCAACACGTATGACGAGATGAGGAACACTTCGAAAAAGACGAACAAGTTGAAGATATCGCCTGTCGTGAAGGCACCGTTCACCCCGACTAGGAGGAAAAGCATCGCGACATAGACGTAGTTCGACTCATACGCGTCCGAGAAGTAATGGGTCGCGAACCAGACGATGAAGAAGACGATCAACGTCGACGTGGCGACGAGCAATGCCGACAGCATGTCCGAGACGAGCGTGATCCCGAACGGTGCCGGCCAGTTTCCTAAATTGACGGTCAAGATGCCGTCCTGTGACACGGTGAAGATCAGCAGCACCGTCACTGCGAACGTTACAAGTAAAGCCCCGAGTGCCACTCCGCGTTGCAGACGAATCTGCTTCGGCGCGAAGAGGAGGATGATGGCCGCAAGCGCCGGGATGACAATCGGAAAGATCGGTAAGTTAATCATTCGATTCCGTTCCTTTCATTTCCTCAATATTATCCGTATTCAGTTCTTGATAGGCCCGATACGCGAGCACTAGGAAGAACGCGGTCACCCCGAAGCTGATGACGATGGCCGTCAAGACGAGCGCTTGCGGGAGCGGATCGGTATATTCCGTCACCCCGTCGACGAGGACTGGTGCCGCTCCGGTTTTCAATCCGCCCATCGTCAAGACGAGTAAGTGGGCGGCGTGACTGAGCAGGCCGGTGCCGATGATGATGCGCAACAAACTCTTTGAGAGAATCATATAGACAGCGCTCATCGTCAAGACACCGATGATGATGCTAACGAAGATTTCCATTATTCACTCTCTCCAATCGTTTGAATGATCGTCATCGTCACACCGATGACCACAAGGTAAACACCAAGGTCGAAGGCGATCGCCGTGTGAAGCGTCTGTTCGCCTAAGAGCGGCAAGTCAAACTTACCATACGCATGCGTCAGGAACGGACGGTCCCAGAAGATGCTGTGAAGCGACGTCAGTAACGCGATGGCGAGACCGAGCGCCGTCATCTTGCGATAGTCGAACGGAAGCACGTCGGCGAGCGTTTTCGAATCAAAGGCAAGGAGCAACAATACGAGCGCAGCTGCCGTCATCAAACCACCGATGAAGCCTCCGCCCGGCGAGTAGTGCCCGGCGAAGAAGAGATTGATCGAGAACACGATGATGATGAAGAAGATGATCACCGCGGCCGTCTGTAAGATGACGTCATTGACTTGATCATTTTTTCGGTTCATGTTCGCGTGCTCCTTTCGTACGTTCTGTCGTTCTGAATTTGATCATCGTGTAAATCCCGATGGCCGCGATGGCAAGGACGACGATCTCGAACAACGTATCAAAGCCCCGGAAGTCGACAAGGACGACGTTGACCATGTTTTTCCCGGCTGCTAAATCATAGACATTTTCTTTATAGTACTCTGAGATTGACGACAGGGAACGGTTCGATAGCGCCATGAAGCTGAGGAGCATGACCGTCACCCCGACGATTATCGAGACGATCGCATTCTCGATTTTGAATTTCACGCGCACTTCTTTCTTGCTGATCTCCGGCATATGGTAGAAGACGAGCAAGAACAGCGCGACCGATACCGTTTCGATGACGAGCTGCGTCAAGGCCAGGTCCGGTGCATTGAAGAAGACGAAGAACAACGCGACCGAATACCCGACGACACCGAGCAGGATGATCGATGGCAGGCGCGAACGCATGAACAGAATCGCGATTGATGCCAAGATGACAACAGCCCCGAGGACGTATTCATACGGTGCGACAGGTTCCATCTTGCCGAACGAGAAGTTGAACAAATCGAACCAATACATCGAGAACAACATCATGCCTGACAAGAACAAGAAGATGTAGACCAAGTACGAGCGGATGAAGCCCGTCATATAGTTATCTTTGAAGCGGTACGCCGCCTTGTTCGACCAGACGAGCGTCCCGTCATACATGCCGTTGAGCGTCAGGCGGTGTGGAATCCGGTTATAGATGCCCATCCACTTGTTGATCGTATAGAACATGAGCGTCCCGAGCAAGATGACGCCGATCGTCATGAACAGCTCCGGTGTCAATCCGTGCCAGAAGTAGATGTCTACTTTGACTTCTTGCCCGCTCGCGACGAGCGTCGGATAAATCGATTCGACGGCCGGCTTGATGAGCGAGTTCGATAAGACGTTCGGCACGAAACCGAGAACGACGACGAGGATGGCAAGAATCGCCGGCGGGATGAGCATCCCGATTGGTGCCTCGTGCGGCTGTTTCGGCAACTTGTCGAACTGGGCTTTGCCCATGAACGTCCGTGTAAAGATGATCAAACTGTAGATGAACGTGAACACACTCGCGATGAACGCGACGACCGGAATCAAGATGCCGATCGTATCGAGTGCGAAGAAGTCCATCGAGAACACTTTCGTCGTCGCTTTCAAGAACATCTCTTTACTGAGGAAGCCATTGAACGGCGGTAACCCTGCCATCGACAACGAACCGATGACGGCGATCGTGAACGTGATCGGCATGACGGTCATGAGACCGCCGAGTTTGCGGATGTCACGCGTCCCCGTCTCGTGGTCGACGATTCCGACCATCATGAACAGCGACCCTTTGAACGTCGCATGGTTAATCAAATGGAAAATTGCGGCGATTGTCGCGACCATATAGATGTTGTCATCCATCCCGTCATAATGTAGCGCCGCGGCACCGAGGCCGAGGAGCGACATGATCAGACCGAGCTGACTGACCGTCGAGAAGGCGAGAATCCCTTTCAAATCGGTCTGTTTGACCGCATTGAACGAGCCCCAGAACAACGTGAACGTCCCGACCGCGGCGATGGTCCATAGCCAAATCGGTGACTCTTGGAACACCGGGCTCATCCGTGCGACGAGATAGAGACCGGCCTTGACCATCGTCGCCGAGTGGAGGTACGCACTGACCGGGGTCGGCGCTTCCATCGCGTCCGGCAACCAGATGTGGAACGGGAATTGTGCCGACTTCGTGAAGGCTCCGAGCAAGATGAGTATCATCGCCGCGATAAAGAACTGGCTGTCCGCAATCACCGCCTGATTGGCGACCATGTCGCGGATGCTGAACGAGCCGACGATCGACTCGAGAATCACGATCCCCCCGAGCATCGACAGACCACCGAACACGGTGATGAGCATCGATTTACGCGCCCCGTAGCGAGAGCGCTCTTTCTCGTACCAGTACCCGATCAATAGGAACGACGAAATCGACGTAAGTTCCCAGAACATGTACATGACGACCATGTTGTCCGAAAGGACGACACCGAGCATCGCGCCCATGAACAAGAGCAGATACACATAAAAATGACCGAGCGACTCTTTGTCTTTATTCAAGTAATAAATCGAATAAAGGACGACGAGCGCCCCAATCCCTGTAATCAGGAGGGCAAACAAAAGTCCGAGCCCGTCCACGTAGGCCGTGAAGTTGATGCCGAGCGATGGCATCCATTCGACCGTTTCCGTCACGACGTCTCCCGCGCTCGTGATTCCGATGAAGCGGAAGAAGTACACGAATAGGACGACCGGAACGATTAACACGAACCAACCCGTATGGATTCGCTTCAGCGCCCGGAACAAGAACGGGATGAACGGTGCCGCGAGAAGCGGCAATAAGATAGCTAAATGTAACACCGACAAGAAAATTCCTCCTTCGAACAGAGTCTTACAAACGATGGCTTAATTATTAAGGTCATTTGACGCCATCACGTCTTCTTCATGAGTATAGCGTAAATTTTCAGTCTGTTTCCATGATAAAACCTTCGCGTATTTTGACGCCTCCCCGATTTCTCCCGAACTGTTAAATATGAAGGGAGTCGACAAAAAGCGACGAAAAAAAATTACAATCGCACTCTATATGTATGCGTTTTCAGGTGGTGATTTTTCCGAATTCTCGCCCTCAATCCGTACCGAACCTTAACCGTTGATATTCCATGCGAAACGACTAAACTCCTTCTTCCCTAACACGCCCAACAAAAAACAGCCGACCAGTTGCCCGGTCGGCTGTACGTGATTATTGTGCTGTTGCGATAAACTCTTTGAGTGCTTCTTTTGGTTGGAAGCCCATTGTTTTCGAAACAGGTTGTCCGTCTTTGAACATCATAAGTGTTGGGATACTTTGAATTTGGAAAGCGCCCGCTACTTCTGGGTTCTCGTCAACGTCGAGTTTAACGATTTGGACTTGGTCGCCCATCTCTTGGTCAAGCTCTTCGAGTACCGGTGCGATCATGCGGCACGGTCCACACCAAGCTGCCCAGAAATCGACGAGGACGACGCCCTCTTTTACTTCTTGTTCAAATGTTTGAGTCGTTGCGTGTTTAATAGCCATTTGGTAAATACCTCCCCAGTAAGATGTGAGAGCCGAATGAATCACTCTCATGCATTTCATGTTCAGAGTATACCACGGAGGGTACGTTTCCCCAAACGTTCTGCATATCAGCTATTGACGAGGTGTTTGCGGAACTCTTCCGTCAGGAGTGGGACGACGTCGAACAAGTCGCCGACGATGCCGTAATCGGCCACGCTAAAGATGTTCGCTTCCGGGTCTTTGTTGATGGCGACGATGACTTTGGCGTTGCTCATCCCAGCCAAGTGTTGAATCGCGCCCGAGATGCCGCAGGCGATATATAAGTCCGGCGTGACGACTTTCCCCGTCTGACCGATTTGAAGTGCATAGTCGCAATAGTCGGCGTCACATGCTCCACGTGAAGCACCGACGGCACCGCCAAGCAGTTCAGCGAGTTCTTCGAGCGGCTTGAAGCCGTCTTCGCTCTTGACACCACGGCCACCGGCGACGATGACTTTCGCTTCCGTCAAATCGACTTTCCCCGTCGCCTTGCGGACGACTTCTTTGACGATCATGGCGAGGTCTTTCAGTTCAACGCTCGGTGTCTCGACCGTAGCGCTCACCCCGGCCGTACGCGGAAGTGCGTCGATGTTGTTCGGGCGGATCGTGAAGAACATGACTGAGTCTTTGAACTTCACTTTCTCGAACGCCTTCCCTGAATAGATTGGGCGGACGAACTCGGCGTCTTTGCCTGACCCTTCGATTGAGACGACGTCACTAATGAGACCTGCGTCAAGACGCGCCGCGAGTTTCGGGGCAATGTCTTTCCCGAGTGCCGTATGACCGAGCACGATCATGTCCGGTGACTCTTGGTCGATGACTTGGCGGAGCACTTGCCCATAACCGTCCGGCGTGTAGTGCTTGAGACGCTCATCTTCGATGACGAGGACGCGACCCGCGCCGTACTCCCCGAGTTCCGTCGCGAGTGCTTTGACGTCATCCCCGATGACGACCGCCGTCACGTCGTCCGTCAATTGCTTCGCTGCGGCGATTGCTTCAAATGATACGTTCCGTAACGCGCCTTCACGCGCTTCTGCGAGTACTAAAGCTTTCATCTATGTGTCCCCCTTAAATGACTTTGGCTTCCGTGCGAAGTAATTGAACGAGCTCGCTCACTTGTGACGACGTATCCCCTTCAAGGATGCGCCCAGCTTTCTTCTCTTCCGGCAAGAAACGTTCGATCGTCTCGATTTTCGCTTCGATCTCGTCTTCATCGAGGTCGATGTCCGACAGTTCGAGCTCTTCGAGTGGCTTCTTCTTCGCCTTCATGATGCCTGGAAGGCTCGGGTAACGCGGTTCGTTCAATCCTTGCTGCGCTGTCACGAGGAGCGGGAGCGCCACTTCGATCACTTCAGTGTCCCCTTCGACGTCGCGTGTGACCGTCGCCGTTGTGCCGTCGATGTCGAGCTTCGTGATCGTCGTCACGTAGTTCATGTCCAACAGTTCAGCGACGCGTGGTGCGACTTGGCCGCTACCGCCGTCGATGGCGACGTTCCCCGCGAAGATGAGATCTGGTGCTTGCTCTTTCAAGTACGTGGCGAGCACTTTCGAAATCGTCACATGGTCTGCGTCCTCGACGTCATCCTCGATCGAGATGCGAACCGCTTTGTCCGCTCCCATCGCGAGCGCCGTCCGAAGTTCTTTGTCCGCGTCTTCCGGTCCGACCGTCACGACCGTGACTTCTCCCCCGAGATCGTCACGCTTACGGATGGCTTCTTCGACCGCATATTCGTCATACGGGTTGATGATGAACTCAGCGCCGTCTTCTTGAATTTCCCCATTCTCGAGCTGAATCGCTTCCTCTGTATCGAACGTACGCTTCAGCAATACAAAAATATTCATCGTAGTTCCCCCTTATAAGTTGTTCGCACCATCATTCATGAATCAGCGTTCATTTTTTGAGCTAGCGAGAGGGCTTACGGTTAAGCAAGCCCTTTTTTTAACATATGGTGTACTTTCGGTAGCGTCGACATCAAGTCATACTTGAAGCCGCTCGCCATCCAACTCGTGACCACTTCATCGATCGTGCCGAAAATCATCTGCCGAGCGAGTCGATAGTCGAGATCGCGATCGAATTCGCCGGTGTCGATTCCGTGTTGTACGACCGCATCGATTAAGTTCAAGTACGGTTTGAGCACTTCGCTAATCTTTTGACGGAGCGCCAAGTTCGACTGCCGGAGCTCGATTTGCGTCACGACGGCGAGGTCGTAATCGGCCGATAGTTGCTTCAAGTGCGACTCGATCAACTGATACAGTTTGTCGCCGGCCGTCGTCTCCCGCTCGATTTGTTGTTTCGAGTAGTCGATGAACAGGCCCATCTTCGTCTGGAACAATTCAATCAACAGATGTTCCTTGTTTTTGAAGTACAGATAAATCGTTCCGTCGGCGACGCCCGCCTCTTTGGCGATGGCCGTCACCTTTGCACCGTGATAGCCATGATCCGCAATCACTTTCACTGCCGCATCGATAATGCGGTCACTTTTTGATCCATTCTTTGTCATAAACACCCAAGCTCCTTACCGCTGCTTAAAAATGAATGATGGTTCATTCATTTATTATTCTATCATGTGACACGCTTGTGTCAACTGCTTTGTTTCACTTGTTTCGCTTTCTCTTCGTCGACGAGGACACGACGTAAAATCTTACCGACGAACGTCTTCGGCAACTCTTCCCGGAACTCATACAGCTTCGGTACTTTATACGCTGCGAGCTTCTCGCGACAGTGCTTGTCGAGCTCTTCTTCCATCACGCTGGTGCCGTCACGCGTCACGATGAACGCCTTGACCGTCTCACCGCGATACGGGTCCGGTACGCCGATACAGACAGCTTCCTTGACGGCCGGATGTTCGTATAGCACTTCTTCAATCTCACGCGGATAGACGTTGAAGCCTCCGGCGATAATCATGTCTTTCTTCCGGTCGACAATATAGAAGAATCCATCCTCGCCCATATAGCCGAGGTCACCGGTCGCGAGCCATCCGTCCTTCAAGACGGCTGCCGTCTCTTCTGGCTTCTGCCAGTACCCTTTCATGACTTGCGGACCGTGCAGCATGATTTCCCCGATCTCGCCGATATCAGCCAGCGTCTCTCCATCTGCCTTTACAATTTTAGCAGAAGTGTCCGACAACGGCACCCCAATCGAGCCGACAATCCGTTTATCCCATAAGAAGTTCGCATGCGTGACCGGTGACGTCTCCGACAAGCCGTAGCCTTCGACGATGCGTCCGCCCGTGATACTCTCGAACTGCTCCTGCACTTCGACCGGCAGCGGGGCCGATCCCGAGATACACGCCTCGATTGACGACAAGTCGTATTTCTTCAGTTTCGGGTCATTGAGGATACCGACGTACATCGTCGGGGCGCCCGGGAAGAAGTGTGGTTTCTTCTTATTGATCGTCTTCAGGACGTCGGTGACGTCGAAGCGTGGCACGAGGACGAGCTCATATCCGTTCGCCATCCCGAAGTTCAAACAGCACGACATGCCGTAAATATGGAAGAACGGCACGACGCATAAGACGCGTTTCTCATCACCACGGTTATATCTATAGAAGAAGTTCGAAATCTGGTCGACGTTCGCCGTCAAGTTGAAGTGGGTCAGCATAACGCCTTTCGGCAGTCCCGTCGTCCCGCCAGTATACTGCAGCACCGCGACGTCTTCTTTCGGGTCGACTGTGACCGGCGTGATTGGATCGAACTGTTTATAGTCCTTGAACGCGACCGAACCTGTCGTATCGATGACGATATTGTTCTCGCGCTTCACTTTGATGGGATACAGCTTATTTTTCGGGAACGGTAGATAGTCGGCGATACTCGTCGTGATAATCATTTTGACGTCCGTCTTCTGCTTCACACGAAGTGATTTTGGATACAGGAGGTCGAGCGTGACGATGATGCTCGCACCGGAGTCCGTGATCAAGTTCTCGAGCTCATGCTCCGTGTAGAGCGGATTCGTCTGGACGACCGTACCGCCGGCGTACAGGACCGCATAGAACGAAATGACGAACTGCGGACAGTTCGGTAGCATCAGACTGACACGGTCCCCTTTTTGCAGCCCTTTCGATTGAAGCATCGTCGCCAACCGTTTCGCCGCATCGTCGACTTCGGCGAACGTCAACTCTTTGCCGATGAATGAGATGGCGGTCTTGTTCGGGAAATCGGTCGCGGCTCGGGATAGCGCATCATAGAGCGGCTTCACCTCATAGTCAATCGTTTTTGGCATGTCAGCTGGATAATCTTGCAACCACGGTTTGTTCATCGCTTTTCCTCCTTGGAATGAATAGTCATTCAGTTAACTCTATTATAATGCCAAGAAAACGCTTTCATCTACCCTTTACCCGATAATTTTCAGAAAATATCGAAAAAACGTGTGCGGATGAAAGTTTCCGCACACGTTCAGATTCTCTTGAAATAGGCTTCCGTCTGTTCTTCGTTGCTGATTTTCTCGTCCAAGCGGTCCTTCAACTCTTTTTCCCACTTGATCGTCGAGAAGTCGATGTCGAGCCACGCCTCCATCTCCGGGCGTGAGAATGCGTACGTCCGGTTCGGGAAGGCGAAGCGAACGATTTCCGCGTTTTGGACGAGCGTGAAATACGTCGCCGCGTTGCGGATTGCCAACCGTTCTTGCTCGATGCGCTCGATTTCCGGGTCGCTGTAGCGCACCGTTAAGCCGTACGGCCGCTTCGACGTCTGTAGCTCGATCGACTTGTAGCAGTCATGCATCGGCAACGTCTGGGCGATGCCCGAGACGGCGCTGTTGTCCCCGACGTATGAATCTTTGTATTGGAAGGCGTTCGGTCGATGGGTATCCCCGCATCCCGCGAGCATGACGAGCAAGGCGACGAGCAGACTGAGCCGTTTCATGAGAATCCTCCTTACGATTTTAGTTTCAAGTTAAAGCGGTAAAGCAACCGTTTCGCGAGCAAGTGGGCGATGAAGCCGCCAATCAGGAAGCCAACGATGTATAGTGCAAAACCTGACTGCATCGAGAATGCTGAGAGAACGATTCCTCCTAACATGGCGAAACAGAGAACCATGATGATGTGGATCAGCCATAGCCATTTCGAAAACATAAAAAATCGTCCGTTGTTTTCTTGAGGTGCTCGGTTGAACATCCAAAGGCCGAGTCCAAATGATAATGCGATGAAAGCTAGTGCGCTCCATGGCGCAATTGCTAAGAATTTCTGCCATTCAGCTTGGTTAGTAAAGTATTGATACATGTCTACGTTTGCCAAGTTAGAGAATGGCGACAAAACACGTAAAAACGTACTCTGGAACAAATCGTCGAAGAATGCATACCTCGAATCATACTGTTGTGAAAACGCATAGACAGATCCTTGCACGAGCGCAATCAAACCAATTGGGAAGACTAACGCAATGAATGTCCAAATCACCTGTGAAATCGATTCTCCTCCGAACGATCCCATCCATAGAGCAGCTGAGAAGAAAGAGATACCACTAAGCATCAAAAGAACGACAAGCGCGATGACTCGATTCGTGCTTCCTTCCATTAAAAACGCGTAGTCCGAGAAGCGAATCATTATTATCATGAGCGTACCACCGAGCACAGACGATACAATAATTCCTACCGTTCCAATTAACCATTTCGATATGTAAAGCTGATTCCTTGTGAACGGGAGAGACATCGTGAAATCGGACATTTGACTGTTCCGTTCTGCTCCAATCAAGACGGATGCCATGAGAGCACCAAAAATAACGAATAAAAACAATACCCCACCCATCGGTATGAGCGATTGTAAGTCACCAATCCAATAGCCTGTTCCATTATTTTCATTAAAAAAGTCTTGGACGGACAAATCAGACGAATCCCCATCGATCCAATCGGCATATTCATCTGGATTTTCTTGAATGTTACGAAGTTCCTGGTCAAAGTATTGCATTTGTGACCAAACTGGTACCGTGAACGCAATCACTCCGAGAAAAACCAGCAACATCCACAAAATCGAGACTTGTTTCCAATCTTTCTTTAATAGGACTTTAAAAGACACTTGCCTCACCTCCTAATTGGACCCGGAAGATGTCTTCGAGCGACATCGGGATTTCTTCGACGAGCATCGGGTCGTGCGCATCGACGAACGTATCGAGCTCTTTCGTCCGTTCTTTCGCCATGAACAAGGCGACGCGTCCGGTCACATTGATGATTTCGATGTCCTTGCGCTCGAGCAGTTCGACCGGTACTTGGTCGTTGAAGACGACTTGCAGTTTGACGCTCGTCTCGCGCGCCTCCTCGAGCGACATGATCGCCTTGACGCGGCCCTTCTCGATCATGATGATGCGGTCGGCGATTCGTTCGAGCTCATGTAACTGGTGACTCGAGACGATGATGGAACAGTTCCGTGCCTCGACTTGGGCAATCATCAACTTCAACACGTCCGACTTGGCGACGACGTCGAGTCCGTCCGTCGGCTCATCGAGCAGATAATATTTCGCTTGGACGGCGAACGCGAGCGAGAGCGTCACCATCGCCTTTTGCCCTTTCGAGAGCTGGCGAATCTTCTTGTTATCGATGTTATAGCGAGTGAGCGTCTCTCTGAAAATCGATCGGTTGAACGATGGGTAAATCGATTCGTAGAGCGCAGCCGCTTCGTTAATCGTATAATGTTTGAGGGCATCGGCCGAATCCGGGACGAAGATGACGTCACGCTTCAACTCTGCTTTCTCAAAGATGCTTGACGGTCCGTAGCGGACATCACCTTTATCCGGTCGAATGATGCCGACCATCGTTCGGAGCAGCGTCGTTTTTCCGGCTCCGTTCCGGCCGACGAGCGCGATGATTTCACCCGAGTTGACCGTGAAGTCGATATCTTCTAACACTGGCTGGCGATCGATCGTCTTACTCAGTTGCTGTACTGTCAGCATGGTTCTCCCCTACTTTCTTATACTCTGTCTCAAATAGCGTCAGCGCTTCGGTGAGCTCAATGTTGGCATAATGGCAATCGATGGCGAGTTTCTTGATCGCTTCAAGGATCGGCGCGCGCGGCGAGTCTTGGTCAATCCAGTCCTCGGACACGAACGTCCCGCGTCCGCGATGCATCTCGAGTAAGCCGAGCCGTTCGAGTTCCTGATACGCCTTGCTGACCGTGTTCGGATTGATGACGAGGTCGGTCGCGAGTTCACGCACCGACATGACTTTATCCCCCGGACGTAAGATGCCACGGATGACGAGCGCTTTCGTCTGGTTGACGATTTGTTCATACAGCGGTTCCGCGCTCTTCATATCAATTTTATATAACATGGGTCACACCCTTTCTTGTGTACGTAACTTAAGTGTATTATATGTATTAGTACACGTAAAGATATTAGTTCTTCAAGGGCACTTTCAGTTTACAGGTATTTGGTAATAAATTGAATACGACTTTGGACCGAGGTAGGACACTTCCATTTCAGGTACATTGGTAGAGAGGTGAATCAAAAATGAGAAAACGATGGTTAGTCGCGACCGCTGTCGCCGTGACCGCGCTTGGCACGACATGGTCGACGTATGCAAAACAAGATGAAGAAGAACGATACGCATCCTATATTGAAGATACATATGGAGAGGACGTCGAGGTCACGCTCAAGCGCGACTGGAAGATGGGCGGCTATGCGGCCGAGTTCACGCTGACTGATCCGATACTCGAAGGGGACTATTGGGCCGAGACGTATCGGTCTGATCAAACGATCCATGACAACGTGCTCGAACACGTCTGGCAACAAGAGGCCGAAGACACGTTCAAGGAGCGACTCGAGCAGCTCGATTTGTTGACGGAGGCAGAGACGGTCCGCGCGAGTGTGCCGACCGGTGTGGATGAAGGCGTTGCGACGACCGTACGCCCTACCCCGACGTCCGTCTTCGACGTCGAGTCGAAAGAGTTCTTGGACGTGTCGGTCATGTTCCATGAGGACTGGGCGAACACTGATGCACAGAAACAACGGATGCTCGACGTGATTCGCGCTTTGGAGGACGACGTCTATTCGGTTCACTTCTCATTCGACGGGACACCGTATGAGGATGATGACTTCACCGAGCGGTATTTGAACGTCGCCCGCGATTCCTTACCGGGAGAACCGGCGATGCATGAAATTCAGACGATTGAGGACTTGAATCGTCATGATCGACTATATGGCTTCGACGAGACGACTTTCATCCATGACTACCACTTCGATGGCACCAAATATGAAGACTGATCACCATTCGCAAATGAACTGCTCCCCGTCAAGTAGACAGGGCAAATAATGAAAACCAACCTAGGCGGCTTGAGACCTGTATTCGACAGGGCTCAAGCCGTTTAGTCGTTTCTGGAGACGCTCGTGGTTGTAGAACGA